>DASZFS010000189.1:0-20077 GCA_035939575.1 Vicinamibacterales bacterium | reverse complement strand
TCGGATTGGTCGAAGGAGAGGCCGTTCAGCATCGACAGATACATCGCAGAAATGGATGCGGCGGGAGTTCAGCAGGCCGCGATCGTCCAGGCCTCGACCTGTTACGGTTACGACAACAGTTACTTGACCGACTCCATCGCGAAATATCCAGGCCGGCTGACGGCCGTCGGGTCGGTCGATCTGGTGCACGCGGACGCCCCGGCGCAGATTCGACATTGGATGACGCGCGGCGTCACGGGGCTCCGGCTGTTCACGGGAGGCAGCACCAAGGCGTTCGACCCGAGCGCGATGGATGATCCGCGTTCGTTCCCGGCATGGCAGGTGTGTTCAGAGGCCGGACTCGCGATCTGCCTGCAGACGGACCCTTCGGGCCTGAGGCAAGTCGCCCGCCTGGCAGAGCGCTTCCCGAAGGTGAAGATTCTCCTTGACCACATGAGCCGGCCAGACCTCTCGGACGGCGCGCCTTACGAGAAGGCGTCGTCGCTATTTGCCATGCAGCCGTTCAGGAACATCTATTTGAAGCTGACGCCGCGAATAATTGAGGGATCAACGACCGGAAAGGCGATCCCGCAGACGTTCTTCCCCAGACTGGTGGACGTGTTTGGCAGCGATCACATCGCCTGGGGCTCGAATTTCCCGGCCACACCTGGACCGCTTTCCGCCACCCTGGGCAAGGCGAAGGAGACTCTCCAGTGCCTGTCGGCCGAGGACCAGGAGTGGATCTTCGCCAGGACGGCGCAGAGCCTCTATCCGAGTCTCGCGAGCGGGACGCTCTAAGGCGAAGGACGTCCTGGGGCTGAAGTAAGTTCGCTGCAAGAAATCCAGACTCGATCGTTCTCTTGCCAGAGGAGCTTCTGGCATGACCGATCCGCGTCTGTATCAGATTGCGACGCTTAGTTCGTTGCTCGCTTACGGGATGGGGTGGCTCGACTTCGGAGTTACCCCGGCCCGCGTCTGTCTCCTACTCCTGACCGTCCTCGCCACGCAGGCCTGCTGCGACCGTTTGACCGGCGCCAGGGTCAACGCGAGAAGCGCGCTGATTTCAGGCCTGTCGCTCTGCCTTCTCCTCCGCACCAACCGCGCCGAGCTTGCGGTCCTGGCGGCCGTGATCGCCATCGCCGCGAAGTTCGTGATCCGATTCCGCGGCAAGCACATCTTCAACCCCACAAACGGCGGACTCGTCGCGATGATGCTTCTGACCAATCAGGTCTGGGTTTCGCCTGGGCAATGGGGGTCGGCGGCGTTCTTTGCCTTCCTGATGGCGTGCGTCGGCGGCATTGTCGTCAACCGCGCGGCGCGCGCGGATGTGACCTACGCGTTCATCGTGTTCTATTCCGCGCTGGTGGTCGGCCGGTCGATCTATCTAGGCGAGCCGCTCGCCATTCCGTTCCACCGGCTCGAGAGCGGGGCGCTGCTGCTGTTTACCTTCTTCATGATTTCCGATCCGAAGACGACTCCTGACTCACGAGCAGGACGCGTGGTCTTCGCCGGCCTTGTCGCCTTCGTCGCCTGGTACGTGCAGTTTCGGCTGTTCAGGACAAATGGGCTGCTCTGGTCGCTGGGAGTGTGGTCGATGGCGGTGCCGCTGATCGACTGGCTCCTGCCAGGCTCCCGTTACTCCTGGTCGTCACCACAAGTCACGGTTTCCCGAACCCCGCTGGCAGCGTAGAAGGAGCACAGTATGAAACGAACGGTATTTGGAATTGCGCTTGCGTCGATAGTGGCCTTGTCAACGCCGTCATTGTTGGGCTTCTGCGGCTTCTACGTCGCCAAGGCTGACACGAAGCTGTTCAACAAGGCTTCGCAGGTCGTTCTCGTTCGCGATGGCGACCGCACGGTGATGACGATGGCCAACGATTTCAAGGGGGAGCCGAAGGAGTTCGCGATCGTGATCCCCGTGCCGACGTTCCTCAAGCGCGAGCAGATTCACGTGGGCGAGAAGACACTCGTCGATCACCTCGACGCGTATTCCGCTCCGCGCCTCGTCGAGTACTTCGACGCAGATCCCTGTCAGGTGTTGCGGCGCGAATTCATGCAGTCTGCCGCGGCAGCCCGTCCGATGACGGCTATGGACGCCGAACGCTCAGCGAAGAGCCGAGGCGTCACCATCGAAGCGCAGTACACGGTTGGCGAATACGACATCCTGATCCTTTCGGCGCAACAGAGCTCAGGCCTGGAAGCGTGGCTCCGAGAGAACGGCTATCGAATTCCCAACGGGGCATCGGAGGTGCTGTCAAGTTATCTGAAACAGAACATGCGGTTCTTCGTCGCGCGGGTGAACCTGAAGGAGCAGGCCAGGCTCGGCTTCTCGTACCTGCGCCCGCTGCAGGTGGCGTATGAATCACCGAAGTTCATGCTGCCGATCCGGCTCGGCATGGTCAACGCGAACGGACCGCAGGACCTGTTCGTGTACGCACTGACGCGGAAGGGGCGCGTGGAAACGACGAACTATCGCACGGCCAAGCTGCCGTCCGACATGGAGCTGCCGGTGTATCTGAAGGATGAAGGGGAGTTCTCCAAATTCTACAAGGCGATGTTCACGCGGCAGGTCGAGAACGCCGATCGGCGTGCGCTGTTTCTCGAGTATGCATGGGACATGGGGTGGTGCGATCCGTGCGCGTCGAATCCGCTCTCGAATGACGAGCTGCGCCAGGTTGGCGTGTTCTGGGATGAGGGCGCGAGCGGCCGGGCGCCGGCGGTGTTCCTCACGCGGCTGCATGTTCGCTACGACAGCGCGCACTTCCCCGAGGATCTCGTGTTTCAGGAAACGGCCGACCGCGCCAACTTCCAGGGACGTTACATCCTGCGCCACCAGTGGACAGGACAGGACTCGTGCGATGCCGCAAACGCCTATCGCGCCAACGTGAGGGACCGGCGCGAGCAGGAGGTCGGACGGCTGGCGTCGCTCACCGGCTGGAACCCCTCCGACATCCGGAAGAGAGCCGGTCTCGGCGAGAACGGTCAGCCTCAATCGGAGCCGGCATGGTGGGAGCGGCTGTGGAAGAAATAGTCATTTGATTTCGAACACATAGATCCGCGACGCCTGGGACTCGCCCTCGCCGCGGTGCACAGTCCCTCGCTTGACCCACGCGGCCTTCGGGCTATTGCCGCCCAGGGAGACGACGACGGCGTCATGGGTGTGGCGATGAGACGTGAAGGGCGGCGCGCTCGTGAATTCCCACACGGTGACGCGCCCATTATCGAGCTTCTGCGTCGCGCCCTCAGCGGTAAAGGCGGGCGCTTCGCCAGCCGGTGGTGCCGTGCCGTACGCGCCAGGCTGCTTCATCTCGACGAAGATCGCACGCAGCGGGGAGTCGCTCATGCCCTCCTCGATATGAGTGAGGCCGGCGCGCTGAAACGCGATGTCCCAGGCCTTGGTCGACACGGGCCGCTTCGCGCCGTCAGGCGAAATGATCATGCGGTCACCTGGCTCGTAGTAGACGCCGACAAGATCGTAGAGGTGCCGGTGCAGCGGCGACGGCTTACCTTTCAGCCAGGAGATGTTCCACACCTGCACGCCGTCGTTGTCGACGATCTTGACGGCGCCAGCACGCGGGTAGGCAGGCGGCAGGTTCGCGGGAACCTGGGTTGCGATCGAAAGAACGGCGGCGGCAATCGAGCGCATGTCGGACTCCTTGCGGCCGGGAAGCATACACCTCGGCCGGCGCCCGGCAAAGCTCAGCCAAAGAAGGCATGATCGGCCATGAGATACTCGCGAGCGATGGCGAGTCAGCTCGACGTTCGGCGGATCGCTTTGTCCTTGCCAGCGGCCGAACAGCCGCCCGGACGATTCGCGTTCGCGGTACCGAACAAGCGCAAGCTGAAATCGTTCGTCTGGGTCTGGATGGAGCGCGTCGCCCCGAAGAAACCTCGCGTGCCCAATCACGGTGTGATTGCCGTGCGCGTCGCCGATCTGGCGGAGAAGGAGCGCCTGCTCTCCGCCGACCCGACGAAGTTCTTCACCGAGCCGCACTACAACGGGTTTCCTGCAGTCCTGGTACGTCTTGACGCGGTGAGCGTCGCCGATCTCACGCCGCTCATCACGGCAGCGTGGCGGTGTCAGGCGCCGGCGGATCTCACGACGGGCACGGTCAGCCACGAAGGCACGAAGGCACGAAGGCACACGTGAGTTTCGTTTCGTGCCCTCGAGCTTCGTGGCTGAGCGTATGTGTGAGACAACGCGGTCGGCATGCTCGGCGGCGGTCCGCCTGTTAGTGGACGACGACCGTCCCGATCATTCCAGGATGAATGGCACAGTGATAGTGAAACGTACCGGCGGCTGCGAAGGTAAAAGTGAACTGCTGACCCGGCGCGAGCGTTCCTGAATTCCACCCGCTGGCGTCAGAGGTCGACGTGTGGGCGATGGAATCGGTATTCATCCACGCCACGGTCGTACCAGTCGAGACGGTCAGCGGGTTGGGATTGAACGCGTTTGAACCGAGCGTGGCGGCGCCGCTCGGAATCGAAATGCTCGTCGACGATCCCGATCCCGTGCCGGGTGGCGCCGGAGTGGGCCCCGGCGTCGGCGACGACGGGTACGAGGATCCACTGCATCCAACAACAAACATCGAAACAACTGCCACGAAACCAACGCGCACACGAAGCATATGTATTTTCTCCAGGTCGGTTACTCAGCAACTCTGTTGCCATGTCGCCCACCGGCCATTTGTGCTGAATCTCCCGCCACATGTGCCGAAGCGGTTACTCGAGCCGTCGTCGCTTACGCGTGACGAAACTGGCGCGCGTGGTGAACGAGCTCGCGCATCTGCATTGCAGGATGGCGTGAGTGCGCGGATGCGACGCGCGAAGATCGCTGGTTCGAGTCGTGGAATTTTCTCTGGGCTCCCGGTGTTCCCTCTGACAGGAGTGAGGCGGGCACGCCGATCGTCGACGCCTACTGATGCCGCAGCGCAGTCAGCGGATTCGTACGTGCCGCACGCGACGCGGGGACGAGGGTCGCGATGATGACGCCGCCGAGGACGACTGCCAGGGCGCGAACAAAGGACGTCGCGTCGGTCGCGGTGACCCCGAAGAGCGCGCTGCCGAGGAGTCGAGTCATCACGAGCGCGGCGGCGATGCCGAGGGCGGCGCCGATAGCGCCAAGCTTCAGGCTGCGGCCGACGAATCCCCGGACGACCGAAAGGCCCGACGCGCCGAGCGCCATCCGGATCCCGATTTCGTGCGTGCTCTGCCTGACGGTGTACGACACCAGCCCATACGTGCCCATGGCGGCGAGCGCCATTCCAGCCAGGCCGAACACGAACAACATCGTCGCCATCAGGTTGAACAGGAGCAGCGCACCCTGCATCCGCTCGTCGAGACGCTTCGCGTAGAGAATCGGCAGATTGGCATCGAGCGCGGTGACGTGCGCGCGCGCCTGATCCACGAGCAGGTCCGAGGGTGCCGGGCCGCGGGTGTGCAGAATCATGCCCGAGCGGTAGGCCTGAAGGAGCGGGAGATAGACGTAGGGGCGCGGTGATTCATTGATCCGCAAGTACTTGATGTCGGCCGCCACACCGATGACCGTTCGCCACTCGCCGTCAGCGACACGGATGCGTTTGCCGATCGCGCTGGCGGCGCCGGACCAGTACTTGTTGGCCAGCGTGTTGTTGATCATCGCCACCGCCGCCGCGCCCTCATCGTCGCGCTCCTCAAAGGGCCGGCCCGCCAGAAGCGCAATCCGCAGCGTCCTGAAGTAGTCGGGCGCGACGATGTTCGACAGAAATGCGAGGTCTTCATCCCGGCGCGGCTCGTAGCCCTGGATCGCCACGCGCCGCGACGGCGTGTCGAGAAACGCCAGCGGCTCGTAGGCCGAGAGCGTTGCGGATTCGGTGCCCGGATCGCTCCGGACGCCGTCGAGCAGACGGCGATAGAAGAGGCGTCCGCTCCGCTCGTCGTAGCCGTTCTGCTTGAGGTCCAGCGCGATCGACGTCGCGTGCGACGGGTCGTATCCGGGATTCGTTCGACGCGCCGCCTCGAGGCTGCGCGTCACGAGGCCCGAGCCGACGAGCAGCAGCAGCGATACGGCGACTTGCGCGACCACGAGGCTGGCGCGCAATCGTCCTCGCGCCGCACCGCGCGGCGAGGCGTCCTGATTGATGACGGTCACCAGATCAACCCGCGAGCTCTGAAGCGCCGGGACGAATCCAAAGACGAGCGCGCTGCCGCAGGCGACGAGCACCGCGAATCCGTTGACGAGACGATCGACGCCGATGTTGAAGAAGACGCGCCGGGGCTCCGCGAGCGCTTCCGCGTAACCCACCAGCAGCGGGATCCCGCGCGACGCGAGCACCACGCCAAGGATGGCGCCGGGCACCGCCAGCACGAGGTTCTCGACGATCAGCAGCCTGACGATCCGCGTGCGCGTCGCGCCCAGCGCCAATCGCACGGCGATCTCGCCGCGCCGCGAGACGCCCCGTACCAGCACCAAACCGGCGATGTTCGCGCAGGCAATCATCAGGACCAGCAGGCCCATCGCGCCGAGGACCGTCAGCGTCGGCAGCAGCACTTCCGGCGCGCCACCCGGCGATTTCCGGAACGGCACGACTCGCAGCCGCTCGGACGCCTCCGCGAGCGGCCGCTCACCCGCCTGCGCCGCCCAGAGCGCGTCGGCCTGCGCGGCGGCACCTGCGGTCGTGATACCAGGCCGCAGGAAGCCTTGCGGATCGAAGAGCGAGGTGCTGCGATCAGCGAGGATGCCCGACGGAGTCGTCTGACGGCTGCCGAACGAAAAGCCGAGATCAGGCGCCATCATCACCGGGATGTACAGCTCGACGTCGTAGACGACGGTCGTGCCGTGGAACGACGGATCGATGACGCCGACAACCGTCAACGGGTGATCGTTGATCTCGAGCGTTGTGCCGACGATATCCGGATTGGCCGCGAAGTCGCGCCGCCACAGGCCGTCGCTCAAGACGACGACGGGATGCTGGCCGGGGGCTATCTCGTCCGATGGGAGAAGCGTCCGGCCACGCTCGGCACGGACGCCGAGCACCTGGAAGTAGTTTCCGGTGACGAGCTCGGCGAACAGCGAACGGGAATCGCGGCCCCTGCCGAGGCCGACCGTCGCGAGGCTCGATCCCATCAGGCCTGTGAACGCCGGATTGTGGTCGCGGACGTACTGGTAGTCGGGGTACGAGAGGCTGAGCGCGCGGCCGGCGGTCGTTTCCCGGAAGATCGTGGCGAGCTGCGACGAACGGTCGACCCCCGCGATCGGACTGAATGCGACGCTTTTCAGCATCGTGAACACGGCGGCGTTCAGACCGATCCCGAGCGTCAGGACGCCGACCACGGCCAGCGCGAACATCGGGTTCTTCGCGAGCGCGCGGATGGCGTACCGGACGTCGCTCACCTGATCGAAGAATGCCTCGAGCCACCAAGGCGTCCACACGCGGCGCGCGGCCTCGGTCGTCAGCGTGACGTTGCCGAAATCCTTCAGCGACTCGAGCGTCGCGCGTGTCGGATCGGCGCCGTCCGCGATCTTCTCGTCGGCGGCGATCTTCAGATGCGCCCGAATCTCTTCCTGGAGGTCATCATCGTCGAGCATATAGAAAATCTATAGCCTGAGACGTAGACAGCCTATAGCCGGTTCCCGGCATCATCCTGCGCGGCGGCTGACCCGCCCCAGGCAATGTCCGCAACTGGCTCATCCCTTGGCGAATAGGGGAATCGATGCAGCCCGAGTCGTCCATTCGAGGGGTCAGCTCTACAGCCGGTGGCGGCAGGGCTTCAGGCCGGTCCGGACACCGTGGCACGCGCTGTGAAGTCGTTTCGGATTGGTACCGTCCAGCAGAGGTGGCCGCAACGCAGAGGGCTACCGCGTTGGTCGGTAAGCCGCCACGACAGGGTGGTCGGAGGCGTTACTTACAGAGAGGAGATCGACAAGATGCGCACGAGCCTTCGGTTCATTGTCGCGTTGTCGTTGTTCTCGATTGGTGCCAGCCCCGCGTTCGCGCAGCGTCGAGTCCCGGATACCGGCATGTGGGCGATCGGCGGATCGGTCGGAGCCAGCGCACCTTCCGACGCCAGCCTCGGAGGCGGGTTCAATCTCGCGGGAGATCTCGAAGGATACCTGACGCCGCGTGTGTCGATTCGCGGCCAGCTTGGGAGCACGTGGTCCGACATCACGGGTAGAAATTTCACCGGCACCATCAATCCCGTCTTCTTCGACGGCAACGTCGTGTACAACTGGGAAGGCGGAGCGATCCATCCATTCGTGACGGGTGGCGTGGGCATCTATCACTATCGCTCATCAATCAACGGTGCGCCGGCCGGCAGCGATACCAGGCCGGGCGTCGACGTCGGTGGCGGCGTCGAGCTCTTCTTTCATCGGCGGGCAACGGTCACGGTCGAAGGGCTGTTTCACGCCGTCAGCCAGTTCGACACCCCGCTGACGACCTTCAACCAGGGCCAGTTCTGGACCTTCGGGGTCGGGCTGAAGCATTACTTCTAAGGAGTGTCGTCCGGGTTATTGGGTTATCTGGTTGTCTGGTTATTGGTTACTTGATCGCGGGACGGTGTTCTTGCGTCAGGCGTTCAATTCCCAGATAACCAGATGACCAGATAACCAATTTCTTAGGATTCTCCCACGAACATCGACGCCGTTGCCTCCACGAGCAGCGGCCCTTCGTCCGTGTCGGAGCGCACCTCGGCACGCGCCTTGACGAGCCGGCCCCGGCGCTCGAGCGTCCACGCGCGGATAATCAGCGTCGATCCGATCGGCACCTGACGCCGGAAGCGTGCATCGAACCTCGCCGTCACGCCGCCGGCTCCATGGAAGTACAGCGACCAGCCGAGCGCCTCGTCCATCAGCGCGAGCAGCAGGCCGCCGTGCAGCACGCCGGGCCATCCGCCGTGCTCCGCGCGCGCGACGTAGCGCGCGCGGCTGCCGTTGTCGCCGACCGGCTCGAAGCGGACCTGGAGCCCCGACGGGTTCCGCGGTCCGCACACCCAGCACTGATCGGTCTTCGGTTTCACCCATGCCCTCGCCGGTCCCGCCCATCCACGCGAGAGTGTAGATACTAACCGATTGGTATGTTAGGCTCAAGGCCATGGACGCACCAACCTTCCACACGAAGATTGCGGTGGTGGTGCGCGAGGATCTCGCGACGTGGCAGAAGCTGAACGTCACCGCGTTCCTGACGAGCGGCATCGTCGGCGCCGCGGACGGGTTGCTCGGCGCGCCCTACGAGGATGCCGCGGGCAATGTCTACCATCGCCTGCTCGTGCAGCCGACCATCGTTCTCAGCGCCGACGCGGCGACGATCAAGGCGATCTACCGGCGCGCTCTGGAGTGTGGCGTACGGGTGGCGCTCTACATCGATGACATGTTCCGGACCGGCCACGATGCGGCCAATCGTGCGGCGGTCCGCCAATACACACCCGCAGCCATGGACGTCGCGGGACTGGCGCTGCGCGACGACAAGAAGATCGTCGACAAGATCACCCGGGGCGCCGCCCTCCATCGCTAGCCATGCCGACCGGCACCGCCTCTCGGAAAGCGCAGCAGAGCGAGCGAACGCGCGAGGCCCTGCTGGCGACCTGCCTGCGGCTGTTCGCTCATCGTGGCTTCGCCCGCACGTCGATCGACGAGATCGCCCGCGCCGCGGGCGTGACCAAAGGCGCCATGTACTGGCACTTCGCGAGCAAAGACGACCTGTTTCACGCCATCCTCGATCGCATTCGCCGGCGCTGGCTCGAGGTCGTCCATCAGCCTGTCCTGGCGCGGCGCACGCCGCCCGAGCGCCTCTTTCAGTTGTTCGACTCGTACGCGGAGCTGTTCGGCGACGCGCCGGAAATCTGCCTGTTTCTCCAACAGGTCGCGCTCGACCGGCAGAACAGACGATTCTCGGCGCAGGTGGCGACGGTGTTCGCGAAGACCGCCCGCTTCATCGTGAACATCATCGAGGAGGGGAAGGCCGCCGGAGTGATGCGGCGCGACGTCGATTCGCTCGGCGCGGCGCATCTGCTGCTCGGGATGCTGGCTGGCGCGAGCCAGCAGGCATCGACCACGCGGGTACGCAGCCTGGGGCAGCTGCTCTCGCCAGCGAAGGAGATGATGGCCAGCTACCTTCTCTCACCCGCCAATGCCGAAAGGACGTTGGTCACGGCCTCGATGTCACGGCGCGTGAAGCCGCCAAGCGCGTCACGTTCCAGCCGGCGAAGGCTGTCGTAGACCCCTCGTCCGGCTTTCCTCCCCTTGGGCGTGAGAGCAATCACAAAGCTGCGTCGATCCACGGAGCTCGTTTCACGAGTGATCAGCCCCCGTTCGAACAACCGGTCGAGGATGCTGGTCAGCGTCGAACGACGATGTGCCAGCGCCGTGTGCAGCTCTCCGACGGTGCTGGCGCCAAAGGCAACCAGGTGCGCCAGGATATGGGCCTCCGCCTGCGAGACCTTGAACGCGCGCGATCTGGCCAGGAAGAGCGCGATCCGGTGCGTGGCGCGATGGACGTGCGGGATCAGGTCAAGTGGCATGTTGACTACTATCGTATATTACCATATCGTAATACACGTTGACGGTCGCGTGGGTGCGCCTGGTGGCCCGTCTTCTCGATCAGGAGCTACCGCTCGCGTACTACTCGCGCGCGCGCCTGTTCAGCAGTGACGCCCGCGAGCGGTGGATCGAGCCGGACGTGCAGGCCCTGTAGTCAGAACGATCCTCTCGGGGCCTTGCCGCGCGCGTATTTATGCAGTATTGTTTAGTAAATGGCGAAGCGTGAATTTCTGGGAGGGTTCGAGCTGCTGGTGCTGCTTGCGTTGATTCGCGTGGGGGACGAAGCCTACGGCGTGCCAATCTCGAAGGCGATCGAGGACAGCAGCGGGCGCGAAGTCGCCCTCGGCAGCGTCTACATCACCCTTGACCGGCTGGAGCGCAAAGGGCTCGTCGCCTCGAGACTCGGCGAACCGACCGCCGAACGCGGCGGGCGAGCGAAGACATACTTTCAGATCACGGCCGCGGGACTCCGCGAAGTGCGCCAGTCGCGCACCACGTTGATGAACTTGTGGCAGGGCGTCGCCAGTGTGACGGGGAGGACGGCATGACGCCTCCACTGAGGGCTTTGAGGTGGGCTGAAGACTCTACGCGGGCTGAAGACTTATGGTCCGCGTGCAGTTGCCTACGCCTCGATTTCTGACCGCCCTGTCCAACTGTTGAGAACCTTGATTCTTGGGGCGAGGCAACTGCACGCGGACCATGAGTCTTCAGGCCACCTCGCAACTGCGCGCGGCCATGAGTCTTCAGTCCTGTCCTGATCAGATGAGTCATCAGGCCGAGCAACACGCGCAGCCAACGCCTTTGACAGACAAGAAATTGCGAGCGGCGGGGCGATCGGCTTCAGGGCTGTTGTCGGCCTGTCGTTGAGCGGGCGCCTGTCCAGCGACTCCCGCGGCCCGTCCTTGCTGTGGTCGCGGTTGCTCATCCGCTCTCCGGTCCGCGCCGCGATATCCGGTGACAATCCGGAACTGGCGCTGGTCGATGGTACTGTCAATCCTGATGCTGGTGGGACCGGTCACCTCGAATCGGGTGAACGGCTGGCCGTCCACGGTGATCCGAACCGCCCTCGCATTCGGCACGTTGGAGATCGTGAAGCTGGTCGCGGCGCCACGCTTGTCCGGCGACGCCGCGTAGGTGCCGACGTTCAGTGTTCCGCTCGCCGGGTCGTTCCAGGCCTGGAAGAGACCCATCGCGGGGAAGTCCACGCCTTCGACGGTCGGCGCGGTGAACTTGTCCAGGAACGGCGCCTGCAGTGAACGAATCCAGTCGCCGGCGCGACCGATCTGCGACACCATGATGTTCGCGCTCATCTGTCCGCGCGGGTAGCCCTCGGTCGGGAAGCTGCCCCACCACCCGAACATCTCGTTGTTCCTGCCGAAGAAGCGCGGGTCGGCCTCTCGCTCTGCCGCGGCCTGCAGCCGCTCGGCCACCTGCGCGTCGCCGAGCTCGCGCGCCATGACCAACAGTCCGGGGTTCGACCGAACCTGCGCGTTGGGGACACGAACGCCGGCGGCATTCGCCGCCGCCTCATAGAGGAAGGCGGCAAACTCACGGTTCTGCGGCGCAATCAGGAACGCGGCCAGCATCCCGCCAGCCGCAGGGCCATTGAGCTTGAAGTTCGCCAGGGGGTCGTAATAGCTCGTCACCCACTGGAGCTTGCCGTCGGCGCCGACGCCGACGTAGTTCTTCCGCGCGTATTCGAGAAAGTTGTCCGCAGCCAGGTGTGTTTGCTTGTTGTAGACCTTGTCGTACAGGTACATGCCGAGCGCCGCGGCGCTGTTGCAGTAGAACCAGATCTTCGTGTTCTCGCATTGCGGCCCCTCGGGCCGTTTCCGATACTGTTCCTCGAGACGGGTCGCGAGGCGATGGTGATCCCACTCGAACACCTCGTCGCCGTAGCCCGTCACCGTGAAGGGGCTCGCCCATTTGTCGCTGCCGGACACGTACTTGTAGGTCGCCAGCAGGAGGTGGAACCACCCCCGGAAGAAGAGATACCCATCCGCGCCGATCGGATCCTTCTGTAGGCCCCACGGCTCGACACCGTTCGCCACCCAACCGAAACGGTTGTAGCTCCCGCGCAGGTCAGGCGGGAGCGTCGCCATGATTGCCGGGGGATACTTCGCGCGTTTCGGGTCGTCGCCAATCTGGGTGAGCCAGTCGATGGCGCCCCAGTACGTGGGATAGCGCTTCGCGAACTCGTCGGTGATCCGCGTGTAGACCTCGCGCCAGGCGGGCGTCTGGTCCGCCATCAGCATGATCCCGTAGGCCGAGTACGACAGGTCGAAGCGGCCATAGCTCAGAACGACGGGGGCGGTATAACGGTCCCACCACGGGTGGGGCACGCCGTTGCTGCTCCAGTCGTCCTGTGTGACCGCCTTCTCCCAGAGGAAGCGGAGCCACCCGAGCGTACGGCGATTCATGGCCGGGAATGGAGACGCTGCGGCCTCGGGAAGGGGCGACGGCGCGGCCGCGGCGGCGGCCGCGGCGGCGGCCTGGGCCATCGTCATGGCAGCCATGGCGTCTTTGCTCACGGCTTTGTTCACGCCGGCCACGCCGGCCTTACTTACGCCGGCTGCGCCTGCGACAACACCAGCGCTCTTGAAGAAGTCGCGCCGCGAGAACCGGTCGGCGCTCGACATCGTTTTCACCTGAGCTCCTCCAGATAGCCAGATTCTACCCGCGCACGTCCGACCCGGTGAGGATGAGCGAGAATCTGGCCATGCCTCTGACGCTCGTCTTGAGCATGCTCGCGGTGGCGGTCCTGTGGACGGCTCTGTTCGTATTGAATCGGAGCAATCGGGCGGCGCATCTGAGACTCATTCGTGCGAGCTGGGGTCAGGCACCGGTCCGGGCTCGCGACATGGCCGCCATTGCCGCCTGTCATCACGCCCGCGCGACCGCGGACGCGACTGGCGGTTCACTCGACGATCGCACCTGGGACGACCTGAACATGAACGACGTCTTCTCGGTGCTGGACCGCACCGAGAGCGTCGTCGGGCAGCAGGCGCTCTACGCGAGGCTTCGCGCGAGGCCCCAGGGCAAACACCTCGCGGCGTTCGAATCTCTCGTGACACGAGTCAGCGAAGACGCCTCCGCGCGCGAGCGGGTGCAGTTCGCGCTCGGCCGCCTTCGTGCGCCGGCCGCCTACGATCTCTGGTGGCTTGCGCAGTCAGGCTCACTCGAATCGCCACCATGGCACGTCCTGTTTCCTCTGGTGGGACTCAGCGACCGGCAAGAGCTACTATCTCGTCGAGGTCGAATCGGTGCTTGCACTCGTCCACGCCGCCCGGACGTCTGTGCCGCAGCTGCTGCTGTTCGACGAGTTGTTTCGAGGGACGAACGCCGTCGAGCGCATCGCCGCCGGGGAAGCGGTGCTCCGCGCGCTTCTGGCGCCGCACCTGGATGGCCAGCCCACGCCGCACGTCGTCCTCGCCGCCACGCACGATCAGGAATTGGTGGACCTGCTCCAGGGACTCTATGCCGCGTGTCATTTCACGGACACGATTGACGGCGCGGGGTTGGCCTTCGACTACAAGCTTCAGTCCGGTCCCTCCACGACCCGCAACGCCATCGCGCTGCTGGCACAGCGCGGCGCTCCACCCGAGCTCGTCGCCCAGGCGCTCGCGCGGGCCGGAAGTCTCGATCGGGCGCGACTAATCTCTGCGTCTCGAATCAGCGAGACGCGTCCTGGAATTTCAGATATGTAAGCGGATCGAATGACGTCACAACAGACAAGAAGTTCGTTCTGAGCGACGGTGCGCAGTGTAGGATACCGCCGGGCTTGAGCGTCACACCGGAGACTCGAGTTCAGGAGGATCAGACACATGTTCCACGCGTTTCTTGTCCGCTGTTCCCACGTGGGCAGCAGGACGACGACTTCGGTTCGGTCCATGATCGCATTCCTCACGATGGCGCTGGTCGCCTGTCTGTGCGGGACCGCCGCCGCCCAGGATGACGTTGTTCCCAACGGGCTGGCGAGCTACGCCCGCATGCCCGCCATTTCGCTGGATAGCGCTGCGCAGACGGTGACCGATTCGCCCCTCCTGATATTCCCAGGCAATGCGGATACGTCCAAGGGGAGCTTCTCCGCGGACGCGAATGGATCCGGTGGTGGCGCCGGAGCAGCGAACTTCGCGGCCGGAACATCCAGAACCAGTCCTGTCGGTGGCGTCATTACGGGGCTGGACACCGTGCCCACCTTTGCCGGAGCGTTCGCGGGCCAGGCCGGACCGAGTCTGGGAAAGGTCTTTCCGTTCATCATGGTCGGCAACGATCCACGCGTAGGCGGAACGACGCGCATCCCAACCAAGATCACCGCCGTGTCGCTGCAGCTCCTCAACGCGGACGGCAGCATCCGAGCCACGATGCCGTTCGGGGGCTTCGAAGATCTCGTTGAAGACTCCCCGAATTTCGAGACGTCCAATTTCTCGACCGGTCACCATCTGCAATTCGCCGACGCCGTTCAGCGGGCCGAGTTCTTTCATCACATGGACGAGGACTGGCACACGGTGCTGGGCGAGCCCCGCTTCGTGAACCGCGTGACGTTCACCATCCCGCGGTTTGTGAACGTGCAGTTTCCGGATGGATCGATCAAGTCCGTTCAGGCCTACCTCTTCGGCCACGCGCCCAATGGCGATCCATTCGTGGAGCTGCTGGACCTGTTGTTCAACGCGCTGAACAACAACCAGGTCGTGCACGACATCGTGGCGGGCAACTTCACCACCGACGCGATCAACATCAACATGTATCCCAACACGTTCCTATTCTCGATCAACACCCAGGGGCAAATCTCCGGCTGCTGCGTGCTGGGCTTCCACACGTACTACTTCCAGAGCGGCGTCACGCCTCAGCCCCGGTGGCTCTTCAACTACGCCAGCTGGATCTCCCCGGGACTGTTCCGCGCATTCCAGGACGTGACCGCGCTCTCCCACGAGATCTCCGAGACGTTCAACGATCCCTTTGTCAACACCGCCACGCCGGTCTGGCAGTTCCCGGGCGTGCCAGCCACCTCCAAGATGTGTCAGGGCAACCTGGAAACCGGCGATCCCGTCGAGGTGCTGAACACCACGTCGATCCCGATCAAACTCAGGGAACGGAAGGAAGTGTTCGTGTATCACCCGCAGACCGAGGCGTTGTTGCAGTGGTTTGAGATGGGGACCACATCCGACGCGATTCACGGCGCGTTCAGCTATCCGGACCTGACCGCGCTGCCGCACTCGGCCTTACCCTGCCCGCCGTAACGCTGACCGTTCCACAACGTTCAATGGCGCCGGAGCAGTTCGGCGCCATTGAACATCATCCACCGCGATCGTCATCGACCGCGTTCTCAAACCAGAAGACCGAACCGCTACTTCAGCTCGACTGCGATTCTGTCGGCGGGTTGGTCGGAGGCATTCTCCTCGGCGTGCGTCGCGGCGCCGGCCATGCGAACGTCGTCCGCCTTCGCGCCTGGCTGGTCGTTCAAGTACAGGACCACGCGGTTCAGGATGTGCTCGTGCGTCAGGCCCTTCTCGCGCGGCGCGTAATGGATCCGGAGGACGCGCACCTGATCGTTCTCGAACTCGACCTTGTAGTGTTTGCCGTCCACCGCTACCGGATCGAGTGCGGATACCGGCGCCGGACGACCGGGTGGGCCCTTCAGGTCGACCTCGAGAATGCGAATCGGATGGTCGCTGATGTTCTCGGCAACATAGGCGCCGCTCGCGGGGCGCCAGCGAACGTCGCCGCGGCGGAACTCGATTGTGGTGGACTGGTCGCCTTCCTTGCGGGTCATCACGCCGTTGTCGAGGTAGATCAGCACACGGTTTGTGGCGTGTCCGTTCTTCGCGATCGAAGGTGTCCGCGGCTGAAGGGTCGCGACAATCACGCGCGCCTGTGCCGTGTCGAGTCGCGGCGTGATCGCCGCTGGCGCGGGAGGAGCCTGAGCCTGCAGGCCTGAAGCAAGCGACAGCACGAAGAGCGTGTTGAGCTGTGTGGTTCGCATGGGACAGTCTACAACCACCCATCTCATGAACGGGCTGAAGACTCATAGCCGCCTGCAGTTGCCTCGCCCCACCATCAAGGTTTTCAACGGCGGCGACGGTCGTCAGGGACCGAGGGCGTAGGCAACTGCACGCGGCCATGAGTCTTCAGCCCCATTCTGAGTCGTCCAATCATCCCTTCTTGACATTACGTCGTGTCACGACATATCGTCGTACGCCACATGGCCAAACGCGACCCCCAGAGTCTCCTGCCGCTCACCCCCGCCATGTTCTACGTGCTCGTGGCGCTCGCCGACGGCGAGACGCATGGTTACGCGATCCTCAAGGAGGTCGAGCACCTCACCGGCGGCGAGGTTCGTCTCAGCACCGGCACGTTATATGGAATCATCAAACGGCTGCTCGGCGAAGGGCTCGTGCGCGAGCAGCGCGTGGACGAGCCGCGCCGCCGATCGTACGAGCTCACCCCGTTCGGCCGCGATGTCGCGAAGGCCGAAGCGGCCCGGCTCGAACAGACGCTCGCCATCGCGCGCCGCAAACCTCTCTTCAGGCGTCAGGGCTGAGAGCGGGGGCCGCATGTGACGTCGAGGGCCGACCGCTTCTTGAAACGTCTGCTGCGGCTCTTCCCAGCCGACTTCCGCGGCGATTTCGGCGACGACATGGCCGCCACCTTCAGCGATCAGCGGCGCGACGTGCTCGCGCATGGAGATGCCATGGACGCGCTCCGGCTCTGGTGGGACACCATTCGCGGCATCCTGACGACGGCGCCGCGCGAGCACCTGGATCTGCTGCGCGCCGACGTCCGGTACGCTCTGCGGAACCTACGCCGCAATCCAGGGTTCACCGTCGTCGCTGTGCTGGCGCTCGCCGTAGGCATCGGCGCGAACACCGCGGTCTTCACGATCGTCGACGGCGTGCTGCTGCGCGGCCTTCCTTACCAGAATCCCGGCGAGCTCGTGACGATCTTCGAGCGGATACCGGGCGCGCCGGTCGATCACTTCGACTTCTCCGCGCCGGACTTCGAGATCGTCCGCGAGGCCGCGCGGTCATACTCCGGGATGTTCGCCTATCGCAACGAGAGCGCCGAGCTCTCGGGGGTCGCCGAATCACAGCGGCTCGTCACAACCCGCATCTCACCGGAGATGTTCAGCGTGCTCGGCGTCGCGCCGGTCGTCGGCCGGGCGATCACCGCGGACGACGACCGAACGAATGCCAGCGTGGTGGTGATCGGCTACGGCCTGTGGACGCGTCTCTTCGGTCGCGATCCCCTGGCCGTCGGCAAGACCATCTCTCTCGATCGTCAGCCGTACACGATTGTCGGCGTGATGGGTGAGTCCTTCGAGTTCCCGCCGCGCGGCGGCGACAACAACAACGAACCCGGCGCCGTGTACCTGCCGATTGCGTTCACGCCGTTCCAGCGGCAGGGATTCGGCGGCCAATACAACAACGGCGTCATCGCGCGACTGAGGCCAGGTGTGACCGTCGAGGAGGCGCGCGGCGAACTGCCGGCGGTCACCAAGACGCTTGCCGATCGCTATCCGCAGATCCTCGCCCGCATGGCGTCGCAGCTCTCGCTGCCGATGTGGCCGTTCATGGACGAGGTCGTCGGCCACAGCCGCCGGATGATTCTCGTCCTCATGGGCGCCGTCGCCATCGTGCTGCTGATCGGCTGCGCGGACGTCGCCAACCTGATGCTCACGCGCGCAGGCTCGCGCCAGCGTGAGCTGGCCATCCGCTCAGCGCTGGGGGCGAGCCCGGCACGCGTGGTGCGCCAGCTCGTCACCGAAGGATTCGTGCTCTCCTCCATGGGCGGCGCCGCCGGCCTGATGCTCGCGTGGTGGACCATGCGCGGGATGCTGGGGCTGGCAGGCGAATCGCTCCCGCGCGTGGAAGCCGTTGCGTTCGACCGGCGCATCGTCCTCTTTACCGCCGCGCTCGCCTTTGTCACTCCCTTGATCTTCGGCGTCATTCCCGCACTCCGCGCCGCGCTGCGGTCGACTTTTGATGCGCTCAAGGAGGGTGGCCGCAGCACAGGGGGCCGGGTACGCCAGCGTACGCTCGGCGCGCTGGTCGTCGCGCAGTTCGCCCTGGCGCTCGTGCTCTCGGTCGGTGCAGGCCTGCTCGTTCGCAGCTTCGTACGCCTGCTCGCGACGAACCCCGGCTTCCGCGCGGACCATGTCGTGACCGCCTCCATGCAGCTCCCGGCCGGCAGGTACACCAGCGGGCCGCAGATCAAGGCCTTCTATCAGCAGGCAGTCGAGGCCGCGCGCGCAATCCCTGGTGTCACGTCGGCGGCGACCGGCACCGATCGCCCGCTCCACACGCTCGAGCGCCGCACCTACACCGCCGACGCGGCGGCGCAGCAGCCCGAATCCACCAGCCGCGTGATCGCGGCCTCGTGGACTGCGGGCAGTTACTTCGACGCGCTCGGCATTCCCCTCAGGCGCGGACGGGTCTTCACCGACGCGGACGGTCGCGAAAGCGGACGCGTCGTCATCATCAGCGACATGCTCGCGCGGCGGCTCTGGCCGGATCAGGACCCGATCGGCCATCAGATCAAATGGGGCAACGAGCAGAGCCCGGCTCCGTGGATGACCGTGGTGGGCGTCGTGGGCGACGTGAACCAGAGCGCGCTCGGCACCGAACCGATCGCGCAGACCTACGAACCGATCTGGCAGCAGCCGAATGCGCCACAAGTGATCTTCTTCTATCGGAGTGTGAACCTGATGATCCGCTCGGACCGCGATCCGTCGTCGCTGCTGGCGGCCATTCGCGGCGCGATGCAGCGGCTGGATCCGGAACTGCCTCTTTCTGACGCGCAAGCTGTCGTGGACGTTGTGGCCGACACGGTGAAGCCGCAACGGTTCAGCATGACCATCGTCGGCCTGTTCGCGATCGTGGCGCTCGGGCTGGCCGCGATCGGCGTCTATGGAGTTCTGTCAAGCGCGGTGGCCCAGCAGACGCACGAAATCGGGATCCGCATGGCGCTCGGAGCGCCGGGATCGACGGTCATGTGGTCGGTGCTCCGCCGGGCGCTGCTGCTGATGGCGGGCGGGGTCACCCTGGGTACCGCGGGAGCGCTGGCGCTGACCCGCGTGATGGCAGGTCTGCTCTACGAGGTCCGGCCCACCGATGCGGCCACCTTCGCCGGATCGGCCGTGGTACTGGCAGGGCTGGCTGTCGCCGCGAGCCTCATTCCTGCCTGGCGCGCGACGCGTGTTGACCCGCTCGCGGCGCTGCGTGCGGAGTAGCGCGACGCGTCATCCCTTCGGCGTGACCTCGAACGTGATCTGCCCGAACGCGCCGACGACGCCCACATTGCTTGCGTTGATGTTGTCGCCTGGCACGTTGCGAATCATGAGGACGATCTTGTGGTTCTTTTCGTTGAGCACCACCACGCAGCCCGGGACGTGGAGGATGCTCCCGGGGTCGATCGCGATGACGCAATCGTTCGAGTAGGTCTGGCCGGCATCCATAAACGGGTCCGGAGTGCCGATGTTCGAAAAATGGACGCTGTTGAACGGGATCTTCAGCTCCATCGTAATGCCCGAGACGGCCGCGGTCGTGGGGTTGAAAAAAGCCTTGCCAATTCGAAAGTCGACCG
>DASZFS010000188.1:0-19169 GCA_035939575.1 Vicinamibacterales bacterium | reverse complement strand
CGTCGAAGTCACCGACAGCCTCCCGGTTCCAGACGCCGCCGTCCCGCCGGCCCCAGATGCTGTAAAACGAGCGCACCTCGAGCGAGCTTTGATTGTTGAGCGTATGTGCCCAACGCCCCTGCGCGAAGCCGCTGTTCGTCGTCGTGTCGAGGCCGATCGAGGGCGTGATGCCGGGCGTGGGGCTCGTCAGGTCCGACCACAATGAGCGGCCGCCGCCACCGCTGAAGCCGCCTTGGACCTGGAGGGCGTCCGCGCCCCGGCTCCAATCGACTCGCACGCCGGTCGTCAGCATGTGCCACCCGTCGTCGGCCGGACGGCGATCGACGGTCTGCGACTCCGTGCGGTCCGACCACCTCGCCGACACGCGATAGGTCGCGGAGCCAAGCTCCCCGCCATAGCGCGTGGAGAGTTGGGAACGATCGAACGTGCCTGCGCCGAGGCCGACGCGCGCGCCGCGCGTGTCGCTGGAGGACTTGGTCACGACGTTGATGACCGCGTTCACCGCGTTCGCGCCCCACACCGAGCCGCCTGGCCCGCGCACGACTTCGATGCGATCGACGTCCTCCACGGGAAGATCGATGTCCTCCCAGAACACGCCGGAGAACGTCCGGTTGTAGATGGAGCGGCCGTCGATGAGCACGAGCAGCTTGTTCGAGAACAGGCTGTTGAAGCCCCTGACGGCCACGCTCCACTTATTGCCGTCGATCTGGGCGACCTGAACGCCCGGAACCAGGCGAAGCAGCTCGGGGACCGATGTCATGCCGGAACGCCGGATTTCATCCTGCGTGATGACGTAGACCGCTGCCGCCACGTCCTCGGCGCGCTGCTCGACGCGCGCCGCAGACGTCACCTCGAGGTTCATGAGGTCCTCGAGCGAGGCGCTCGCGAGACGCTCGGGGACCGTCTGCGCCTCCCCGCGCGCGGCGACACAGAGGACCGACCAGACCCCAATCGCCACCGCCGAGGTGAATCGCGCGGCGGCGGCTCTAGGCATCGAGGACCTCTCGGACCCGGCGCGCGAGTGTTCCAGGCACAAATGGCTTCTGGATGAAATCCGCGTCGGACCCGAGCATCCCTCTCTGGAGCAGCATGTAGCTGCTGTATCCCGACATGAACAATGTCTTGGTTGGTCCGGATCGACCTTGAATGCGGCGGGCGATTTCCGGCCCGCCGAGCCCTGGAATGAGAACGTCGCAGAGCAGAAGATGAACGGTGCCGTTGTGTGAGGCGCAAGCCTCCAACGCCTCCTCGCCGCTGCTCGCCTCGAGAATGTGATACCCGAACCGCTCGAGAATGCGGCGGGCGAGCACCCGGATACCGTCGTTGTCCTCGATGACGAGGATCGTCTCCGACCCGCCCTCCACAACGGGACCGCGATCGGACGCGGGCGCCAACGCGTTCGGCTCTCGATCGATCCGCGGAAAAGAAGCCTTGAAGCTGCTGCCCTCGCCTGGCTCGCTGTACACCCGCATAAATCCACCGCTCTCGTGAAGAATGGCGCGACAGGTGAACAGGCCGAGTCCCGGCCCCTTCCCCGACGCTTTGGTCGTGAACTGCGGCTCGAAGATTCGGCGACGCGTCTCGATGTCGATGCCGCAGCCACTGTCGCTCACGGTCAGCACGACATACCGGCCGCGCGCGCGATTGGACTGCGGATCGTCACCGGCCAGATTCACGTTCGCGGTCTCGATTGACACACGCCCGCCGTGCGGCATCGCCTCGCGCGCGTTGATGACCAGGGACATCAACACCTGCTCGATGTGGAGGGGGTCGACGAATACGCTGCCGAGGTCGGCTTCGAGCGCGAAGGAGAGCTCGACGCCCTCTCCCAGCGCCTGGCGCAGGCGCTCGCCCATGTCTTCGATGACCGCGTTCAGGTTGAGCGGCTTGGGCTTTGCGACGTAGGAGCCTGAAAATGTCGACGCCGGCGTGGTCGCAGACGTCGCTCCCATCTCCATGGCAACTGGTCTATAGCGAGAACCGGACCGGCGCCTCCGGCCGCCGCGGCCTGGGCTCTAACAGGCTGACCAGGTTCGACTTATGACATTCGTATAGACGAAATCGCAAGGCTCACTTATGGTATGGATGCCAGAGTTCTGGCGCCGACGCCATAGAGAGGCCGCCATGGTCGAGAAGCTCCTCGTAATTGATGACGACGAAGCCATTTGCCGCTTCGTCAACGCGCTTTTCCAGCCCGAGGGATTCCACGTGCTTGCCGAGCATGATGGCGCTTCCGGTCTCGAGCGCGCCTCGGTGGAGCAACCTCACGTCGTGCTCCTCGATCTGCAGCTGCCGGACGTCCAGGGCCTGGAGGTGCTCGAGAAGCTCAGGACCAAGGCCCCCCACGTCCCGGTTGTCATGTTTACCGGATCGCACGATGTCAAGAACGCCGTACGCGCGATCCAGCTGGGTGCGTTCGACTACCTGACCAAGCCCATTCACAAGGACGAGCTCCTGGTCGTCGTGCGCCGCGCGCTCGAGTCCCAGCGTCTTCAGCTCGAGGTCCAGGAGCTTCGCCGCCAGGTGGGCAAGCCCGGCAGCACCAACCTCGAGTCACTGATGGGCCCGGGCCCGCACGTCAAGCGCGTGGTCGACGCGGTGCGACTGGTCGCCGCGTCCAATTTCACGGTGCTCCTTCTCGGCGAGACCGGCACGGGCAAGGAGCTCGTGGCTCGGACGCTTCATGAGCTCAGCGGGCGCCATCGCCATCCGTTTGTCGCGCTCGACTGCGGGGCGATTCCGGAGTCGCTTCTGGAGTCCGAGCTGTTCGGCCACGAGAAGGGGGCATTCACCGGCGCCGAGCGCCGCCGCGAGGGGCGCTTCCGCATGGCCGAAGGCGGGACCTGCTTCCTCGACGAGGTCGGGAACCTCCCAACGCCGCTGCAAGCGAAGCTGCTGCGCGTGCTGGAGTCACGCCAGGTCTACGCCGTGGGCGCCGAGCGCGCCACGCCCATGGATGTTCGCTTCGTGGCAGCGACGAACGAGGACTTGCCCGAGCGCGTCGCGCGGGGTCTCTTCCGGTCCGATCTCTACTTCCGGCTGGCGCAGTACACGATTTCCCTCCCGGCGCTGCGGGACCGCGTGGAGGACGTTGCGTATCTGACGCAGCGTTTCGTCGAAGAGGTCGGCATCGAGCTGCGCCGCCCGATCCAGGCGATCGTGCCAGAGGCCATCGACCTGCTCCGCGCGTATCACTGGCCGGGAAACGTCCGGGAACTGCGCAACGTGGTCAGGCAGGCGGTGCTGCAGACGACCGGGCTCGCGGTCCGGGCCGAGGCCGTTCGCGCGGTGCTCGACCAGCTGGAGACCACGGGGCCGGCACCAGCCCGGGCGCGCGCTCCGGATCAGTCGCTCAAGGAGGTGGCGACGGCCGCAGCGGCGGCTGCCGAGCGGCAGGCGATCTGCGAGACGTTGCGTGCCACGGGGGGAAACAAGAGTCGCGCGGCGAAGCTGCTCAAAACGGACTACAAGACGCTTCACACGAAGATCAA
This sequence comes from Vicinamibacterales bacterium, assembly GCA_035939575.1. GTDB lineage: Bacteria > Acidobacteriota > Vicinamibacteria > Vicinamibacterales > CAVVIG01 > DATKHR01. Next base: position 15,678 of record DASZFS010000188.1, on the reverse strand, counting down.
GCAGTTCGGTATCCGAGCGATTGACTTCAGCTCGTGAGGGTGGGCGCCGGGGTGGTCAAAAAAAACCCCGGTGGCCATGACGGCGCACCGGGGCATCATTGCATAGGTGTGAACGCGTCGTGTCGAGCTACTTGCTGAGCATCTTGAGCGTGTCGGCCGTAATCATCATCTTGCCGTCGCCGTGATCCATCACGTCGCCCGTGACCTCGACGGTATGGCCGACGTGCGGCACGATCTTGGCGTTCTTTTCCGCCGCGAGGCCGCCCGCGATCTCGTAAACCTTGCCGTCAGAGGTGAGGATGGCCATCGGCCGGCCGGCTTTGGCGCAGGCGATCGCACAATCCTTCGTGTCGCCCTTCGGCATCTTGTGATCGAGGCCGGCGTTCGACTTGTCCATCTTGTAACAACCTTCGTCGACGATCTGGCCCTTGACCGTCTCGGTCTTCGCGAAAACTGACGCGCCGAGCGCGATCACGCAGGCGGCGGCCATCAGTCCAGCGAACATCTTGCGCATGTTTAGCTCCTTTCGAGAAACCCAGCTGGATCCACTCCGGAAAAAGCAGTTGGACCCACATGCTTATACCCGTATTCCTCGTCAGCTGTCAAACAACGAAGGCTCTGAGGCGGGATGAGGGCGGGGGCGAGGCAACTGCACGCGGCCATGAGTCCTCGGCCCCTACTCAGGAACCCACTGAGGCGCCGCGCTGAAGAGTCCGTCGACGTAGCCGATCTTGTAAACCAGGAACAGCCCGAACGCGACGCTCAGCATACCGGTGGCCAGCTGCAGCTTGCTCCGATGATGGATCTCGAAGCGACGGGTCGAGTAGGCAATCGGCGCGGCGATCGCCGTCGTGACGAGCGCCATGCCCGCGACGGTCCCGACGCCGAACACCAGCAGATAGGCGACACCCCACAAGGGCCGCCGGATCGTCGTCAACACAACGAGCGCGACGGCCGCGGACCCCGCGAGGCCGTGGACAATACCGACAAAGAATGGGCGAACGATCTGACCGCTTCGGAATCGGGCGACGACCTGACCGCCACCGGTGAGCCCAGTGAGCCTCGTGAGCCTGGTGAGCCCCCTGAGATTGTAGAGGCCGAGGACGACGAGCATGACGCCGACCGCCAGCTCCATCAACAATCCCACCCGCGCTGGAACCGCCCAGTTGAACAGGATAATGGCGCCGCCCACCACAGCGATCGTCACCGTATGCCCGGCGCCCCAGAGCGCACCGATCCACGCCGCCGGAGCGAGCTTCTGCTCCCGGCTGACGATCGTGGCGACGGCGACGACGTGATCCGGATCGGTGGCGTGGCGCATCCCGAGGAGGAAGCCCAGGATGATGGTGGATAACGCGCTGACCATGCGGCGGCGACCCAGTCTATCAACAATGACCACTTCCCGCTGTGATACGGTCAGATATGGCCACGATGCTTGAAAACGCCCGCCGGATGATGGCCGGCGAGCTGCCGCCTCCTGCCTTTCCTTCGTACATCGGCATGAAGTTGACGGCCCTCGAACCGGGTCGAGCGCGAATGGAAATGACGACAGACGCGCGTCACACCAACCCGATGGGCACCGTACACGGCGGCGTGCCCAGCACGCTCGCTGACTCCGCCATGGGACTCGCGTACGCATCGACGCTGGGCGAGGGCGAGAGCTTCACCACTCTCGAGTTGAAGATCAACTTCCTGCGACCGGTGTGGTCGACGACGCTCATTGCGGAGGGCGTGGTCGTGCAGCGTGGACGAACAATCGGCCTGGCCGAGTGCAGCGTGACGGACGGGAACGGCCGGCTCATTGCCCGAGCATCGAGCACATGCATGACGCTCAGGGACGAGGAGGCAGCTGGGAGATAGACCGTTGCAATGAAGTCATGAGCTCCCCTTGACTGACACCTTGACGTGCGCGTTGGTCCAGCAGCATTGGAATCCACCGCCGCCGTCGCCGGTCGAATCGTTGCCCTGTGCGCGAAGAATGTAGTCACCGGCCTCCGAGAACGTCGCGTGGACGGTGACCTTGCCGCCGCTATCCTGTTCGATCTTCGGGCGCGTCTCGTCGAATTTCACGGCAGCGGGCCCCCGCAGCATGCTCCACACGACGGCGAGCGGCGGAGGCGGCGTAAAGCCGGCGGCGGCGGCCGCAGCTGCGGCAGCGTCTCCTCCGCGTCCCCGTCCGCGACCGCGGCCGCGATTGGCGCCCGGCTCGGGGACGTTGACCTTCGGCCCTTCATCGCTCGCCCACAACGTCAGCTCGAGCGGCGCCCCGACGGTGGCTGTGTACGTGGCCGCGATCGCCAAGGGTGGACCCGTGAAGCCGGGACCGTCGGCGGAGAACTTGAGGACCGGCGGTGTGTTCTTGCTCGCGGCATCCTCGTATGGCTCGACGACGTAGTCGGGCTTGGTGTGGAGCGTGATCGCGTTGGTCTGCCCGTTGCTGACGATCGTCCAGGTCAGCTTTTTCTGGCCGAAATCCTTGGGCACTTTGATGGCGAATATGCCGTACTGGCGGCCCGGTCCGAAATGCGTGGGCTGTCCGAAATCGGGCCCGCCCGGCTCGATCCGGTTGTTCGGCCCGACCGGGATGTCGAACTCCTGTTTTGTGTTGCGGTTGAAGTAGCCGACGAGGAGGCTCGTGCTCCCGTCCTTGTTGTAGAACCAGCCTTCGAATGCTCCCGTCACGCTCGAGCCGCGCTCGCGGATGGAGTTCGACAGCGGAAACTGGGAGGGCGTTTGGCCGGTGCCCTGCTGGCCGTGGACGAGCGCGCCGGCCGCCAAGGCGCCGATCATCAGGACGCCACCGACAGCTCTTCGAATACCGGGCATTCTTTGACTCTCAAAAAAGAGGCGCCGCACACGGTGTGGGCGGCGCCTCGGCTGAATGGGTTGACGTCATTCCGGGGGCCCCTGCCCCCCGGTCGTCACTCCGGGGGCCCCTGCCCCCCGGTCAAGATTCGACGGCAGGTTACCGTTCGCGATCCTCGGTCGTCCTGGCGGTCGTCCGCTTGGCCTGCTCGGCCTTGAACTCGTCGTCGTGGAAATAGGTGATGTTGATCCACGCATGGCCCATCTCGTCGACCGTGCGATCGCCCCAGCCCACCCACTGATCCGGATCCGGGTTCGACTTGTTGTTCGCCGTGTTGTCGTACCAGGCCAGGAAATGCAGGATCGTCCCCTTCGGCAGCAGCGGGGCGACGTCATCCGCGTAGATATACATGTTGTGCCAGTTGAAGTTGAAGTCGGTGACCTGACTCAACATCTCGCGGCGGCCGTCCGGATACAGCGCTTCCATTGACATGCCCTTCCCGCGCAGGTGCATATGCGCCTGGAAGTTCTCGATGCGCGCGTTCTCCTTGAGCGTCACGAAGCTTTCGGTCGTCGTCACTCTGTTCGGGGCGATGTCGAGCCCACGGGCCACGCCCGAGCCCGAGAACGTGTTGAAAAGCGCGAGCACCTCGCGATGCTTCGGCTCCTGGCCTTTCGGATAGAAGTAGACGCCGAGCTCGGTGTGCGCGCTGATCTCCTCGCCCACCGCGTGGTAGTGCATCTCCCACACGATCTTGGAGCCGGGCAACATCAGGCGGCCTGAATCAGCACGCATCTCGTCGCCGTTCTTGCCGACCGCCCACTCCATGAAGAGGCCATCACCCGAGACGTTCGGGTCATTGGTGAACAGCTCCTGCGGCATGTCCTCAGCCTGCTGGAGCCGCGCGAGCGCATGGTGCGTGATCTTGCGCGCGTTCTTGCCGACCGGACGGATCTCAATCGCGCGAACCCAGCGCGGCTCCGTGAGACCGGTCGCGACCGTCGGACGCCACCACGCATCCTGCGCAACGGCCGGCATCGTGTATTCCGGCGACTTGATGATCAAGTCGGGCTGGCCGTACTTCGCAGCCAGCGTCCAACCCGTCTCGTCATGCCAGACCTTCGCCGGCGGCATGTCCTTGGGGTCGCCCTTCGGCGCGCCCGCGGCCACCCAGGCCAGGATGGTGTCGACCTGCTCGTCGCTCAACGATCGATCGTTCTTGAACTTCTGAATGCCGATTGTCTTGTCGATGTGCCACGGCGGCATCTGGTGCGCGCCGACTCGCTGCGCGATCGAGCGGACCCACGGCCGGGCCTCCTCATACGTACGGAGGGACATCGGCGCCATGTTGTCGGGCCGATGACACGACTCGCACTTCTCCTGAAAAATCGGGGCGACGTCCTTCGTGAACGTTACCTGCTTCGGGGAATCGGCCGCCATCGCGCTGGCCGGAACAATCAGCGCTGCAAGCGCCAGCCACGCACCCTTCATCACGGGCTCCTTTCGAGCGTCTCTCAGTCGAACGTCGAGCAAAATCTGACCGTAATCTAGCATGGAATCTGTTCGGAGCCGCGCACAAATCTTCCGCTTATGTCTTCTGGGGAATGGACTTATGCTGACGAGCCGGCGACAAGTTGTGACAAATCAGTGGCTGGTTGCTGGTTACGGGTTGCTGGCTCGGACCGGTGTCAGCCCGGTCCAAAGGCGAGCAATACGTTGCCAGGACGTAAACCGAACGTTCCATATCCGGAGCCGATGTAGAGCATGCCGCCCGCCACGATCGGCGCTGGCCCGTTCATGGATCCGCCCCGGGCCTTGACGCCGTTCACGGTGTGAAACTCGCGGTTGGTGTCGAACGACCACAGGAGGGAGCCATCGGACGTCGAGAACGCCCGGACCGCGCCGTCATTCGACGGTGAGAACACGGCTCCCGGAATCACGGTTACGGCTGAGAACTGCGCTCCGCTGCACGCCCGGCTCGGCGTGCCGCACACGGGCGGGACCGGCGGCGCGAACCAGGCGCGCTTCCCGGTCACCAGATCGATCGCGTGCAGCCCTCCCGGCTCGGCGGCGTAGATGTCGGCGACTGGCGCATAGGCGCGTGACCGGTCTGCCGCCACGCCCCACTGAATGCCGCCCAGACCGCTTCCGCCACCCGCGCGGTACCGCCAGACCACCTGCCCCCGGCGGTCGGGATCCAGGGCGTAGACCACGCCCGATTTCTGACCCGCGATAAGAAGGTCGCGGCCGCCGGCCACGGTGACAAGCGCTGGCGACGCACCGAAGTCGAAATCGGGGCCGGCCTTCTCGCCACAGTTCACCTCGCGGGGGGCGCAGCCGAACACGTCGCGCTCGCCAGGTTGCATCTGCTTCGCCCAGCGCATCGCACCTGTCCGCAAATCGAACGCAACGATCGCATCCGCCGTGGCCTGTGGCGGGCCGCTATAAGTATTGCCGACACCGGCGTAAACAACGCCGCGTTTGACATCGATCGTCGGCGCGGACCAGATCGCGCCGCCCGACGGCCCCCAGACCTCGACGCCATCGGCGTACGCGCGCAAAAGAGACGGCGGCTGCGGGATCGTGAAGCGCCGCCAGACGATCTCACCGCTCGCGGCATCCAACACGACGAGGCTCCCGCGAAACGTACAGCACGAATAGCCGGGCGGCTTGCCGCCCTCTTCGTATGAGGAAGTCGGCACGTAGATGCGGCCCGCGTGGTAGACCGGCGATCCCGTCAGGCGGACGAGTGGATGGTCGTCGATCCGGCGGCTCCACTGGAGCGCGCCGCTCGCCGCGTCAACCGCATAGACCCACCCGGCCTGGTCCGCAATGAACGCGGAATACCCGCGCCCGCGACCGTCGACTCGCGTACCGCGCCGGCCGATCGTCACCGACGCCCGCACGCCTGCGTGCGCGGCAAACGTCCAGACGCTGCACCCGCTCTTCGGATCGAGCGCGAACACGGTGCCGTTCTGGCTGCCGACGAAGAGCCGGCCGCCGGCAATCGTCGGCTGCGCCCACGCGGACGCCGCGTCAGGGAATCCGAACGCCCACACCAGCTTCAGGTGCGGCACCTGGGCCGGCGTGAGGCCCGCCTGCGCCCCGGGTTGGAAATGCGTGTTGTCGAGTGCGGGGCTCCAGCCGTTCCATTCCGGAGACCCTGGAGAGCCCGCAGACCCTGGGGAACCTTGCGACGCTGGGGAAGACGATGGGTCCGTGAACGGAGGAATTCGGGCGCAGCGCCCAACCGCATCGCCCCTCACCGTTCCGCGCAGCTTCGCGCCGGTGACGAACTCCGCCAGTGCGCGGCGTTCGGCGCCGTTGAGAGGCAAGCCCTGGTACCGCATCGGGCCCGACGTCAGCGCATCAACGATCGCCTGCGGGCCACGAAGGCGCAGCGCGTCGCCGGACGGCGCGCGCGCATCGGCGCCGTCGTGGCACGCCGCGCAATGCTCGATGTACAGCGCGCCGCCGTCTGGCGTCTGCTGCGCACGCCCCGGAATGCCGCCGACGAGCGTCAAGAGCAGGGTAATGAGGGAAGTAAGAATGATCGTTAAGGTAATGGATGAATTCGGTTTATGTGAATCTGATACGCTTAGTGGTGCCAGTCAGCCTGCGGTTGGGCAAAAGCGAGGGTCGATGCGGGTAGTTGTCACTCTGGGAGCTGCGGCCCTGGTCGCCGCCATCGGCGCCGCGTGCACCACGGCCGATCCAACGCCCAATCTGACGCCTGTCGTCGTCACGCCGCCAACGAAGACCGAGGTCTTCAACGGGACCGTCGGGGTTGGCCAGAGCGCGGCGTTCCCGTTTACCGTGACCAACGTGGGAAACCTCAGCATCACGCTCACGGCGGCCGGCCCGCCGCCGACGATCGCGATGCAACTGGGCGTCGGTCAACCGCAAATCGACGGCTCCTGCGGGCTGTTCACCAACGGCTTCATTACCACCCCGGCAGGGACGACTCCGCAACTGGGAAGCAGCCAGATATCGGCCGGCTCGTACTGCGTCACGATCGCCGACGTCGGGAACGCGACGTCGCCGGTGACGTTCAGCATCACCGTCATGCACACGTGAAGTTAGAAGCTTTACTTCTTCTGTCCCTGCGGCCTGCCAACCGTCATCTCGCTGAGCATCTGACTGTCGACTGAGTATTCGGTGAAGGGCTGGTACATCTCGTCCCAGCTCTGTTCCGACCAGTACACTTCCTTTTCCGGCGCGGGATTCCACTTGTTCTTCGGCGAGTTGTCGTAGAACCCGATGCCGAGAATCTTGCTGCCCGCCGGGATCTTCAGCGGCTCGGCGAGCTCATACTGAATCTGCCAGTTGAAGTCGAACTTCGGCACGTCGAGGATGGTCTGCTCGTGGCCGTCCGGATACACGATCACCCACTTGAGGCTCTTGCCGCGCAGGTGCATGTGCGGAGACATCGCGTAGAGCGTGATGTCCTCGGTGACGGGCGTGATCCCGGTCAACGACCAGCGCTCGGCGTAAGGCGGGATGTTCGGTGTCTTGCTCCGCCGGCGGGTGCTCCCCTCGTCTGCGGAATACTCGACTTCCTTGCCCTCCGCGCGATAGAGCGACAGGCCGCCCTTGGTCGTCGCGAGCGGATCCCCCGCCTGGCGAATCAGCAGCTCGTGCGTCACCGGCACCTTGTTGAACCAGATGCCCAGCCGCGTGCGGTCCTTTTCGGGTTTCCCGGTCGGGTTGTAGTGCACCTGCCAGTTGATGTACTTGCCGGCGGGAATCCTTTTACCGATGTCAGCGCGGTGGCTGTCCACACCGCGGCCGGGCACCCACGACAGCAGCTTGTTCGCGCCCGGCAGAGCGGCCTCGTCCGCGCGTCCGGCCAAGCCCTGTCCGCGATCGGTCGACGCTTTGCCGTCCGGCGTCACCAGGCGGCCGTCGACGATCTTCGCGCCCTCGGGGATGTCGACGACAAACACGCCTGCGTGGTGGACGACCGCGCGATTGCCTGGACGAATCTCCAGCGTCTCGGCGAACTTGTCTTCCTTGAACGGCACCGGAGAGTAGAACATCTGCACGCCCAGCTCGCCTTCCGCCGGGATGCTGACCTCAACGGGCATCTCGAGCACGACGTCGGGCTCGCGACCGGCCGTCCAGCCTTCGGCAAACGTCGGAGAGGGCGGCAGGTCCGCGTCGCTGCCTTTGGGCGCGCCGCTGTCCACCCACCGCACGATCGTGTCGATCTGCTCCTTCGACAGGCTGCGATCGTTCCGCATCTTCAGCGTGTGCTCGGGGTCGGCGCCCCAGGGTGGCATCTCGCGCGACAGGACCTTGTTCTTGATGACGCGCGCCCACGGCCGGACGTCCTCGTACGACATGAGCGTCATCGGCGCGACCTCGCCGGCCCGGTGACACATCGTGCATTTCGAGTACACGATCGGGGCAACATCCTTTGTGTAGGTCAGCGTGGACGTCGGCGAAGGGCCCGCGACGGTAGCCGCGTGGGCGGTCTCGACGCGCAGAGGGGCGACCGCAATCACGGCCGCGACGGCCAGGGTCCCGACGATCACAGGCGTCACACGCTTCATGAGGCCCTCTTTTCAGGGGTAGTCTAGCCTACTTCTCGTGCCCCTTCTGCTACTTCTCCGCACCCGCTACGCACGACGCACTGACGGTCGTCACCGACGTGATATTGAGGCGGCTGACCCCTCTCGCTCCGGTGGCCTTGATGTGCAGGCCTTTCACGATGACCGTGTGCCCCTTGTGGGGAGGGAGATTGAACTCGGATACGCCAATCAGCGAGAACTCGCCCTTGCCCAATTGAGGCACGGACGGTATCTCTTTCAGCTGAGGCGCGTTCGCGGAACTCGGCACAGGTTCGGTCGCATTCGTCAACGTCCAGTTGCCGGGCGTCGCCTCGCGAAGACATCCGGTGACGCTCACGATCTCGACTTTCTTCGGCGCGGCGTCCTGGACGGCCTCAACGTTCCGGGCGAGGGGCGCGGCAAGCAAGCAAGCGAGGATCATCACACGTGCTACGCCGAACGGTGAGGGTGCAACGCCTGACGCAGAGGGTGCAACGCCTGACGCTGAGAGTGCTGCGCCTGACGCTGAGGGTGCTGAGCGCGTACCGCGGAGGCGGAGCGCGATGCCTGTGGCCAGCAGCCCGACAACCACGACGATTGGCCACCGGGCCAGCGGCACAAACTGCCCACTCAGGTCGATTTCGCGACTCCACGCGTCACCCGCGACTTCCTCAACGAGAATTCGCCCGTCCGCCCGGCGGACCGTCAGCGGGTAGGGATCGATCACGAGACCATAGTACCAACGCAGCATGTGTGCAGCGATCGGCATGCGCCCACGCATTCGATACGTGGCGAGCGGCACGTCGCTCGCCACCCCTGCCACCGCCGCCGGCAGGAGCTCGACCGATTCCGGCCGGACCTCGCGGCCGTCCACGAAGAGGACGACGCGATCGCTGAAGGATCCACGGATCGATTCGAGCCGAAGTTTCAGCCAGGCGGGATCGTTCGAGACGTCGAGCACGAATGAGCCGTCGCGCCCAAAGGTCAGCAGGACGCGGGTGCGCTCGAGGTCATGCGCGCGCACGGGCACTGTGGCCGAAACGGCCAGCACGATCAGCGTCAGTCGCAGCACCCTCGGCGTCAGTCGCAGCACCTTCGGCGTCAGTCGCAGCACCTTCGGCGTCAGACGTAGCACCCCCAGCGCAGTCGTCAGATCGTCAGTCGTGCCCCTGCGTAGTGCCAGCGGTCGCCGGCACGAATTTCTGGATCCGTTGACCGTACGTGTCGGCCGCGTACACCGCGCCCTTCGAATCGACGACGACGCCGTGAACCCAGTCGAACTCGCCCGGCCCCCATCCCTGTTTTCCCCAGGTTGCCAGGATCTTGCCGTCCTTCAACTGGAACTTCTGCACGCGCTCGTCTTTGTGATCGGCGATGAAGCCGATCCCGTCAGTGCCCTTCCGCGAGATGTGGACGTCCCACGGATTCCAGTCGTTGCGAATCTCGCGAATGTAGTTCAGGCTCCGGTCGAACACCTCGATACGATGCCCTTCGCGGTCGATGATGTAGAGGTTCTCGTCCGCGTCGACCGCCAGCTTGTGCGGCAGGTTCCACTCGCCGGGCCCAGTGCCCTTGTCGCTCGGGCCGCCCTCGCCCTTGGCGACCTGCTTGATGAATTTGCCGTTCTTGTCGAACATCACGACGCGATTGTTGCCGTATCCGTCGGTGACGATGATGTTGCCGTTGTGCAGAATCGCAATGCCGGAGGGCAGGTTGAAATGCGTCGCATCGTTGCCCTTCTCGTTCGTCGTGCCGAGCTGCATCAGGAACTTGTCGAGCTTCGGAGACAGCTTGACGATGCGATGGGCGTCGCGCTCGATCACGTAGACGTTGCCGTCCCAGTCGACGCCGCCCGAGTGCTGCCACGACGGGTTGATCGCCTTGCCGTTGATGACCTGATCGGCGCCGGCGAAGAGCAGGTTGCCGTCGCGATCGAACACCATGACCGGCTTCACGCCGCGATTGAAGACGTAGATGTGATCCTGCGCGTCGATCGCCAGGCCCGAGATGCCCGGCTGGTTCGTCGGTCCCTCCCCTGACCCTGCCGAACCTCGTGCACTCTGCGAACCTTGCGGAGGCTGCCCTCCACGCGCGCGGCGTGCCGCGGCCTGGGCGTCGCGCTCAGCCGGAGGCGGTGGCGCGTCCTTCAAACCGAAGTACAGCCCGGCGGGCAGCTTCGCCCAGTTCGCCACGAGCCGGTATCCCCCGTCGCCCTGCGCGCCAAGGCCCGAAGAACCCGCCACGAAACCGACACCGAGCGCGAGCAGCGCAAGCGTGCGACGCATGGGCACCCCTCCCGGCGCGAAATGTATCACAGCGCGTCGCAGGTCAGCGGGGCGGAGACTTGTGCAGCAACGCGGCGGCGAGGTTCGCTTTTGCAGCGGCGGAATCGGGCTGCAGGCGAACCACCTCGCGGAACTCGCGAATCGCGGCGTCCACCTGGCCCTGTGCCAGCCACACGTTTCCCAGGTTGTTGTGCGCGGGCGCGTAGGCTGGATCGATTTGAAGCGCCTGTTTGTACTCGTCGACCGCTTCGTCCAGCTTGCGGGCAAGCGTCAGCGCGGTGCCAAGGTTGTAGTGCGCCGGCGCCGAGGGGCCCTTGATCGCGAGAGACTTCCTGAAATGCGCGACCGCCGGCTCCGCCCGGCCGAGCTCGAGGCACAGCAGCGCCACCGAGTCATGCAGCCCCGCGTCGTCGGGATGACGCTGGATCTCCATCTCGTACCCGTTGACGTCCTCCGCCGCGACCTTCCGCCGGAACTGCGTGTCGAGCGTGACGAGGTCCGCCTCGCTGTGCGTCAGCACTTGAATCCAGAGGTCGCCCATCTCGTCCGACGAGCGTTGACCCCATCGGGCGCGCGTGGGCGGACGCTCGGGATTCCGCGGATTCGATGGGGAGTTGTCGTACGCGTACCGCATCGACAACGTGGTTCCCTTCGGCAAAGCGAGCGGGGTGGCGTAGCGGTAGACGTGCTGCCAGCGGAAGTCCCAATCCTTGATCAAGAGCAGCCGCTTCGACGTGCCGTCCGGCAGCGTCGCCTCTCCCCGCGCCTCGCGCAGGCGGTAGTGCGCGTGCGGCTGGAGCGCGAGGACGTCAACGTCCACGGGCAGCACGTACGAGTCGGTGACCGTGTAGTCGCCGTCGCCGGCCGGGATGTCGATGGACTGCCTGCCGAGGCGAAGCATGGCGGGCGTGCGCGTGGGCGGGCGGTCTCCGAAATACAGGCCCACGGACGGTTGCACGAGCTCGGCGCGGCCGCTTGGCTGCATGTGCACTTCGACGACGAGATCGGTGTGCGGCGCGAGTCGCCAGGCAAGGTCGGGAGGCAGGAGCGGCGCGACTTGCCCCGGCGTCCAGCCGAGAAAGTGCCCATCGGGATACTCCGCGGATCGCAGGATCAGGCCGGTATAACCGGGACCCGGCGACGCGGCGTCGAGCGCGCGGGAAGCCGGCGTTCGATCGACGCGGATGTTCGCGTGGTGGACGACCTTCGGGTTGCCCGGACGGAACTCGAGGCCGCGCACGTAGCGCTCCGCGTCGACCGGAATCGGCAACACGAAGATCCGGAAGACATCCGTGCCCGCGGCCTGCAGTTGATACGGTTCATTCAGCGTGATGATCAGGTCTGGCGTGCCGAGCTGCCACCCCTCGCTCCAGGCCGGTCCGGCGTCCACCCCCGGCTTCTGACGCGGATCTCTCACACCCGCCTTCGCGCCACCGTCGGCCCAGCGCTGAAGGAGATCGATCTCGCCGCTGCTCAGCGGTCGTTGGCCAATGAAGGGGCCGTCGTCCGGCTCGACCTTCCATGGCGGCATGTACCGATTCCTGGTTACGGTCGCGATTTGCCCGGCGTGGCGCTTCACGTCTTCGTAGGTCAGGAGGGAGAACGGCGCGGACCCGCCCGGGTGATGGCACATCGCGCAGCGATCTTTCAACAGCGGCGCGATCTGCCCTTCGTAGGTTACTGGTGGCGCCTGCCGCGCGAAGAGCGGGAGAGCGATCGCCAGACAGACCGCGCCAAGCGCGCGGGTCATCGCGTGAGGTCCGAGATGTAGCAGCCGACCGCTTGTGTGACAGGGCGCGGCACGGACTGTCCGGCGAGGACCGCCGCGAGCGCGTCCGCGAGGTCGTGTGTCGTGGGCGCCGGGCGCTCGACAGCGAGATCGACGTAGCGATCGTCGATGCGCCCGCGGTAGACAACCCTGCCGTCGACAACCACGGCCGCTTCCGGCGTGATCGTGGCGCCGACGAATTTCACGAGGGACAGCTCGGAATCGCGGACCGCCTGCACGGCGCCGAAGTCGAACGATCTCAAGTGGTCGCGTATCGCAGCGTCGCTCTCGTAGCGGCTCGGATAGACGAGCCGGAAGAGCACGCCCTTGTGGCCGAACGCCTGCTCGATACGGTGGATTTCAGGAGCGTAGCGATTGGAGATGGGACAGTCGGTGCTGGTGAAGAGATAGACGATTGCCCTCGTGCCTGCCGGCGCTTTGAGGGCGTCGACCGTGCCGCCGGTCAGCGTCTGAACCAGGATGGCCAGCAGCGGAATGACGGACATGTCGATCGAAGATACCACGACCAGCTCGGCCGCGCGCTCGGATGGCTTGAGGGACTGGCGGAGGACTGGCGATCGGCGCGGGCTTCGAACCAGCCCGCGCCGACCTCAGCCTATCTGAAACTACGCTGCACGCTTACCAGTTGACGACCGCGCCGATTCGGAGCAGACGGCCCTGGATGACGCTGGCCGGGAGCAGGTACGAGCCGCCCGAGCCATTGAGACCGGTCGGCGTCGCGCCCGCCGCGATTGGCGTGAACGTCGTCGACTTGACCGAGAAGTAACCGTCCGAGTTCAGCGCGTTGAACAGGTCGATCTTCGGGTCGATCTTGATCTTGCCGACCGTGATCCGCTTGGCGATCGAGAAGTCAACTTGATTGAGGCGGGGCGTCTGCTCCGTGCCGGGCGGAATCAGCGGCACGCTCAGAACAGAGAGGAGGCCCGGAGCCACCTGGGCGCCTACCACGCAGCCCTGTGACGCCGAGTTGCCGGGGCATACGACGTACTTCGTCGCGGACGTGACCGTCCAGGCCGTTCCGAGACCGCTTGGCTGCGCGAGATTCGGAGCGCCCGCGCCGCCCTGAGTCAGCGCCTGCGCCGCGCCAAGCAGGTAGCCGGGGAGTGCCTGGTACGCGCCGCTGAGGATGATGCCGTACCACGGCAGCGGCACCGTGCCGGCGAGCTTGAACTGCGTGCGCCAGGGAATGCTGCTGTTGGTCTGGTCGCAGTAGTTCGTCCCGCCGATCGTGACGAGGAAGTTCGGGTTGGTCGCGGCCAGCGGACAGGTGAACGCCACGAACCGATCCGTCGCCGTGCCGCCGAAGATGCGGACGCCATGCGGGAGTCGCGCGTTGAGGTTGAACTCGAACGCGTTGTACGTCTGCTTGACGTTCGGGTCGGTGGAGTCAACGTTCTGCACGGCCGTGGCAGCCGAGGCGATCGGGTCGTATATCGTCAGCGGCGTGCCGTCGATCGGGCTGAAGATGGTCAGCTTGCGGTAGCTGGCGTTGGTGACCGTGCCGTCGCCGTTGTAGGTGCCGGGGCGCGCGACGTTGTTCCGCTCGAACTGATTCCTCGAGATATTGTGGAACCACTCGCCGCTGACCGACACTCCCTGCATGATCTCGTGGGTGGCGCCGACGTTGAACTGGTCGACGTACGGCCGCTTGATATTCGGATCGGGGCTCGCGAGCGAGACCGTGCCGAAGTTCTTGGGCAGCGTCGCGAAGTTGATCTCGCAGCCGGGCGTGTTGAAGACGCAGCCGGGCGCGCCCTGGGCGATGTCGTCGTGGTTGGCATCATTCCAGGGCAGCGATATCCCTGAAACACCAGGCGTAGAGAGGTTGACGCCGTTCGCTGGATCGTAGAGAGACGCCAGCGTCGTGGTCGCGGCGGCCTGGTAGCGGTTGTAGCCGAACCGGACCGCGGTCTTGCCGTTGCCGAACAGGTCGTACACCACGGATGTCCGCGGCGAGAACGTCTTCCACGTCGGCATCTTGATGTCGCCGAACGCCGGAATGTTCACGAAGCGGCCGCTCTGCGCCGGTTCGCCGGTGACCTGTTCATTGACATACTCCCAGCGCAGGCCGTACGTGAACGTGGCGCGCTTGAACGTCCAGATGTCCTGGCCGTAAATGCCCGTGTTGGCGTTCAGCCTCTCCTGCCACACCGACGGCGTGCCCAGGAGCGTCACGCTTGTTGGCACCCCGGACACGTAGTTCTGGTACAGGTCCGCGTTTCCGCTCAGGTTCTGGTTGTAAGGGCCCCATGAATCCTGGAAGCCGAACTTGGTGCTGTGGGAACCGGTGACATAGGTCGCGGCCGCCTGCATGTTGTAGCGATCCGGGTAGCTGCCGTATTGGACCGTTGAACCCGACGTCGTGCCGAACCCGGTGTCGATGTGACGCGCACCGGCGAGCCATGCCGCCGATCCGTACGGCTGCGCAATGCCAGGCTGCGGCAGGTTGTTGTAGCGCTCGAGGTTGCTCGAGAAACCGCCCTCGATGAGCAACTTGTTGCTCACCGTGGAGGTGTACTTGAGGCTGTTGGTCGTGTACAGTGGGGAGTTCCACACGACCGACGATGTCGTCTGATCGTCTCCTACGCCCATCGCGGCGCCGCGCGCCTTGTGGATGCGATCGTAGTAGCCCTGCAACCTGTTGCGGGGGCTCATCTGCCAGGTGACGCGGCCGAGACCGCTGTACTGATGCTGCGGGTCCTCGCCCTGCGGACATAGCGCGCCCTTGCCGACGAGAGCCGCCTCGCAGGCAAGGATGTTGGCGGGCGTCCCGTCAGACACGTAGGTGCCCGCGATCGGCTTGTTCACGATGAAGATCCGGCCCGACCCGAAGAACCAGATCTTGTCCTTCATGATCGGCCCGCCGAGGGTGAAGTTGGTGTCGTTGTACTTGCCGATCTTGTCGACCGACTTGACGCCGAGGCCGGCCAGGCGATCGGTGAGATTGTTCGCCTGGATCGAGCTGCTCTCGTAACCCTGGAAGATCGAGCCGCTGATGCTGTTGCCGCCCGTTTTCGGAATCAGGTTGATCTTGACGCCGCCGGTCGGCGAATCGACGTTGCCGCCACCCGTCTGGTAGACCATTTCCTGCTGGCCGGCATCGTTCGTGTAGGTCTGAATCGCGCCGTCGCCCTGCAGGCCGTTGATGATCATGCCGTCCATCATCAGCGACGTCTGCGCGGCGCCGAGGCCGTGGACCGTGAAGTAGGTCTGCTGCATCGCCTGCGAGCCGCCCACGTCCGGAGC
>DASZFS010000187.1:0-15342 GCA_035939575.1 Vicinamibacterales bacterium | reverse complement strand
GATGACCCCGTCCAACCCTTCAGAAGCTTGATTTTGGGGCGAGGCAACTGCACGCGGCCATGGGTCTTCGGCCCCGTTCCGCGTCGCAACTGCACACGGCCATGAGTCTTCAGGCCCGTTCTGTATCGCTTTCTACTCTTCGTCTTTCTTCCCTTTCTTCGCTGCACGCTTCTTTTCTCTGGGGGCGCCCTTCGACGCCGGTTCAGTGCTCTCGTCTTGCTTCTTGCCCCTGAGCCGTTCGGCTGCGGCCCGCAACCGGCCGCCGACGCCCTTTGCCGCAGGTTTGGCTTCCTTCGAGGCCGCATCGGCCTCGGCCTTTGCGCGCGGGTTGAATTCGCTGCCGATGAGCTCGACGTGTGCAACCTCGGCGCTGTCACCCCTGCGGAATCCTATGCGCAGCAGGCGGGTGTAGCCCCCTGCCCGCGCGGCAAAGCGGGGCGCGATGGTGTCGAACAGCTTGCTGACGACCTCTCGATCCTGGACGTCCTGCATGACCAGCCGCCGCGCGGTCAACGTGCGGATTTCGTTGCCTCCGGACCCGCCGCTGGCATTGCCGTTCGCGATCCCGCGCTTGGCGATGGTGATCAGCCGTTCGACAAACGGCCGTAGCTCCTTCGCGCGGGGGACGGTGGTCGTCAGGTGCTCGTGTCGAAGCAGGGCGGTCGCCTGGTTGCGGAGCATCGCCATGCGGTGCTCCGTAACGCGCCCCAGCTTCCGGTGTGCGACTCGGTGTCTCATAACTGCGATCCCGCGGAGCTACTCCTGCGCCGCTTGGCTGGGCTGGTCGACACGCATGCCGAGGCCCAGACCCATCGTCGTCAGGATTTCTTTGATCTCGTTCAGGCTCTTGCGCCCGAAGTTCTTCGTCTTGAGCATCTCCGCCTCGGTTTTCTGCACGAGCTCGCGAATAGTGCGGATGTTCGCGTTCTTGAGGCAGTTGTAGGAGCGGACCGAGAGTTCGAGTTCTTCCACGCTCTTGTCCAGGTTCTCGTTGCTGGCGCCGGTGCGCGGCGCGTCGGCCGACGCTTCGGCAGCCTGCTCCGAGCCCTCCTCGAGGTTGATGAAGATGTTCAGGTGGTCTCGAATCAGCTTGGCGGCGAGCGAGACGCCGTCGCGTGGGTTGATCGAGCCGTTCGTCCAGACGTCCACCGTCAACTTATCGTAGTCGGTCGTCTGTCCGAGGCGTGCCGCCTCGACCAGGTAGTTGACCTTCTTGATCGGCGAGTGCACCGAGTCGATCGGAATCCAGCCGATGCCGAGGTCCTCGTCGAAGTTCTTGTCGGCCGACACATAGCCGCGGCCGCGCTTCATCCGCATCTCCATGTGGAGCTTGCCGTGGTCCGCCACGGTCGCGATATGCGCGTCCGGCTCGAGGATCTCGACGTCGCCGTCAGCCTGGATGTCGCGTGCGCGCACTTCGCCCGGCTTGTCCACGCGCAGGGTCAGCGTCTTGGTCTGATCCGAGTGGACTTTCAGCGGAATCTGCTTGAGGTTCAGGATGATGTCCGTCGCGTCCTCGACAACCCCCGGGATCGGCGAGAACTCGTGCAGGACGCCGTCGATCTTGACGGCCGTGATCGCCGCGCCCTCGATTGACGACAACAGCACGCGCCGGAGGGCGTTGCCAATCGTCGTGCCGAAGCCCCGCTCGAACGGCTGGGCGTAGAACCGGCCGAACCGGTCAGTGAGAGTCTCGCGCTCGAACTCGAGTCGCTTGGGTCGCTGAAAACCTTTCCAGAGCATCGCTTCTTCCTTTCGCCTACGGGCCCGCAGCTGGGCCTCCAGACCTGCAAGTGACCGCCAGCCTCCCGCCGCAGGTCTGTGTAAGGCTGCGGGCTGGCGGGTTACGAAAGGGAAAAGTTAGAACTTAGAAGTGAGAACTTGGAAGTGACAAGACTTCCCTTCTCCCTTCTACTTTCTACCTTCTTCCTTTACCTTCTGACGTTTAACTCCTAACTCACAACTCACAACTCACAACTTCTAAGCTCTACTTCGAGTAGAGCTCGACGATCAGCTGTTCCTGCACGGGCAGATTGATCTGTTCGCGCGTCGGTATCGACACGATACGGCCGGTGATTGAGTTCTGGTCGAACGAGAGCCACTCGGGGATCCCGCGGCCCTTCACTTCTTCCATGGCGTGCTCGATCGTCGGGTTCTTCTGCGTCCGCCCGAGCACCGTGACCACGTCCCCCTGGCGAACCGAGTACGAGGGGATGTCCACCTTCTTGCCGTTGACCAGGAAATGGCCGTGGCGGACGAGCTGCCTCGCCTGCGGGCGCGACGTCGCCAGGCCGAGCCGGTAAATCACGTTGTCCAGCCGCTGCTCGAGCAGCTGCAGCAGCGTCACGCCGGTGATCCCGCGCGTCCGCTCCGCCGCCTCGAAATAGCGGCGAAACTGATCCTCGAGCACGCCGTAGATGCGTTTCACCTTCTGCTTCTCGCGCAGCTGCAGGCCGTAACCGGCGAGCTTCGCCTTGCGCGTCTTCCCGTGCTGTCCAGGTGGGAAGTTGCGTTTCTCGATCGCGCACTTCTCGGTGTAGCACCGCTCCCCCTTGAGGAACAGCTTCATCGCTTCACGGCGGCACAGACGGCAAACCGGTCCGATATATCGAGCCATTCAGTCCCCTCGAAAAATCCCCAAATCCTCAGATCCCTAGATCCTCAGATCCTCAAATCTACACGCGTCTCCGCTTCGGCGGCCGGCACCCGTTGTGCGGGATCGGCGTTACATCGCGGATCGACTTCACTTCCAGACCGACGGTCTGCAAGGCGCGGATCGCCGACTCGCGGCCGGAGCCCGGCCCTTTCACGCGCACGTCGAGTGACCGCATACCCACGGTCTTCGCAGCGTTTCCAGCATTCAGCGCGGCCTGCGTCGCCGCAAACGGGGTACCCTTGCGCGATCCCTTGAAGCCGATGCCGCCGGCGCTGGACCACGCCACGACATTGCCTTCGGTATCGGTAATCGTCACCGTCGTGTTGTTGAATGACGCATGGATGTGCGCCAGCCCGTGATGGACGATGCGCTTCTCGCCGCGCTTCTTGAACGTCTTCTTCCGTTTCCCTGCTGCGCCTTCTTTTTTTTCAGGCGTCGCGCCTTCCTGCGCGGCCGCTTCGCTCTTTGCCATTAGATGACCTTCTTCTTCGCGATGGCGCCCTTGCGCGGCCCTTTGCGCGTTCTCGCATTCGTGCGCGTCCGCTGACCGCGCACCGGAAGCCCCCGCCGGTGCCGCGCGCCGCGATAGCAGCCGATCTCCATCAGCCGCTTGATGTTCATCGAGATCTCCTTGCGCAGGTCGCCTTCGACACTGCCCTGCTCCTCGATGACGCGGCTGATCTTCCGCACGTCGTCCTCCGACAGGTCCTTGACGCGGACGTCGGGACTGACGCCGGCGTCCTTCAGGATGCCGTTCGATCGGACGCGGCCAATGCCAAAGATGTACGTCAAACCGATCTCCACTCGCTTCGTCCGAGGAAGATCCACACCGGCTATACGCGCCATAGAATCCTCAAATCAATCCTCAATC
Source organism: Vicinamibacterales bacterium (assembly GCA_035939575.1). GTDB lineage: Bacteria > Acidobacteriota > Vicinamibacteria > Vicinamibacterales > CAVVIG01 > DATKHR01. Next base: position 11,815 of record DASZFS010000187.1, on the reverse strand, counting down.
GTCGATCCTCAATCAATCCTCAATCCACAATCCGCAATGATTTACCCTTGCCTCTGTTTGTGCTTCTGGTTCGGACAGATGACGCGCACGACGCCGCGGCGGCGGACAATCTTGCACTTATCGCAAATCCGTTTGACCGACGCTCGAACTTTCATAGCTTCTCCACGATCCGCCCGCGACCCAGGTCCACGGGCGAGAGTTTCAACTTCACACGGTCCGCCACGATCAGGCGCACGAAATTCCGATCAATCCGATCCGCAACGTGGGCCATGACCACGCTGCCGCCGTCGAGCCGGACCCGATACAGCCCGCTCGGCAGCTGCTCCGTGACGACGCCCTCGACGGTCGTTCCCACGCCCGCCTCGACGCCTACTTGCGAGCGGCGACCGGCACTTCCCTCGCCGTCAGGATCCATGGCCCGTCGGCAGTCACCGCGACCGTGTGCTCGAAATGCGCCGACAAGCTCGAATCGCGCGTCACCGCAGTCCATCCATCCGCCAGCACCTTCACCGCCGGCGTGCCGACATTCACCATCGGCTCGATCGCGAGCACCATGCCCTCGGTCAGCCTCGGTCCGCGCCCGGCTTCGCCATAGTTGGGCACCTGCGGTTCCTCGTGCATCCGCTGACCGATCCCGTGACCCACGAACTCGCGGACCACGCTGAAGCCGTAGGCCTCGACGTGCTGTTGCACCGCATGCCCGAGGTCAGAGACACGGCCGCCAACCTTCACGCGCGCGATCGCCTTGTAGAGCGATTCCTCGGTCACGCGAAGCAGCGTCGCCGCCTCCTCCGAAACCTGTCCCACCGGCAGCGTGATCGCGCTGTCTCCATAGTAGCCGTCGAGCGACGCGCCAACATCGATCGAGATTACGTCGCCCTCGCTCAGTACACGGCGCCCCGACGGAATCCCGTGGATCACTTCCTCGTTGACCGACGCGCAGATCGTCGCCGGGTAGCCGTGATAACCCTTGAACGCGGGCGTAGCCCCTGCCCTCCGGATGCGCTTCTCCGCCACGTCGTCCAGATCCGCCGTCGTGATGCCGGGCGCGACGAGCGCAGCCAGCTCGGTCAGCACCTCACCAACCAGCCGCCCCGCCTCCCGCATCCGCTGGAGCTCGGCGGTCGATCGGCAGACAATCACCGGACGCCTCCCGCCAGGTCGCTGACGCCTGGGACCCGCGCGCCGCGCCCGCTTCCGGCGGCAGCGATCGCCGCCGCGAGATCCGCCGCCACGCGGTCCGGCGCCTGCGCGCCGTCCACCGATCGGAACGTCGGGCGCGCCCGATAGAAATCGACGAGTGGCTTCGTGTTCGCGCGATACACTTTCAGGCGCTCCAGTACCACCGCCTCCGAATCGTCGGTCCGCTGCACCAGCTTGCCTCCGCAAATCGCGCAGCGTTCCCCCGCGTCGCCGGGTCCGAGCGCCGCGTTGTGCCCGCAGTCCTCACAAATCATCCGCGTGCTCAACCGGCGCACCAGCTCGGCTTCCGGCACAACGATGTCCACGACGATCAGCGGGTCGCGGCCGTTCATGATCTCGTCAAGCGCCGTGGCCTGCGCCACCGTCCGCGGGAACCCATCGAGGATGAACCCGTTCAGCGCATCGGGCCGCCCCAACCGATCGCGCACGATGCCGATCATCACCTCGTCGCTGACCAGCTCGCCGCGGTCCATGATCGCTTTCGCCCGCAGCCCGATCTCGGTCCCGTCATGCACGGCAACCCGCAGCATGTCGCCCGTTGCGATCTTCGGGATCCCACGGCTCGCCGCGAACCGTTCCGACTGTGTACCTTTCCCCGCCCCCGGAGGGCCCAGCATGATCAGGTTGAGCGACATATGTAGTCGTTCCGTCATTGGTCGTAGGTCCCTGGTCGTGGTCGCGACAACCGACGAACGACCAGCGGCCAACGACGAACGACTATGCCCGCCGTCCCCGAATCCTCGCCTTCTTCATGAACCCGTCGTAGTGCCGCATGATCAGCTGCGACTCGACCTGCTGCACGGTATCCATCGCGACGCCCACCACAATCAGGAGCGACGTGCCACCGAAGAAGAACGGCACGTTCATGCCTTCGGTGATGAACTTCGGCAGCGCGGCGTCCAGCCAGTCACCGATGAACGGAATCGGCGCGACACGGAAGCCGCTGATGAGGAAGTTCGGCAGCAACGCAATGAGAGCGAGGTACACCGCGCCCGCCAGCGTGATCCGCGCGAGAATCGAGTCGATGTACTCCGCCGTCCGTTTTCCTGGACGGATGCCCGGCACGAAGCCGCCGTACTTCCGCATGTTCTCCGCCACATCGTCCGGGTTGAAGACGATGGCGGTATAGAAGTACGTGAAGAAAATGATGCCCGCCACGTACAGGAGGTTGTACAGCGGCATCCCGAAATTGAGCTGCGTGGTCAGCGCTTCGCTGAAGCGTCCGGGAAACGCCTGGGCGATCGTCGCCGGAAATGCAAGGATCGACGACGCGAAGATGACCGGGATGACGCCGGCCGTGTTCACCTTCAGCGGAATGTGCGTGCTCGATCCGCCGTACATCCGCCGCCCTACGACGCGCTTGGCGTACTGGACGGTGACGCGCCGGTGGCCCCGCTCGACGAAGATGATCGCGGCGATCACGGCGACCATCAGCACCAGCAGGACCAGAATCCGGATGAGCCCGATCTGGCCCGTTCGCATCTGGTCGATCATCTGGATGACGGCGCGCGGGAAGCCGACGACAATGCCCGCAAAGATGATCAGCGACATCCCGTTGCCGATGCCGCGCTCGGTGATCTGCTCGCCGAGCCACATTACGAAGCACGTGCCGGTCGTCAACGTGAGCACGGTCATCGCCCGAAAGCTCCAGCCCGGGTTGATCACCAGGTGATAGCCGCCGGGCGCCGTGTTCTTCTCGAGGAAGATCGCGATGCCGATTGCCTGGACGACGCTCAGCACGATCGTCCCGTAGCGCGTGTATTGCGTGATCTTGCGCCGGCCGAGCTCGCCCTCCTTCGAGAGCTTCTCGAGGTACGGCCACACGACGGTCAGCAGCTGCAGAATGATGGACGCGCTGATGTAGGGCATGATGCCCAGCGAGAAGATGGTCATCTTCGACAGACCACCGCCGGAAAACATGTCATACAGGCCGAACATCGTGTTCTTGAGCTGGTCCGCGAACTGCAACACCGCGTTGTTGTCGACGCCGGGAATCGTGATGTGATGTCCCACGCGGTACACGGCCAGCAGTCCCAGCGTGTAGAGCACGCGGTTGCGCAGGTCCGAAACGGTGAAGATGTTCTTCAGGCTCTCGTTCACGCGAGTTGCTCCGTCGCGCCGCCCGCCGCGGCGATCTTTTCTGCCGCCTTCCCACTGAACTTGTGCGCGTGCACGGTCAGCGCCTTGCCGACCTCGCCCCGCGCGAGGACCTTGATCTTCCGTGCGCCACCGGGCACCAGCCCTTTCTCGCGCAGCAGATCAGGCGTGACAATCGTTCCGGCGTCGAACCGGAGACCGAGCGTGTCGAGGTTGACGACCTCGTAGTCGACGCGGAACGGGTTGTGGAAGCCGCGCTTCGGCACGCGCCGATGCAACGGCATCTGGCCACCCTCGAAGCCGCGCTTGAACTTGAAGCCGGAGCGCGACTTTGCGCCCTTGTGCCCGCGGCCCGCCGTCTTGCCGTTGCCCGAGCCCTGGCCCCGGCCGATGCGCTTCTTCGGGTGCTTCATCCCCTTCGGGGGACGCAGGTTACTGAGTGACATGCCTATTTGACCTCTACCAAGTGTCGCACCTTATGGATCATCCCGCGCGTGGCGGGCGTGTCCTTGAGCTCCACTGTGTGGCGGATCCGGCGCAATCCCATGCCCTTCACCACCGCCGCCTGATTGTTCTTGAACCCAATCGGGCTCCTCACCAGCGTCACCTTGACCGTGGTGCCCTTCGTGTCGGTTCGATGGTTCGCCATATGTCTCTCACGCCCGCGCGCTGCGCCCGTGCGCGGTCAGCTCGTTGGCGTCCTTGCCGCGCAGCCGCGCGATCGCCATCGGATCCTTCAGCGAATCGAGCCCGACGACCGTTGCGCGCACGACGTTGTGCGGGTTCGCCGACCCGAGCGACTTCGTCAGGATATTGGTGATCCCGGCGGCCTCGACGACGGCGCGGACTGCGCCGCCCGCGATGATGCCGGTCCCGTCCGGCGCCGGCTTCAGCAGGACGCTGCCCGCGCCGAAATTGCCGACGATGGCGTGCGGAATCGTGCTGCCCTGCAGCGGCACCCGGATGAGGTTCTTCTTCGCCGCCTCAATCCCCTTCTTGATCGCCGACGGCACTTCTTTCGCCTTCCCGACGCCGAAGCCGACCACGCCGTGACCGTCACCCACGACAACGAGCGCGCTGAAGCTCAGGTTCTTGCCGCCCTTTACAACCTTTGTCACACGGTTGATCGAGACAACGTTGTCCTTGATGTCGAGCTGCGACGGGTCGATTCGTTCACGTGTACGCATTATTGACTCCGGCCTAGAACTCCAGGCCCGCCTTCCGTGCGGCATCAGCCACGGCGCGAATGCGGCCGTGATACAGAAATCCGCTGCGATCGAACACGACGCGTGTAATGCCCTTCTCGATCGAGCGCTCCGCGATGGCCTTGCCGATCGCCTCGGCCCCTTTCAGGTTGCCGCCGCGCACGCCTGTGGCGAACGACCCCTTCAGCGACGCGTCGATGCTCGACGCCGACACGAGCGTCTTGCCGGACATGTCGTCGATGACCTGCGCGTAGATGTGCGCGACGCTTCGGAACACGCTCAGCCGCGGCCGCGCCACGGTCCCCGCGATCCGTTTCCGCTGACGCAGCTGGATGCGGTGCCGGCGATCGTCTTTGGTTGTGATCTTCATTTCGCCCCCGTCTTCCCGGCCTTCTTCTTCAGAACCTCGCCGGTGTAGCGGACGCCCTTCTGCTTGTACGGATCCGGCTTGCGCAGCCGCCGGATGTTCGCCGCCACCTGGCCCACGAGCTGTCGATCCACACCCGTCACCGTGATATGGGTCTGCTTCTCGATCGCCACGTCGATCCCCTGCGGGATATCGAACACCACCGCGTGCGAGTAGCCGAGCGCGAAGATCACCTGCTTCCCCTTCAGCTCCGCGCGGTAGCCGACGCCCACGATATCGAGCTCTCTCTTGAAGCCCTCGGTCACGCCGACGACAGCGTTCGCGACGAGGCTCCGCGCCAGGCCGTGAAACTTCCCGAGCTCCGCATCCTCGCCGCGTTTGGCGACGAGGTGCCCGTCGGTCAGCTCGAAGTTGATGCCGGCCGGATGCGCCTGGCGCAGCTTCCCCTTCGGCCCCTGCACCTCGACGGCGCCGTCAACGACCTTGACGCTGACGCCTTTCGGAATCGTGATAGGTTTCTTGCCGATTCGAGACATTTTTCTGTTCCCGCTGAAACACTCACACCGCGCTCTACCACACGTTGCAGAGGACCTCGCCGCCGACGCCGGCCTTCGCCGCCGCCCGCCCGGTCATCACGCCGCGCGACGTCGTCAGAATGCTCGTGCCGAGGCCGCCCAGCACGTCGGGCACGTCCTCCTTGCCGAAGTACACCCGCCGCCCGGGCCGGCTGATTCGCTCGACGCCGGTGATGAGCCGCTCGCCGTGCGGACCGTACTTCAGGAAGAGCCGCAGCGTGCGCGTATTCCCTGTCTCCGGCGAGATGTCGTCCAGCAGTTTGAAGCCCTGGATGTAGCCTTCGTCCTGCAGGATGCGCGCGATCTCGGCCTTCAACCGCGACGCCGGCATATCGACGCGCGTGTGCTTGGCGGTCACGGCGTTCCGGATCCGTGTGAGCATGTCTGCGATCGGGTCGGTCATATCTTGTTCTCTACTATCTGGTTATTTCACCAGCTACTCTTGGTCACTCCGGTGACGTCGCCCTCGAGCGCGAGCTTCCGGAAGCACAGACGACAGAGCCCGAACTTCCGCATATAAGCGCGCGGGCGGCCGCACAGATGACAACGGTTGCGCAGTCGGACCTTGTACTTCGGCTTCTTCTGTTCTTTCGCGATCTTTGCAGTGGTTGCCATAAGCCCTACGCCATCAGCCCTGTCGGAAGGGCATGCCAATGAACTGGAGCAGCTTCCGCGCCTCTTCGTCGGTCTTGGCGGTCGTCACGACCGACACGTTCATGCCTCGCGCCTTGTCCACTTTCATGTAGTCGATCTCCGGGAACAGCAGCTGGTCGCGGAGCCCGAGCGTGTAGTTGCCGCGGCCGTCGAAGCCCTTCGGCGAGACGCCCTTGAAGTCGCGCACGCGCGGCAGCGCAATGTTCATCAGCCGGTCGAGGAACTCCCACATCCGCTGGCCACGCAGCGTGACCATCGCACCGATGGGCATCCCCTTGCGGACCTTGAAGGCGGCAATGGACTTCTTCGACCGCCGCGTCACCGGCTTCTGGCCCGTGATGCGCGCCAGCTCGTCCGCGCCGGTGTCGACGATCTTGGCGTTTGACGTCGCCTCGCCGAGACCCATGTTCACAACGACCTTCTGAACCTTGGGCACGGCCATCACGTTCGTGTAGCCGAATTCCTTCGTCAGGGCCGGGACCACTTCCGTGACGTACTTGTCCTTGAGCCTGGCGCTCATTTGTCGACCACTCCCTCGCACTTGCGGCAGATGCGGACCTTGCGGCCGTCGCCGAGAATCTTGTGGCCAATGCGCGTCTGGACGCCGCACTCGGGGCAGACCAGCTGGACGTTGCTGGCGTGCAGCGACGCTTCACGCTCCACGATGCCGCCCTTCACCTGCTTGCCGGGGTTGGGCTTCGTGTGCCGTTTGATCATGTTCACGCCTTCGATGATCAGACGGTTCCGGCCATCCTCGCCCGGCAGCACCTTGAGCACGCGGCCGCGCTTGCCGCGGTCCTTGCCGGTGATGACCAGCACGTTGTCGTTCTTCCGAATCGGGGTAGCTAGGCGCGACATGTCACAACACTTCCGGCGCGAGCGAAATGATCTTCATGAACCGGCGCTCGCGCAGCTCGCGCGCCACGGGGCCGAACACGCGGGTGCCAATCGGCTCTCCCTGATCGTTGATGAGCACCGCGGCGTTGCGATCGAAGCGAATGTAGCTGCCGTCCCGCCGGCGTTGTTCTTTCACCGTCCTGACGATGACCGCCTTCACGACCTGGCCCTTCTTGACGTTGCTCTCGGGCGTTGCTTCCTTCACCGACGCGGTCACGATGTCACCGAGTCGCGCGTAGCGGCCGGTCGATCCACCGATCGGATTGATAATCGCGATCTTGCGCGCGCCGGAATTGTCGGCGACGTCCAGGATCGAGCGCATTTGGATCATGGCTGCACCTCGTTAGACTTCCACCGCCTGGCGCACGACGCGCTTCAGCGACCACCGCTTTCGGCGGCTGAGGGGACGCGTTTCGACGATCTCGACAATATCGCCCGGCTTCGCCTCGTTCTTCTCGTCGTGCACCATGAACTGCGACGTGCGGCGCGTCGTCTTGCCGTAGAGACCGTCGCGCACCTGCCACTCGACGGCCACGGTGATGCTCTTCTGCATCTTGTTGCTGACGACGACGCCGGTTTTCTCTGATTTCTGACTCATATCGCCTCAGGTCGCGTTGGGTCGAGCGTCGACGGGTGATCGTTTCTGCCTCAGCACCGTCTTGACCCGCGCAAGATCGCGGCGCACCATCCGAACCTTGTCGGGCGCCTCAAGCTGGCCCATCGATTTCTGGATCCGCATGCGAAACAGCTGGTCGGTGAGCTCGCGCTCCTTCACACCCAGTTCGTCGACGGCGAGATCGCGCAGTTCGGCCGTCTTCATAGCATCTTCTCCTGCGAGAAGCGGGTCGCGAACTTCGTGAGGATCGGCAGCTTGGCCGCCGCCAGCTTCATCGCTTCGCGCGCGTCCTTCTCGGTCACGCCTTCCATCTCGAACAGCACGCGCCCGGGACGGACGACCGCCACCCACTGCTCCGGCGCGCCCTTGCCCTTGCCCATGCGCGTTTCCTGCGGCTTCTTCGTGATCGGCTTGTCCGGGAACACGCGCACCCAGATCTTCCCGCCGCGGGCGACGAACCGCGTCATCGCGACGCGCGCCGCCTCGATCTGGCGGTCGGTCAACCAGCACGGCTCGAGCGCCTTCAACCCGAAGTCGCCGAACGACACGTCGCCGCCGCGCCACGCCTTGCCGCGCATGCGGCCACGCTGCTGCTTTCTGAACTTGACCTTCTTCGGCATCAACATAACGGAATCTCTGAATCTGGTTATTGCGCTATCTGGTTATCTCGTCATTGATTGCCGCTGCCGCTCTTGCTGCGGCTCTTCAATAACCAAATAACCAAATAACCAGATAACCAAATAGCCGCGTTCTTCTACACTCTCGCCGGTCTCCGCGGTGCCCGCTCCCGGTACTCTTCCTCCCGGCCTCTTTGCGGCACCAGGCGCTCGCCTTTGTAGAGCCACACCTTGATGCCGATCTGGCCGTACGTCGTGCTGGCCTCCGCAAACCCGTAGTCGATGTCGGCGCGCAGGGTCTGCAGCGGCAACTGGCCGTGCAGATACCACTCGGACCGCGCGATTTCGGCGCCGTTCAACCGGCCGGAGACGCGCACCTTGATGCCCCGCGCCCCGAAGCGCAGCGCCGACTCGACCGCCTTCCGCATCGCCCGGCGGAACGCCACGCGCTTCTCGAGCTGCATGGCGACCGACTCGGAGATGAGCTGCGCGTCGAGCTCGGGCTTCTGGATCTCCTGGATGTTGATGAAGACCTCGCGGCTGGTCCGCTTCTGGATCTCCTGCTTCAACTTGTCGACCTCCGTGCCCTTGCGCCCGATGATGATGCCGGGCCGCGAGGTGTAGATGTCGATTTTCAGCTTGTTGGCGGCGCGCTCGGTCTCGATCTTCGCGACGCCCGCGTGTGCGAACCGCTTCTTGAGATTCTGGCGCAGCGCCAGATCCTCGTGCAGCAGCTTCGCGTAGTCCTTGTCCGAATACCAACGCGACCGCCACGTTTTGTTGAAGCCCAGTCGGAATCCGAATGGGTGAACCTTCTGGCCCACAGATAGCTCCTTCGCCTAACCTTGTTTCCCCCGGGAGACCTTCCCCCCCGGAGTCGCAGACTTCTGGCGGCCGACTTCGGCCTTCGGCTGATTCTTCTGGCGCTGCGGACGCTTCGCTCTGGTCTCGGCGCCGGCCGATACCCCAACGGCAACGACCTTCTCGGGCCGCTCGGACACATGCACCGTCAGATGCGCCGTCCGCTTCAGCACCCGGAACGCGCGGCCCATCGGCGCGGGACGCACCCGCTTCGCCGACGGCCCCTGGTTCGCGAAGCAGGCCGAAACGTACAGCCGATCGACGTCGCCGCTGAACCCATCCGCGTTCTGCGCGTTGGCGATCGCTGACCGCAACACCTTGGCGACGTCAGCGGCGATACCTTTGCGCGTGTACTTCAGCGTGGCGAGCGCGCGGTTCACGTCCTTGCCACGAATCAGATCGAGCACGAGGCCCGCCTTCTGGGCGGACGTCCGCACGTAGCGGGCCGTGGCGCGAGCTCCGAGCAGGGGCGCCGCCATGACTAATTCCCGGCCCCGGGCTTCGCCCCGGCCGCAGGCGCCCCCGAGGCAGCCGGCGCGCCCGGCGCGCCCGGCGCTCCCGGCACGGCGGCCGCCTTCTCGGCGACCTTGGTCGTGTGGCCCTTGAAGATCTTCGTCGGCGCGAACTCGCCGACCTTGTGCCCGACCATGTTCTCGGTGATGTACACGGGAATGAACTTCTTCCCGTTGTGCACGGCCAGCGTATGCCCGACCATCTCGGGAATCACGGTGGACCGCCGCGACCAGGTCTTGATGACTTTCTTGTCGGCACCGGCGCGATTCATCGCCTCGACCTTCTCGAGGAGCGGCGTATCGACGAACGGACCCTTCTTGAGCGATCTACCCATGGCTTGATCTCATGTCGTTGGTCGTGACTCGTAGCTGGCGGCAGGTTGCCCGAGCGCCCGTCACTTCTGTCGCCTCTGCACGATGAACTTGTCCGTCGCCTTCCGGTTCCGCGTTTTGTAGCCCTTGGTCGGCAGGCCCCACGGCGACACAGGATGCCGCCCGCCCGACGTCTTGCCTTCGCCGCCGCCGAGCGGATGATCCACCGGGTTCATCGCGACGCCGCGCACGTGCGGCCGCTGCCCGAGCCAGCGGCTGCGGCCGGCCTTGCCAATCGACACGTTCTCGTGGTCCAGGTTGCCGACCTGGCCCACCGTCGCGTAGCACTCCATGTTGATCTTCCGGATCTCGCCGGACGGCATCTTCACCGACGCGTAGTCGCCTTCCTTGGCAACGAGCTGCACGAACGACCCTGCGCTCCGCGCGATCTGCCCACCCTTGCCCGGCTTGAGCTCCACGTTGTGGAGCAGCGTGCCGAGCGGCACGTTCTTGAGCGGCAGGGCGTTGCCCGGCAGGATGTCGGCCGTCTGGCCCGCGACGATCGTATCGCCGACTTTCAGGCCCGTCGGCTGCAGGACGTAGCGTTTCTCGCCGTCGGCGTAGGTAACGAGCGCGATTCGCGCCGACCGGTTCGGGTCGTACTCGATCGTCGAGACCTTGGCCGGAATGTCCCGCTTGTCCCGCTTGAAGTCGATGATGCGGTACATCCGTTTGTGACCGCCGCCGCGCCACCAGGACGTCAGCTCGCCGCGGTTGTTGCGTCCGCCCGATCGATGGAGCGGCTCGACCAGGGGCTTGTGCGGCTCGGTCGTCGTGATCTCGTCGAAGGTCTGGACGGTCTGAAACCGCTGCCCGGGCGACGTTGGATTGAATTTGCGAATCGGCATGACTAGGCGCCTTCCAGGAATTCGGGCATCTTCGCGCCCGCGGCGAGCTTGACGTACGCCTTCTTCCAATCCGACCGGCGCCCCGCGAAGCGACCCTGCCGCTTCACTTTCCCGTGCGCGATGCTGGTCCGTACGCTCTCGACCTTCGATCCCAGCAGCTTCTCGATCGCGCGCTTGATCTCGATCTTGTTGGCGCCGGGCGCCACCTGAAACACGATCGTCCGGCCATCCTCGCGGAGGATGGACGTCTTCTCGGTGATCAGCGGCCGGCGGATGACATCGGTCAGCTTCATATGACCTCTCAGCGCTCGCGGAGCGCCTCCTGCAGCTTCTGCAGCGCGCTCGGCGTCGCCACGACACGCCGCGCGTCGATCACCGCGCGCGCGGTCAGGTGCGCGCTCTGCACCAGCACCACGCCCGGAACGTTCTTCACCGACCGCAGCAGTTTCTCGTCCACGATCGCATCGACCAGCACGGTCTTCCCGTCACAACCGAGCCGCTTCAGGAGCTCCACGGCCGCCTTGGTCTTGATGTCCTCCACGGCGAGCGCGTCGACGACCACGAGCGCGTGATCCTTCGCCTTCTGCGCGAGCGCCGCGCGCAGGGCGCCGCGCTCGACTTTCTTCGGCAGCCGGAAGTCATAGCTGCGCGGCTGCGGTCCGAACACCGTGCCGCCCTTGCGCCACAGCGGGTTCCGGATCTCGCCGACCCGGGCGCGGCCCGTGCCCTTCTGGCGCCACGGCTTCTTGCCGCTGCCGCTCACGAGCGCCCGGTTCTTGGTCATGTGCGTGCCGCGACGCGCCGCCGCGTTCGCGTGGACGACCGACTCCCACATCAGATCGGTGTTCACGCGCCCGCCGAACACGTCGTCGAGCACGTCGACGCTTCCGATCTTCTGGTTCTCGTTGTTGACGACATCAAGCTGCATGGTCGCTGGTCACTCGTGACTGGTTGCTGGTTGCGGCGCCCTACTTCTTGGTCGCCTTCTTCG
>DASZFS010000186.1:0-3623 GCA_035939575.1 Vicinamibacterales bacterium | reverse complement strand
ATTCACCTGCGACCCAAGGCAGCGCGCGCCGATGCGAACAGTCTGTTGAATAGATCCGTGGCGACGTTTGAGCTTCATGACGTCACGCTCACTGACGCGCTGCACGAGGTGCATTTCTATCTCCGTCCCGAACTGCGTGGTGGGGGAATCCTTGGAAGCGGTCCTGGACCGCGGGAGCTCGGCTTGCGCCGGTTCAACGTGACGATTTCGAACACGACCGTTCTCGGTGTGCTTGACGCAATCGTCGTCGCGCACGGTGCGGCGAGCTGGCACGTCACGTACATGGATGACCCTCGATGGCCGTATCAAATCGGTTTCGGCACATTCGACGGCTGGGGCAAGACGTGGTGACCACTGACAGCGTGTGGCGGCTCGCCGGACGCTATGCTACGAACGACACCATTCCTCAAGAATGTCGCAGGGTCGCAGGTGAGAGCGTTCCGTTGTGAATCCTTCCGATGACCTCGCTCGCCATCGACTAGCCCGCGCGCATGGTGCATTCGACGAGGCCGGTCGCGTTCGGCGGCGCCATCACGGACACCGCTCATCCCAGGGAACGCGAATCGGCCGGTCGCTGCTAGAATGGCGGAACAGTGCGATTCGCACTCGTCGTCGCGTTCGCATCGTGCCTGGCTGGCACCTCGAGCGCCCAGCGTGCCGACGATGAGCCGATTCGCGTGATCCTGCCGCCGGAAGTCGATGATGCGACGTGCCACGTTGATTCGCAGATCAGCGGGCCCATCCACATCACGTTCAGGGCGCTCGCCGCCTGCCCCGGCTACAGAATCTGGACGGCCGTCGACGCTCTGCCCGAGCCGGGACATCGTCGCATCAACGCCGCGCTCGAGCCATCGCCGAAGATCCGGTTCTCCGGCGTCATTCGCGGCTGGGCGACGCCGACCGCTCAGTACCGGGTTCACATTGCGCACTTTCCGGCGTGGAAATGCACGTTCTTCGGGCGATACGATTGCCTGCTCGGAATGTGGACGCTGGCGAGAGTGCCCATCGCAGCCGACGGAACGTTCTCCGCGGAGCTTCCGGATCTCGCGAACGATCCGGTCTTCAAGTCCTTCGGGAGTTCGCGGGACGACCTGCGATTGGGCGTGCGGGAAGTCTCCACGCTGAACAGGGCCTTCGAACTGAGACCCCTCACGAGTGGGACCATCAACGGCGGAGTGGCCATCGCCGCGAAGTACCCGGCTGAACAACCGTTCACCCTTGTTCCCGTTCAATAGCGTGCGGGAAGTGCGAACATGCGCTGAACCGCGCGCATCGCCGTGTGAGAAACATGCCGTTACCGCACGAGCATGGCCGACCGCGCTGGGGGGCGATTTCGCGCCCACTAGCTCGTATCCCACGTTGACGTTGATCGCACTTGACCAACGCAGCCGAAACGCGGTTTGAGATCGACGCTTCAGGAGAGCGCGCAGATCATCTCGAAACGTTGCCAGAAATTCCACCGCATCCTCAATCTGTCCGGCGAGATCTGTCCATTCCTTGCGGCTCACGTCAACTTTGAAACCAGCCGAATCATGGGTAGAGCCCCGCCGCTTTGACCCGAGCACCCGGGGCTCGCCTTCCCGCCATGACGTACGCAGGCAGCCCTGAATGCTCAAGGAACATCCTTGGGTCGAATTGCTTGCCAGACACGCGGAGCACGCACATCATTCAAATTGAGGTAAGTCTAACGTTACGAATGAGGCGCGCGCTTTCTCGACCTCGAACGCGTCGTCTCCATCCGCTTGTTAGTAGATCGACGTCGCGCAGCACGCCAACGCTGCAACGATGCTGCGCTCTCATTCGACGTCAAACCAAGCAGCAGAGCCTCGACCGATATGTCTTCGTCGAGTGCTGGCCAGTGGATCCCGATTCCAGGGCCGATCAACTCCCAGCGACGTCGTTCGGCCGGTGTGCCTTCCGAGAGGCGCGGATACCAGCTGATGGGCACCGAGACAGCGCGGCCATCCCGTAGTTCGACGATCAGGGTGTCCGTTGTGACCTTGACGTTCTTCGCCATCGCGGTCTCAGCTGCCAGACTTGAAGTACCCATGCCATGCCTTTAGTAATTCAGCCTCGTGTTCCTGCGCCAATATCGCGACCTCGTTCAATTCGATCGGTGTGAATCCGTGGTTGTATTCCAGTCGAACCGGGCCCAACCAGAAGTTCGCGGTCTTTCGCTCCCGCTCGACGTGAACATGAATCGGTTCGCCTCGGTCACTGGAGAATGAAGAAGAACCGGTACGGACCGCTCTGCAGAACCGTCGGGCTCACAAACATGATTCTGCCTGCTCTTTGCCGGATCCGCCAAGTGCGGGCTGATCCTGCTAACAACCGTGTTTCTTGAGGCGGTAGAGTGGTCTCACGGACATGAGCTCATCGCAGTGCTAGACTCAGCAGAGCCGCCGTCATGACCAAGGGCAGCTTGACGTTCGCCGCTGTGCCTCTCGCACTGCTCGTGCTCGGCGCAACCGCTGCCGCGCAATTCCACTCGCGAACCGACCTCGTCGAACTGGCCGCCGTCGTGCTCGACAAAAATGGCGCGCCAGTGTCGAACCTCGGGCGAGAGGATTTCGAGCTCCTTGAGGACGGACATCGGGTTCCGATTTCGACCTTCGTCGCCATCGACGCCGATCATCCCGCGACCTTGAACGACGGCCGGTTTCTCGCACTCCTGGTCGAACCGCATTCACCCACTGCGAGGAAGCTGGCGCGCCAGCTGATCGATCGGATGGGCGCCAGGGATGTCGTCGCCGTTCTCGGGATGACCGGCAGCAAAGCGACGACGACCGACAGTCGAGAGGTCGCCCTGAAGCAACTTGACGATCTGACGCCTCCTGCGGCGGCCAGGCGTCCAATCGCGAAGACGGCGATTGGGAACCTTCCTCAAGACAATTGCCGCGAGTGTGGAGTCGGCGGCGTCAGCTCCGGTTGGCTGGGGTACCCTGGTGCGACGCGCCTGGCGGGAAACTCGGGGATGGTGTTGGGAACACTGGGCATTCCGAGCAGCGGTTCGGCATCCGATCCGGGTGTCGCCGGCACGTCGAGCTATGCGATCACCGCGCTCGGGCAGATGCAATCGCTCGCCGATCAGTTGACGCAGGTGCCGCATCGGCACAAGTCAGTGATTTACATCGGTCCCGGCTCCAAACTGAATCTGACGGAACGAAGCGTCAAGGACGGCGACTCGGGGCGATGGTTCGATGTCGTGAAGCACGCGTCGCGCGCCAACGTGAGCGTGTCTGTGGTCAGCATCGATGGCTTGACCGGGAAGTCGTACGACGGTGCGCGGATGCTGGCCGACGAAACTGGCGGCGACGCGATCGTCGATACGAATGTCTACGACCAGGGTCTCGAGAGCCTCTGGCAGCGCGCCGGACAATACTACCTGCTTGGCTACACGCCCGGCAGCGATAAGAAACGGCGGCACGCTATTGAGGTCCGCGTCGAGGGTCCAAACGTCGAGGTCCACGCGCTCAAGGCGCGCGACTGACGCTCAACCACGCCGAGGACAACCTCGAACAGAAAAGAGGGCAGCCCAGCCCTGCACAAACATTGCGCGAGGCAGCGAACGCCAACTAGCCGTTGTGCAGGACTCTCCCGCCACGATCTCCTCGAAACCGACA
>DASZFS010000185.1:0-2723 GCA_035939575.1 Vicinamibacterales bacterium | reverse complement strand
GGCGAGGTCAGGCGGTTCCCTGCCGGAGCGTTCCTGTTCCAGGCGGGACAGGCCGTCTCCGGGATGTACGTGATCCTGTCCGGCCGGGTGGCGATCGTGCCACGCGACGGGCTCGGGCAGAGCGTGTCAGTGGCCGCGTTCGCACAGCTGATCGGGGCACCGGTCGAGGAAATGACGGAGGTGGTTCCGGGCGAGGTCATTGCTGAAATCGGTCAGCTTTCCGGAAGACCGGACTTGAGCGCGATCGACGCTCGAGCCGTCGGCGACGTGGAGGCGATCGTCGTTCCGATGGAAGCGCTGCGCGCGCTCCTGGTCGCCGAGGCCGAGCTCGGCGAGCGCATCCTGCGTGCACTCATCCTCCGCCGCGTCGCGCAGATCGAACTGGGCTTCGGAGGTCCGGTGCTCGTCGGGTCACTCAAGTCCCCAGACGTCACGCGGCTGTCGCATTTTCTCGAACGCACCGCGATTCCCTTCCGCGTGGTCGATCCCGACGAGGATAGGGATGCGTCCGCACTGCTCGCGCGTTTCGCTCCGAAGCCGGACGAACTCCCGATCGCCGTCCTGTCGAACGGCACAATGCTCAAGAACCCGACGAAGCAGGAGTTGGCCCGGGCGCTGGGCCTGATCGCGACGAGTTTTCGCTCCGACCCGTACGACGTGATCATCGTCGGTGCCGGTCCCGCCGGGCTTGCCACCGCGGTCTATGGCGCATCGGAAGGTCTGACCGTACTGGTGCTGGAAGCGGTGGCGTTTGGAGGGCAGGCTGGCGCCAGCGCGCGCATCGAAAACTATCTGGGGTTTCTGACTGGCGTGTCAGGGCAGGCTCTGATGGCCCGCGCGTTCACGCAGGCGCAGAAATTCGGGGTCGAGTTCAGCCTGTCCACGGAAGTGACTCGGCTGGATTGCACCTCGGAACGCTCGGGAGGCGCCCCCGTGCACATCCTCGAGCTGGCCGACGGACGGCGCGTGCGGGCACACGCGGTCGTTGTCGCCACGGGCGCGCGCTATCGCCGTCCGGACATTCCGAACCTCGCGCAGTTCGAGGGCCGCGGCGTCTCGTACTGGGCTTCACCGGTCGAGGCCAGGTTGTGCCGCAATGAAGAAGTGGTGCTGCTGGGCGGAGGAAACTCGGCCGGGCAGGCGGCCGTATTTCTCGCCAGCCACGCGCGTCACGTTCGCGTGCTGGTGCGCGGGCTCGGCCTGTCGAGCACGATGTCGCGCTATCTCATCGAACGGATCGAGGGCGCTGCAAACATCACGGTGCTCGCTGAGACCGAGATCGTTGAGCTTCTCGGCACGCCCGAGATCGGTCTGCAGGGCGTCCGTTGGCGCAACCGACGAACCGGGGCAGAGGAACACCACGCGATCGCGCATTTGTTCCTTTTCACCGGTGCCGATCCGGTGGCAGCCTGGCTCGCCGGCTGCGGCATCCCCATCGATGAGAAAGGATTCATCCGGACCGGCCCGGACGTGGGTTCAAGCGAGCGATCACCGCTCCCACTGGAGACAGGGGTCGACGGGATCTTCGCTGTTGGCGACGTCCGTTGCGGTTCGGTGAAGCGAGTGGGAGCGGCCATCGGCGAGGGGGCCGCGGTCGTCGCGCAGCTGCACACCTTCCTCGCCCGGAGTGATCGTGCGCCAGCGGACGCGACGCGCGTGGAGGCGCGCCGATCCGCGTCATGAACTCGAACGGAAAGACTCCCGTCAGCGACGCGGACCACGTCGAAAAACCTTCAATCCCGTTGTTGACGTCGAGGAGCTTTGCGAGACGTCGATCGGGTTCTTGGACATCACGGGATCGCGACGCCCGTCAATCCCGCGCGGTTGATGGCCTCTTGAATCAGGCCGGACCGTTTGGCTCTGTCGACGAACTCATTTAGGTAGGCGAGGGCATCCTGACGGTCTGGGCCGACGTTCATGCCGAGATAAAACGTCGCGAAATTGTCGGGCAGGACACGACCCGACGGCATTTGCGATAGAAAGCCGAGCGCCGTGTCGCGGGCGCCCGCAAACGCCTGAACGACTCCCTGTTGTACCGCCGCGAGCGCGGCGGGCACGGTTGGGAATCGCACGAGCGCGGCCGACCGCAGATTCGAGGTCAGGTACAGATCAGGGGCATTGCCTTGTGCCACCGACACGCGGACGCCAGCGCGATCCACATCCGCGACCGCCTGGAACGGGGAACTCGCGGACACGAGGTAGGTGTTCTCGACGCCGATGTGGGGATGGGCCGTGGCGAGGTTCGGGGCGGTCGCCGTGAATCCCAGGATCCACTCTCGCCGATCGAATCCCTGCAGGAGAGTCGGAATCCCGTCGTACGCCGTGAATGCCACATCGGCCCCCAGATCGGCGGCGAGCACACAGGATAGATCAATCGCGACGCCATGGAGGGCGCCGGACCCGTCGCGGCTGGCGTTGTTCGGATTGCCGTAGTTCACGCCAACGCGCAGCACGCCGTCAGGCACGAGTTGGGCGACGACCCCCGCCAGCGGGTTACCGCGGCGGGCGGCGCCGAACCCCTTGATCGTGCATAGCGCGTTCTGGGAAATGACTGTCGCGCCTGACGGGCGTTCGGGGCAGGCTGATGTCGTCGACAAATCGCGGGCCGCGTTCCGTGTGGAGGACGTCGCAGAAGAACACGTCGAGGAATTGACCCCGGGCGCAAGCGGATTGAACGACGGGTGCGAGCTGCAGGCGGCGGTCGCCCAGACAGTCGCCAGCAT
>DASZFS010000184.1:0-26660 GCA_035939575.1 Vicinamibacterales bacterium | reverse complement strand
AGGAGATTCAGCGCCGCAACCGCGACTCTGCTGATCCTGTTGGTCTTTGGCCTCGACGGCGGCCCGCGCGGCCGCGCGCAGACGCCGGCCGGGCAGGGTCAGTCTCAGCCTGCGGCCGCCGGCCAGCCGGCTCAAGCCCAGCAGCCTCCCCCGGATACCCAGCAACCCCCGACCTTCCGGACCGGCATCAACTTCGTTCGCGTGGACGCGATCATCACGGACAAGAGCGGCAATCCCATCGGAGACCTGCAGGCATCCGACTTCGACGTGACCGAAGACGGCAAGCCCCAGAAGATTGAGTCATTCAAGCTGGTCAAGCTCGACGGCGGGACGTCCGACGCGATCAAGGAGCCGCCCAAGCAGATTCGCACCGACTACGACGAGGAAGCCGAGGCCGCCCGGGACGACGTGCGCCTGTTCGCGATTTTCCTCGACGACTATCACGTCCGCCGCGGCGCGAGCATGGCGGCCCGGGGTCAGCTGGCGAAGTTCGTCGATACGCAGCTCGGCCCGTCGGACATGATCGGCGTGATGTATCCGCTCGAGTCCACGGTCTCTGTGCGGATGACGCGCGACCACTCCGCGGTCGTCCGCGGGCTTCAGCAGTTTCTTGGCCGCAAGTACGAGTACGAACCCAAGAACCAGTTCGAGGAGAAATACGCCTACTACCCGACCGAGACGGTCGAGCGCATCCGGACCCAAGTCTCGATTTCGGCGATCAAGTCGCTCATCGTGCACATGGGATCGCTGAAGGAGGGGCGAAAGTCGCTCATCCTCGTCAGCGAGGGATTCAGCTACATGGTCCCGCCCCAGATGCGCAACGCCAACGCGACGATGCCCGGCTCGGGAAACCCGAACGCCTTCAACCCGCAGGCCGGCGTGAACGATATCAACGAGGATCGCGCAGCGTGGTCGGCCGGTCTCGATCTCGAGACCGACCTGCGCGATATCTACGACACGGCGAACCGAAACAACGTCGCCATCTATTCCGTCGACCCGCGCGGCCTTCCGGGGTTCGAGTTCGACATCAACGAGAACGTCGGATTTCAGACCGACTCGAAGTACCTGAACGCGACGATGGACACGCTTCGCGAGCTGGCCGAAAACACGGACGGGCGAGCGATCGTGAACCGCAACGATATCGCAGCCGGCATGCGGCAGATCACCCGCGACAGCAGCGCCTACTACCTCATCGGCTACAACTCGTCGCAGGCGCCTTCGGACGGCAAGTTCCACGAGATCAAAGTGCGGGTGAAGCGGCCGGGCGTCCAGGTGCGCGCGCGCAAGGGGTACTGGGCGCTGACGGCGACGGAGACCGCCCGGGCGCTGGCCCCGGCGAAAGTCCCGCTGCCAAAGCCGGTGGAGAAGGCAATCAACGCCGTCGTTGCGCGGCCGTCGAGCGCCTCGGTCGTCCGCACCTGGATCGGCACGTCGCGGGGCGAGAACGGGAAGACCCGGGTCACGTTCGTCTGGGAGCCGATTCCAAAGGCGCCAGGCGACGCGGCGCGCAGCGATCCGCCGGCTCGCGTGTCGCTGATGGCGGTAGGCGCCGATGGCGCTCCGTACTACCGTGGAAAGATCGAGGCGGCATCAGTGCAGCCCAATGTCGTCGCGCCGTCCGCCAGCCGTGGCGGGACAGTCAGCTTCGACGCGGCTCCAGGCACGGTTCAACTTCGCATGTCCGTGGAAGACGCCACGTCGCAGGTTCTCGACACGGAGACACGGGACCTGGCCGTTCCGGACCTCACTGGTCCTCATGCCCTCTTGGGGACACCCGCTGTGTTTCGGGCGCGGACCCTGCGCGACTACACACAGCTCAAGGCGGACGCGGCGGCGATGCCGGTCGCGACGCGCGAGTTCAGCCGAACCGATCGCGTGCTGATTCGCGTGCCGGCGTACGGCCCGGCGGCGACGTCTCCGACGCTGAGCGTCCACCTGCTGAACCGGGCGGGCCAGGCGATGTCTGACATTCCCGTGACCGCTTCGCCCGTGGGCGGGGAGCAGCAGGTCGACCTGCCACTCAGCGCTCTTGCGCCCGGCGAGTATGTCGTCGAGATCAAGGCGACGGCCGCGAGCGGTGAAGCGCAGGAGCTCGTCGCGTTTCGCGTCACCAGCTGAGGTCGGATGCGAGCTCTCGCCGCGCTGTTGGCCTTTGCGACCCTGGAGGCGGCGTCCGTCGATTCGCAAATCGCCAATCCGCAACCCGGCAGTCAATCCGCAATCCGCAATCCACAATCCTCAATTGGAAGTCCTCAATCCTCAATTCAGATTGTTCGTATTGACGTCATCGCTGCGGACGCGCGGGGCCGAAAGCTCGAGAACCTGAAGCCGGCGGACTTCGAGCTGCACGATGACGGCGTTGCACAGGCGCTCGACAGCGTCCGTTTCGTGCGGCCGACGCCGGAAGAAGGGCGGCTGGTCGCGGTCTTTCTCGACGAGTACCACGTGGGTGCCGCTGCGACCGATCGCGTGCGTGACGAGATGACGCGTTTCGTGGAGCACGACCTGTCGCCCCAGGACGAGCTCGTCGTGATGAAGCCGCTTGATTCCTTGTTCACGATCCAACTGACGCGCGATCGCGAGACGGCTCAATCGGCAATCGCGGGGTTCGAGGGGCGGAGCGGTGACTACGTACCGAGGAACCCCTACGAGAAGGACTTCATGGCGGGCGTGCCGGCGCGGATCGAGAGCGCCCGCACCCAAGTGACGCTCTCGGCGCTCAACGCGCTCGCCGTCCACTTCGGCCGCTACAGCGACCGTCGCAAGACGTTGATCGTGGTCAGCGAGGGGCTGGGTCGAGGCGAGCGGCGGCGCGGCCTGGAGTACCTGCCGACCACAGACACAATCGTGCGATCGGCGCAACAGGCAAACGTCGCGATCTATCCGGTCAATCCTGCCGCGAACTCCGGCGACGCGGGGACCCTGGCGGCGCTCGCCGCGCCAACCGCCGGCCGGCCGATCGCCGCCGACTTGGACGACGGCCTGCGGCGTGCCCTCGACGACGCGAGCGGATATTACTTGTTGACCTACCGGGCCTCCAGGCTCGAGGACGGCCGCTTCCACGCGGTAGAGGTGCAGGTGAAGCGGCCGGGAGCGCAGGTTCGAGCGCGAAACGGATATTTCTCGCCGTCACCGGACGAGTCCTTGCGGCGGGCGCTCGTTGCGCAGCTCAACGAACCCAAGCGCGTAGTGCCGCTCGAGCCGGCGCCGCACGCGAGCACGCTGATTCGACCCTGGTTCGGGACGTCACGGGGAAGCGACGGCAGGACGCGCGTGACGTTCGTCTGGGAGCCGGCAGGGCATATCACCGGCGATCGCGTCCGGCACGTGCCCACGCGCGTGACGCTGACTGCGCTGGCGACCGACGACAGCGTGCTCTTCGAGGGTCCGGTCAACCCGACCGGGCCGGCGCTCATCGATGAGCCTGCGGGCGTCCCCGCGCGCGCGGTGTTCGAGACGCCGCCCGGCCGTCTGAGAGTCCGGATGTCCATTCTGGATTCGGCGCAGCAGACGATCGATTCCGACATCCGCTCGATCAGCGTCCGCGACATGCGGAGCGGGCTGCTCATCGGAACGCCTGAAGTGCTGCGCGCGCGCAACGCGCGCGAGTTCCGGGCGCTCGACACGGGGCTGGCGGTTCCCGCCTCGTCGCGGGAGTTCAGCCGGAGCGAGCGCCTGCGCATCCGCTTCTATGTGTATGGGCCGGACGATTCGCCCGTGTCGGTGTCGGCACGTTTGCTGAGTCGGATGGGGCCGATGCGCGACCTCCCGACGACCGTCTCATCGGCCGGGATGCACGAAATCGATCTGTCGCTGGCCGGCCTGGCCGTTGGCGAGTACTTCGTCGAGCTGAGCGCCACGGGCCAGAGCGGCGAGACGAAGGACGCCATCGACTTTCGCGTGACAACATAGGCCGGCTGCGCCGAGGGTGCTGCGGCTGCGCCGAGGGTGCTGGCGCTATGCGTACATCCCGCGCATCCGCGTGACCGTCGCCACGCGGCTGATAGCGACGATATAGGCCGCCGTGCGCATGTCGACCTTGTACTTGAGCGAGGTCTGCAGGACCGCGTCGAACGCCTCGCACATCTTCGATTCCAGCCGCTCGTTGACCTCCTTCTCGGTCCAGAAGTAGCCGTAGCGGTCCTGCACCCACTCGAAGTATGACGTCGTGACGCCAGAGCTGTTGGCGAGGATGTCGGGCACGATGAACACGCCGCGCTCGTGGAGGTAGCGGTGGGCCTCCGGATCGGTCGGTCCGTTCGCGCCCTCGATGATGACCTTGGCCTGGATGCCCGCAGCGTTGCCCATGGTGATCTGGTTTTCCAGCGCGGCGGGGATGAGCACGTCGGCCTTCAGCGTGAACAGGTCGGAGTTGCTCAGCGGCTCGGCGCCGCTGAATCCGGCGACCGTCTTCGTCTGGGCGACGTACTCGAGCAGCTTCGGGACGTCGAGCCCGCGCGGGTTGTAGACACCGCCCTTCCAGTCCGTGACGGCGACGATCGTGGCGCCCATTTCGCGCGCGAGGAGCTCGGCCGAGATCGACCCGACGTTGCCGAACCCCTGGATGGCGACGGTCGCGCCGCGAATCGGAAAGCCGACGTGCTTGGCGGCCTCGCGCGTCGCGATCATGACGCCGCGGCCCGTGGCCTCGCGCCGGCCCGCCGAGCCGCCGATCTCCAGCGGCTTGCCGGTGACCACCGCGGTTGCGGTGTGGCCGACGTGCATGGAGTACGTGTCCATCACCCACGCCATGATCTGCTCGTTCGTGTTGACGTCGGGTGCGGGCACGTCCTTTTCCGGGCCGATCGCGTCGATGATCTCGGCGATGTAGCGGCGGGTCAGCGCCTCGATCTCGCGCTTGGACATCTTGGTCGGGTCACAGATGACGCCGCCCTTGCCGCCGCCGAACGGGATGTGAGCGACAGCGCACTTCCACGTCATCCAGGCGGCGAGCGTCGTAACTTCGTCGAGCGTCACCCCCGGGTGATAGCGGATGCCGCCCTTGGCGGGGCCGAGGGTGATGTTGTACTGGACCCGGTAACCGGTGAAGACCTCGATCTCCCCGTTATCCATCTGGATGGGGCACGACACCATGATCTGCCGCTTGGGGTGCGTGAGGATCTTCCAGATACCCGGCTCGAGGCTGAGGATTCTCGCGGCTCCATCGAACTGCTGGAGCATGTCGTCGAACATCGCGCCGTGGTCGGCCATGTCGCTCCTGAGACGAAACGGGCCAAAGTACCCTGGCCCGCCTCGCCGAGTCAACCGCTCATGCCGATCCGGTGACGCCTGTACGCGATTCCTGGGGAGATGCGATAATGTGCGGTACACCCATGAAGACCGCGACCGATGAGCCCGTCCTGAAGACACGACAGGAGCGCGCCGCTGCGTTCACGACGATCTCCGGGCGCCCGATCGAGCGCCTCTACACGCCGGACGATGTCAAGGGCCTCGATTACGCGCGCGACATCGCTGATCCTGGTCAGTTTCCCTATGCCCGGGGGATCCACCCGACGGGCTACCGAGGGAAGCTCTGGACCATGCGGCAGTTCGCGGGGTTCGGGACGCCGGAGGAGACGAACGAGCGCTACAAGACGCTGTTGCGGGCCGGCGGGACCGGCCTCAGCGTCGCCTTCGACCTGCCGACGCTGATGGGCCGTGATCCGGACCACGAGCTCTCGCTCGGAGAAGTCGGTAAGTGTGGCGTCAACGTGACCTCGCTGGCCGATATGGAAACGCTCTTCGATGGCATCGCCCTTGGCGACATCACCACATCGATGACCATCAACTCGCCCGCGGCGATGATCTTCGCGATGTACCTGGTCGTGGCGGAGAAACAGGGCGCGGACTGGCGGACGATTTCCGGCACGATTCAGAACGACATCCTGAAGGAATTCATCGCTCAGAAGGAATATATCTTCCCGCCGCGGCCGTCGATGCGGATCATCACGGACATCTTCCGCTTCTGCGCAGCCGAGGCGCCGAAATGGAACACGATCTCGGTCAGCGGGTACCACATCCGCGAGGCGGGATCGACGGCGCTGCAGGAGCTGGCGTTCACGCTGCGCGACGGCCTGGAATACGTTCAGTGGGGGGTCGATGCCGGCCTCGACGTGGACGCGTTCGTGCCGCAGATCTCCTTCTTCTTCAACGCGCACAGTGACTTTTTCGAGGAGATCGCGAAATACCGCGCGGCCCGCAAGCTGTGGGCCGCCGCGATGCGTGACCGGTTCGGCGCGAAGAACGAGCGCTCGTGGAAGCTCCGCTTTCACACGCAGACCGCAGGCGTCTCGCTGACCGCGCAGCAGCCCTACAACAACGTCGTCCGCACGGCGCTTCAGGCGCTCGCGGGGGTGCTGGGCGGCACCAACTCGCTGCACACCAACTCGCTGGACGAGGCGCTGGCGCTGCCGACCGCGGAGGCGGCCACCCTGGCGCTCCGCACCCAGCAGATCATCGCCCATGAGAGCGGCGTGACGAACATGGTGGACCCGCTCGGCGGCTCGTACTTCGTCGAGAAGCTCACGAACGACATGGTCGATGGCGCGCGCGCGTACTTCGACGCGATCGACAACATGGGTGGGATGGTCGAGGCGATCGAGCGTGGGTTTCCGCAGAAGGAGATCGCCGAGAGCGCGTACCGGTTCCAGCAGGCGGTCGAGCGCAAGGAGAAGATTATCGTCGGCGTCAACGACTTCGTGCAGACCGACGATCCGCCCATTGAAGTTCTGTACATCGACGAGAAGGCATCCGACATCCAGCTGGCGAAGCTGGAGTCGCTCAGGAAGACCCGCGACAACGACCGGGTCCGACGCGCGCTCGAGGCCCTCCAGGTGACGGCCCGGTCGTCGGCGCCGTCCGACAACCTCATGCCGCGAATCCTGGATGCCGTCCGCGCCTACGCGACCGTCGGCGAGATGTGCGACGCGCTCCGCGAGGTGTGGGGCGAGTACGAGGAAGTGCCAATAATCTAGGTGCTGGTTACTGGTTTCTGGTCGCTGGACCCGGAACGAGCAACCAGCGGCCAGCTACCAGCAACCAGCCGAATCCCTATGCGCAAGCTGAGAGTTGTCATCGCCAAGCCCGGTCTCGACGGCCACGATCGCGGTGCGAAAGTGATTGCCCGCGCGCTCCGGGACGCTGGCATGGAAGTCATCTATACGGGCCTGCGCCAGACGCCTGAACAGGTCGTCACGGCGGCGCTGCAGGAGGACGCCGATGTCATCGGTCTGTCGATCCTGTCGGGCGCCCACAATCACATCGCCCCCCGGTTGATGGAGCTCCTGAAGGAGAAGGGGTTGGACGATGTGCTCGTGGTGATTGGGGGGATCATCCCGGACGTTGACATCCCGAAGCTCAAGGATATCGGCGTGAAGGGCATCTTCCTGCCCGGCACGCCGATGCAGGACATCGTCGAATTCATCAATAGCCACGCGCGGGCCCGGGTGTAAGCGAGTGTAAGACTGTGTCATTCTGAAGTCTGAATCTGAACTACCGATAAGCAGACCGTGCCACATA
The DNA here is from genome assembly GCA_035939575.1 of Vicinamibacterales bacterium. Taxonomy (GTDB): domain Bacteria; phylum Acidobacteriota; class Vicinamibacteria; order Vicinamibacterales; family CAVVIG01; genus DATKHR01. The sequence continues at coordinate 19,142 of DASZFS010000184.1, read as the reverse complement.
CCCTCCTCCTCGCGGACGATAGCGTCACCATCCAGCGCGTCATCGAGCTGACGTTCGCCGACGAGGACATCCAGGTCGTGGCCGTGAGCGACGGCGACCAGGCAATTGCGCGCCTCGAATCGGCCCCACCCGACATTGTCCTTGCCGACATCGGCATGCCGGGCCGCAACGGGTACGAGGTCGCTCGGTACGTCAAGCAATCACCCAAGCTCGCGCATATTCCGGTCGTTCTGCTGACGGGCGCGTTCGAACCGGTCGACCAGGCGCGGGCCGCCGAGGTGGGCTGTGACGGCGTGCTCGCCAAGCCCTTCGAGCCGCAGCTCGTCATCGGCCGCGTCAAGGAGCTGCTGGCGACCCCGGCTCAGGCTGTTGCGCACGCCGCCAGAGCGTCTGTGGCCGAGGCGCGGGCCGCCGGGGATGCCCCGTCTGCCGCCACGCCAGTCGCGGAGCTCGACGACTACTTTGATCGACTGGACGTTGCGTTCGCCAAGCTCTCCGCGGGCCCAGCGGCGCAGACGCCCCGGGCGCCAGGCGATGCCCCCGACGCGCTCGCGGAATCTGAGGAGATGACGCTCGAATCGGCTCTTGAGGAGGAGCACCCGCCTTCGGTGGCCGACGAGATCGACCGCTACGCGCTTCGAACGGCGCCTGCCCCGGACATGCCCTTGTCGTACTCCTCGCACCCCGATTTCGAGCCGGCGGAGCGGGGCGTTGGGGCCCCCGCGAAGCCCGACCGGGGGGCAGGGGCCCCCGGAGTAAATGCTGAAGCGCCGATCCACGCCGAAACGGCGCCGATCCCCGCCGACGTTCCGATCCCGGCCGAAGCTCCGATCCCGGCCGCGCCGCCGATCGCGGCGCCACCGATCGCGGCCGCGCCGCCGCTCACGACCGTGCCGCCGATGACACCGGCGACCCCGATGACAGGCGCGGCGCCGATGACGCCGATGCCGGTCACCACCGCCACGCAGTTCACCGCTGAGGCGCCGGTCGCCGCCGCCAACGAGCGGCCTGCAGCCGGACACCCGCTGCCGTCGATTGCCGAGGCCTTCACCGCGATCCTCGCGGCCGAGCAGCACGAGGCAACACCGGACGTTGCACCGGGCTGGCCCATCTTCCGGGTGGCGCCGCCGGCCCCGGTTGCTCCGCCGACGATCGAGATCACTGACGATCTGATCGAGCGCATCGCCAGCCGCGTTCTTGAACGGCTGTCCGACCGCGTGGTCCGAGAGGCGACGGTCGAGATCATCACCGGCGTCGCGGACCGTCTGGTCAGGGAAGAGATCGAGCGAATCAAGGCGGCCATCAGATAAGATCTCCTGATGCCGTTGCCGGAGAAGCCGGCCCTCGAGGGGCTGGAGGCGAGGTGGACTGCCCGTTGGGAGGAATCGGCCGTTTTCCGATTCGACCGCAGCCGTCCGCGCGCGGATATTTTCTCCATCGACACGCCGCCGCCGACGGTCAGCGGGTCGCTGCACGTCGGCCATGTCTTTTCCTACACCCACACCGACGTCGTGGCGCGTTTTCACCGGATGCGCGGGCGCGAGGTCTTCTATCCGATGGGATGGGACGACAACGGCCTGCCGACGGAGCGGCGCGTTCAGAATTATTACGGCGTTCGCTGCGACCCGTCGCTGCCGTACGACTCGTCGTTCGAGCCCCCGGCCGAGCCTCCCAAGCCTCCGATCTCGATCTCGCGCCCGAACTTCATCGAGCTGTGCGAACGGCTGACGGCCGAGGACGAGAAGGCCTTCGAGCGCCTGTGGCGGTTCCTCGGCCTCTCGGTCGACTGGTCGATGACATACGCGACGATCGCGCGTCGCGCGCAGCGCGTGTCGCAGCTGGCCTTCCTGCGCCTGCTGAGAAGGGGGCTCGCGTATCAGGTCGAGGCGCCGACTCTCTGGGACATCGACTTCAAGACAGCGGTCGCGCAGGCCGAGCTCGAGGATCGGGAGGTGCCGGGCGCGTACCACCGCATCAAGTTCGGCATCGCCGAAGACCCGTCGCGCGCGATTGAGATCGAGACGACCCGGCCCGAGTTGATCCCGGCCTGCGTGGCCCTGGTCGCGCACCCAGACGACGTTCGGTACAAGCCGCTATTCGGGCACGACGTCGTCACGCCGCTGTTCGGCGCGCGTGTGCCGGTGAAAGCCCACCCGCTGGCCGACCCGGACAAGGGCAGCGGCATCGCGATGATCTGCACCTTCGGCGACATCACGGACGTTACGTGGTGGCGGGAGCTCGGCCTGCCGGTCCGCGCGGTGATCCAGGCGGACGGCACGCTGCGCCCGGTCCAGTGGGGCACAACCGGCTGGGACTCGATCGACCCGACGCGGGCTCAGCGTTTCCACGACGAGCTGGCGCGCCTCCCGGCGGCCAAAGCACGCGTGAAGGTCGTTGAGCAGCTCCAGGCGTCGGGAGACCTGGTGGGCGTTCCCCGCCCGATCACGCACGCGGTGAAGTTCTATGAGAAAGGAGATCGGCCCCTCGAGATCCTGACGAGCCGGCAGTGGTTCATCAAGACCATGGACTTCCGGGAGGTGCTGATCGCGCGCGGCCGCGCGCTGAAATGGCATCCGGCCTACATGCAGACGCGCTACGAGAACTGGACGAACGGGTTGAACGGCGACTGGTGCATCAGCCGTCAGCGGTTTTTTGGCGTGCCCTTTCCCGTGTGGTATCCCACGACGGACGATGGGCGCGTCGACTACGCGCGCCCGATTCCGGCCGGCGACGATCGCCTGCCGGTCGATCCGTCGACGGATGCGCCGCCGGGATACCGTGAAGATCAACGCGGCGTGCCCGGCGGGTTCGTTGGCGATCCCGACGTCATGGATACATGGGCGACCTCGTCAATGTCGCCGCAGATCGTCTGCGGCTGGCCGGACGACCAGGATCTGTTCACGCGGACGTTCCCGATGGACCTGCGCCCGCAGGCGCACGACATCATCCGGACCTGGTTGTTCGATTCGGTGCTGCGCGCCCATCTCGAGCACGACTCGCTGCCGTGGTACAACGCCGCGATCTCCGGCTTTGTGCTCGACCCGGACCGCAAGAAGATGTCCAAGTCCAAAGGCAACGTCGTCACGCCGATGGGCCTTCTCGAAGAGCATGGATCCGACGGGGTCCGCTACTGGGCGGCAAGCGGCCGGCCTGGCGCCGACACAGCGTTCGACACGAACCAGATGCGCGTGGGGCGCCGCCTGGCGATCAAGATCCTCAACGCGTCCAGATTCGCGCTGTCGGGCGCCGGGACGCAGGGCACCATCACCGCGCCGGTCGATCGCGCGATGATCCGGAGCCTCGCCGCGCTGGTGGACGAGGCGACGCGCGCATTCGAGGAGTACGACTACGCGCGCGCGCTCCAACGGACCGAATCGTTCTTCTGGCGGTTCTGCGACGACTATCTCGAGCTCGTGAAGGGGCGTCGGTACGGCGAGCAGGGCGCCGCAGGCGCCGGCTCTGCGAACGCCGCCCTCACCGCGGCGTTGTCGGCGCTCCTGCGTCTGTTCGCGCCGTTTCTGCCGTTCGTCACGGAGGAAGTCTGGTCGTGGTGGCAGGAAGGCTCCATCCACCGGGCGGCGTGGCCCTGCTCCGAGGACCTGCTGTCGCTCGTGACGGACAACGCCGGCGCGACGCGCGAGTCGGACCAGGCCGCCTACCAGTGGGCCATTGACGTGCTGTTCGAGGTGCGCAAGCAGCGGTCGGAGGCGAAGCAGCCGGTGAAGGTGGCGATCACGCGCGTGACCGTGACGGCGGATGCCGACGCTGCCGCCCTGATGCCGGTCGTGGAGGCCGACCTCCGCGCTGCGCTCAGGGTGCAGGCGTTCGAGACGCGGGCCGGCGAGCCGCGCGCGATCGTGGTAGAGGGATACGAAAGCGCGACGTGATTCCCCTGGACCCCGCCGAGTATCGGGAGCTGGTCCGTCGGGCGCTCGACGAAGATATCGGGACCGGCGACATCACGACGGAGGCCATCGTCCCGGCTGCCGCGCTGGCGCGGGGCGTGTTCCTGGTCAAGGCTGCGTGCGTTGTGGCCGGCCTCGACGTCGCGTTCGAAGCGTTCCGGCAGATCGACTCGTCAGTGACCGTCGTTGCGCGTCGCCAGGACGGCGAGCGCTGTCAGCCCGGGGAGGAGATTGCGGAGGTCCGCGGCTCCGCCCGTGCACTCCTTGTCGGTGAGCGGACGGCGCTGAACTTTCTCCAGCGGCTGTCAGGCATTGCGACACGCGCGCGCGCGTTCGTCGACGTGAGCGGCGGGCACATCACCGTCCTCGATACGCGAAAGACGACGCCGCTGCTGCGCGCCCTGGAAAAGTACGCGGTACGCGCCGGCGGCGCGTCGAATCATCGCGTCGGCCTCTTCGACGCGATCCTCATCAAGGACAACCATATCCGCATCGCAGGCGGCGCCGGCGCGGCCGTCAAGTGCGCGCAGGCACGCCAGGCGGGCCGTCCCGTCGAGGTGGAAGCCGAGACCCTCGCTCAGGTGGAGGAGGCGCTGGCGGCCGGAGCAAACACGATTCTCGTCGACAACATGAGCACACCGGACATCCGCGCCGCCGTCGCGCTCGCCCGCGGCCGCGCCGCGATCGAGATTTCCGGCGGCGTCACACTGGAACGCCTGCCGGAGCTGGCCGCCACCGGCGCCGATTTCGTTTCAGTGGGCGCACTCACGCATTCCGCGCCCGCCATCGACATCAGCTTTGAGATCAAATCCACCTGACCGCACGCCGGGTCCTCCGGAGCTCGTCGAGGCCCTCGAGCGCGTGCGGCCGCGGCTCCAGGGCCTCGCGGCCTCGCTCTATTTCTTTCCGACAATCGGATCCACCAACGACGTCGCGATGTCGCACGCGTCGGAAGGCGTCGTCGTCCTCGCCGACGAGCAGACCGCCGGCCGCGGCCGGCGGGGCCACTCGTGGTTCTCGCCGCCAGGCAGCGGATTGTACGCGTCGGTCGTGCTGGCGCCCGCGCGCGCGCGGACCGATCCGCAGCGCGCCATGAAGCTGTTGACGCTGGCCGCGGGCGTCGGGATCGCCGATGGGATTCACGCGGCCACCGGCCTCACCACCAGCTTGAAATGGCCGAACGATATCTACGTTGCGCAACGCAAGCTTGCCGGCATTCTGGCGGAGGGTTCGGGCCATCCGGGTTCGCTCGTGGTCGTTGGCTACGGCATCAACGTCGCTCCCGCTGCGTACCCGCCGGAATTGCGAGACCACGCGACCTCGCTCGAGTCCGAGCTCGGACGGCCGATCGATCGGTTCCTGGTGCTCGCCGAGACGCTCGCGGCGGTGGCGAGCCGCTACCACGATCTGCTCGAGGGACGGTTCGATGCTATTCTCGACGCGTGGCGCCGCCGCGCGCGAGGCGCGTCTGGGGCGCGCGTGTCGTGGACGCAGCCGTCGGGCCAGCTCACAGGTGTCACCGCCGGCATCGACGAAGAGGGCGCGCTGCTGGTCCGGGTCAGCAACGGGGTCGAGCGAATCGTCGCCGGCGAGCTGACATGGCTATCATGAACCGTCTCACCCAGAACCGTCGCATCGGGCCGCCATGCTCCTAGCCATCGACGTCGGCAACACAAACATGGTGCTCGGCGTTTTCGATGGTGCGTCGCTCGTGCAGGGTTGGCGCCTGCAGACACTGCGGGAGCGCACGTCGGATGAGCTCGGTCTGCTCGTCGACGGCCTCTTCGCGCACAGCCACATCGAGCGCGTACAGATTCGCGGCGTGGTCCTCGGGTCGGTCGTCCCGCCGCTGACCGGCACCGTGCTCACGATGACAGACCGCTATTTCGGCGTCCCGACGCTGAACATCGAGCCCGGTGTCGAGACGGGGATGCCGATCCTGTACGAAAACCCTGCCGAGGTCGGCGCCGACCGCATCGTCAACGGCGTCGGCGCCTGGGAGCGCTTCGGCCGCGGCCAGGCGCGTCCGATGATCGTCGTCGACTTCGGGACGGCCACGACCTTCGACGCCATCAGCGCGAACGGCGAGTACCTCGGCGGCGCCATTTGCCCCGGCGTTCAGATCTCCGCGGACGCGCTCTTCCAGCGCGCCGCGCGGCTCCCGCGCATCGATGTGCGCAAACCGGCGCAAATCGTCGGCCGCACGACTGTCGGCGCGATGGAGTCGGGCCTTTTCTATGGCTATGTCGGCATGGTGGAGGGGCTCGTCAAGCGGATGGCCGACGAGCTTGGCGGTCATGTCGTCTGCGTCGCGACAGGTGGCCTCGCGAGCGTGATCGCGCCCGAAACGTCCCTCATCCACCACGTGGATCCCGACTTGACCCTGCACGGGTTGAGGCTCGTGTGGGAACGAAACCAGTAGATCGCGATACCGCGGACGGCGGAACGCGTGTTGCCGAGTACTGTCGAGAGATCGAGACATACCTCTGCAGGAAGAACGATGGGCATCTCATCCGCGTGGCGGGGCCTTCGTTCGACCTCGTGTCGCAGTGGGCCGAGCGCGGCGTCCCCCTCAAGGTGGCGTTCGCAGGCATCGATCGATACGTCGAGCGTTACTACCGCAACGGACCGCGGCGGCGGCCGGTGAAGATCGACTTCTGCGACGCCGACGTCCTCGACGTCTTCGACGAATGGCGCCGGGCGACCGGCGTGACCGCCGCCGCGTCCACGACAGGACCGGAGCCCGGAACGTCCGCCGGTCATCAATCATTGCCGGGCCATCTTGGACGCGTCCTCATGCGCTTGACGAACGCTCGGGCGTCCGGGCAGGTAGACGCCGGGTTCGACGGCATCATCGACAGGCTTGCCGCGGAGCTCGACGCGGCGCGCGCGAGGCCCGGCGGCGTACGCGGCGACGCCCGCGCGGCGCTCGTCGCGCGGCTGGCGGCCCTGGACGCCGAGATGCTCGCGACCGCGCGCGCGGCGCTCAGCGGCGACGCGTTGGTTGCCCTCGATCAGGAAGCCGAAGAAGAGCTCGCGCCGTTCCGGCCGCACATGGCCGCCGACGCGTACCGGCGCTCGCGAGAGGCGGTTGTCGCGCGGCTCGTGCGAGAGCGTCACGCGCTGCCGACGATCGCCTTCGAGTGACATGGTCGCGCGGGGCGACGTCGTGTCGTTGACGGTGGAGCGGCCTGCAGTCGGCGGGCCCATGATCGCGCGATTGGACGGGGAAGTGGTCCTCGTGACGGGCGCCATCCCGGGCGAGCGGGTTACCGCGCGAGTCGATCGCGTCTCGCGAAGCGTGGCGTTTGCCACGACCCTCTCCGCAGACGACCCGTCGTCCGACCGCCGCGCGGCCTTTGACGATCCGCTGTGCGGCGGCTGTGCCTACAGCCACATTGCCTATCCACGGCAGCTCGACATCAAGAGCCAGGTGCTTGCGGACGCCTTTACGCGCATCGGCCGCCTCGAGCTGCCGCGGCCGGTTCGGGTCGCGGGGTCGCCCGAACGCGGCTATCGCATGCGGGCGCGGCTGCACGTGCGCGGACGCCGCATCGGCTTCTTCCGCGAGGGCACGCACGACGTGTGCGACGCGAGACTCTCTGGTCAGCTGCTGCCGGAAGCCGTCGATGCCCTCGACCGTCTGATGACCCGAGCGCGCTCGGTGGGCGACATCGTCCGTGAAGTCGAGCTCTCCGAGAACGTGCCGGCAACCGAGCGGGTCGTCCACCTCGAGACGACCGAGCCGATCGACCGCCGCGCACTCGAGAGCATCACCAGCGTCGATGGCCTCACGCCGGCGCCGTACATCAACGAGCGGCTCGACATTGGCGGCCATGCCCTGACGCTTCGGCGCCACGTGCTCGCGTTCTTCCAGGGCAATCGGTACCTGCTGCGGGATCTCGTGGCGCACGTGGCGGAACGGATCCCGTTCGGTGGCGACGTCGTGGATTTGTACGCGGGCGCTGGCCTGTTCTCGGTGGCGGCGGCCGTCCTCCGCGGCGCGTCAGTCGCGGCCGTCGAAGGCGACCGGTGGGCCGCCGAGGACCTCCGGGTGAACGCCGCCAACGCGGGAGGCCGCTTGACCGCGGTTCGCGGCGACGTCGAGTCGTTCGTGGCGGGTCTGGGCGGGACGGCCGGGCGTCCCGCGACGGTGATCATGGATCCGCCGCGAACCGGTCTGTCGCACGCGGCGCTGGCCGGCGTGCTCGGTCTGAGACCGCAGCGGCTCGTCTACGTCTCGTGCGATGTTGCGACGCTGGCGCGCGATGCACGCGTAATCGTCGACGCTGGCTACCGGATCGATTGCGCCGACGCGTTCGATCTCTTCCCGAATACGCCACACGTCGAGACCGTCGTGGTCTTTCAGGAGAGCGGAGCCGTCAGCCCCCTCTAGCGGCCGGACGCCGTCAGGAATCCTTCGAAGAGGGATCGGAACTCGCCGGTACGCCAGAAGTTCTCGGGATGCCACTGGACACCGAGGCAGAACGGCGCAGCCGGATCCTCGATGGCCTCGATGACGCCGTCCGGCGCCGTCGCCGACACCTTGAATCCACTCGCGACGACTTTGACCGCCTGGTGGTGGCGGCTGTTCACCTCGCAGGTATCCGCGTCGATCAGCCGCTCGCGCATCAACCGCGAGAGCAGCGAGTCCTTCTCGATCCAGATCTCGTGGGCGAGCGACGAGGAGTGATTTGGCGGTACGGGCAGGATGTGGGGCAGCGCGCCGGTCACCTCCGCGGAGATGTCCTGGACGAGCGTGCCGCCGCACGCGACGTTCAGCACCTGGATGCCGCGGCAGATCGCGAAGACCGGCAGCTGCGCCGCGCGCGCGAGGCCGATCAGGCCAATCTCGAACTCGTCGCGGCCCGTCTCGGCCACCTTGACCGACGCGTGCGCCGCCTCTCCGTAGCGCGACGGCGCCACGTCATCCCCTCCCGTCAGGAGCAGTCCGTCGAGGCCCTCGATCGCTGCGCGCACGCCCATGGGGATGTCGACGACGCGCGGATCGCCGCCCACGTGCAGGATGGCCTGCCGGTAATCCTCGAGCATGCGACACGCTGTGATGCCGATGACCGCCATATCGATCCTGGGACCCTTCACGCGAGCAATGAATTCAATTCCCGACACGCCGCTCGAAGTCGATAGCCGCTCCAACGCCCGGGCCTGTGACGCTACATGCGATTCGGAACCTCGATGCCCATCAGGTCGAGCGCGCGGGTGAGTTGTCCGCGGACGTACGCCACACCGGCCGCCCGCCAGCGCTTCCGCGCCGCATCCTCCTCGCTCAGGATTGGGTACCGATGATAGAACGCGTTGAAGAGTTGTGCGAGGCCGAACGCATATTTTGCGAGCACCGAGAATTCCAGGGACCGGACCACCTGGTCGACCACGTCATCCAGGCGCGACGCCTCGAAAACCAACGGCCAGAGCCCGGCTATCGTCCCGGCGTCGGCCCCGTCCGACGCGACCTTCTCGGCGTTATCCGGGTCGCCCGCTGTCAGCTCGTCCGATGGCAGGCCATCCAGCGATTCGAGAACGGCCGCTTCGGAGATGCCTTCGCGCTCCTCGAGCTTGCGCAGGATGTTCGTCGCCCTGACGACCGCGTACTGAAGATACGGCCCGGTCTCGCCCTCGAAGCTCAATGCCTCCTCGATGTCGAATACGATCAGCTTTCCACGCGAGAACTTCAGCATGAAATAGCGGATCGCCGCGACGGCGATTTGCGACCCAGCCTTGCGGCGGTCGTCCGGCGTGAATTCCGGATTGCGCGATGCAACCTCTGCTGTGGCCTTTTCAGTCAGCACGTCGAGCAGGTCGTCGATCTTCACGCCCAGACCCCTGCGTCCGGACACTTCCACGAACGGTTTCTTCGCGTCTTCACTGTCCGGATCGAGCCGGTACCCCAGCTCGCGCGCGGTCGCGTGCGACAGGGCCACCATCTCGTAAGAGAAGTGGACCGAGTTTTCGGCCTCGGTTGGGTGACCGAGGGCGCGCAACGCCTGACTGAGCAGCGCCTGCAGGTACATCTGTCGCGAGTCGATGACGTTGAAGATCCGCGCCGCGCGGCCGAACGGCGGCGGGTTGGGGTCGCCCTCACCGGACGTCGTCGACCAGAGCGGGCGCCCGTTGGCCTGTGTGCCGAACAGCCGGTAGTGGAAGTCACGCCCCAGCAGGCCCAGCTTCCAGAATTGATTCGCCAGATCCTTGCCGATGTACGTGACCACGCCGTTGGAGCGGACGATGACCTTTTCGCGCGCATCGTCCCTGTCGTTCTCCACTGCGCCGCCGCCCTCCGGCGCGGCCGGCCGGCCGTCCTCCTCGATCTGCATCACCCAGCAACCGGCCAGCTTGCCTTCGCGCTGCAGATACACCGCGCCCTGCGCCTTGAGGACTTCAAACGCCCTGGCCCAGAACTGGAGGCGGACGATGTCGCCTTCGTAGGTCAGCAGGTCGTAGCCGATGTTCAGACGCGACATTGTCGCCAGATGCGCCCGGACGATGCGATCGACGACGAACGCGCCGATGGCGGCCGTATCGCCGCCGCCGTGCTCGAGCGCGTGCAGCGTTGTCGCGCGCGTCTCGAGGTGGGCACGGCCCTCGTCGTACCACTGGGTGACGCGCGAGTAAAGGTCCCAGCAGTAGTAATCAAACCGCGTCGTATCGGCGATCAGCCGGACGGCCGCCAGATCCCGGTGCTCGAGCTCGCGGAAGCCGACGATGATGTCCGCAACCTGAACGCCCAGATCGTCGATGTAGTTCTGCACTTCGACCGGCGTGCCGCGAAACCGCAGGACGCGCGCGAGGGTGTCGCCAAGCGCGGCGTTGCGCAAGTGCCCGATGTGGGCTGACTTGTTCGGGTTGATCGCCGTGTGCTCGACGATGGTCTTCTCGGCGGCGACGGCGTTCGCGGGGACGAGACCGCGGACGCGCGGAACCAGAAACGCTGCGCGATCCAGGTACAGGTTCAGATAGCCATTCGGGGCAGCCGCGACGCGACTGACGCCCGGAATGGCGTCGATGGCGGCGGCGAGATCCTGTGCGATGGCCTTAGGAGGCTTCCGCAGCGAGCGGGCGAGCTGAAAGGCCACGGGCACGGCGAGATCCCCCAATGCGCGGTTCGGCGGAACTTCTACCGTGAATGGCGGCACGTCGGCGACGCCGAGGCGCCGCCGGATGGCGTCACTGATGGCGTCGTGCACTTGCCGCTGAACGGTGAGAATCATGGACAGATCGTGGATGCGCGCGATGAGGACTGCGCTAAGCTCGTGATACGATTACAGTTGGTGACCTCGGGAACCGTGGGAACCCTGCAGCGCCGCGTGCTCCACTGGCGTGTTCACGTTGCTCAGTAGACGATGGCACTCTCCGAACTGATCGAGCTCCTGCGCCGCGACGACCCTCACGCGATCTTACAGCGCGCCCGGCATCCAGAGCCATGAGCGAAGCCGGCATCGGTCGCGTCCTCGTTGCCAGCCTGCATCAGGGGATCGCCGACATTCTTCCGACGCGGCTGTCGTTCTACGAGAACTGGCTGAACGCGGAAGGGCTGCGTGAGGGCACGATCGGCCTGGCGCCGCTGTATGCGGTCCTGAGCTTCCTGCGCCAGGAGGGGGACGCCTACGAGCTCATCACCACCCGGGCGGGCGAGTATGCCGCCGAGTGGACGGTGGCGTCGATGCCGCACGTGCGGCGCGCGATGCTCAGGACCGCGCCGGAGTGGTTGAGAAGCCGCCTCCTGATGCGCCTGGCACGTCAGCTGGTGCGGGAGACGTACCACGGCAGCCGTGCGATCTCGCGACTGCGGCATGGGACGGCGAGAGTGGACGTGCGTGCGTCCATTTTCTGCACAGTGCGCGAGCGGGTGACGTATCCGTTGTGCGGTTTTTATGCGGCGGCTTTCACGCGTCTCATGGTGATGTTCGACATCGATGCCTCGACCAGCGTCGTGGCCTGTCGTGGGACGGGCGAATCCACGTGCGTACTGAAGGTCGCCATCGCGAACGGCAACGACGGCGGCGCTGTCGAGCGCGCGACCGCGGGGGAATCGTGAGGGCGTCTGGCGCCATCGTGCTGGCGATCGCATCGACGATCGTTGTCCCCGCGCCGCTGGCGTCGGCCGACGAAGCCGGCCGCATTCTCGTCATGCCGTTCGACAACATCAAGCGGGACAACAAGATCATCTGGATGGGAGAGGCCGCGTCGGTCCTGCTCACCGACGACCTGGCCGCGGCGGGCGCGAGCCCGATCACCCGTGCCGAACGCCAGCAGGCGTTCGAGCGTCTCCAGGTGCCGCCGGCGGCGTCGCTCACGGACGCGACGGTCATCCGGATCGGCCAGCTCGTCGGCGCGGACAGGGTTGTTGTGGGCACGCTGCAACTTGACGGCGACGCATTGGTCGTTCGGGCGCGCAGCATCGCGCTCGAGGCTGGACGGGTGCAGGCGGACGTGACCGAGCGTGGCGCGCTCGCCGACCTGTACGTGACGTTCGAGCGCGTCGCGCAGCGCATCGCGCCGAACACCCCAACGGCGCAGTCTGCGGAGGCGGAGCACCGACATCCGCCGGTCGCCGCATTCGAGAGCTACATCAAAGGGCTGCTCGCCGAGACGCCGGAGACCGCGATCGGATATCTGGCGTCGGCGCAGAAGTCATTTCCCGCGTTTGATCGGGCGTCACTCGCGTTGTGGGATGTCTATACCGACCAGGGCGAGTACGAGGAGGCTCTGGCTGCGCTGGCGCCCGTCCGGGCGGAGTCGCCATACGCGCGCCGTGCGCGATTCCTGGCCGGCCTCTCGCAGATCGATCTCGATAAGTACGACGACGCGTTTGCGACCTTCAAGCGGCTGGCGGACGAGCGTGCGGAGCCGGCGGTGCTGAACAACCTCGGCGTCGTGCAGATGCATCGGCCGGTTGCGGCGTCGGTCGGACCGGCGACATACTTCTTCAGCAAGGCTGCCGAGGGTGATTCGGGCGATCCGGACTACGTCTTCAATCTCGGATACGCATATTGGATGGATCGCGACGTGCCCGCGGCGATCTACTGGCTTCGCGAAGCCGTTCGACGCCGGCCGACCGACGGCGTTGCGCATTACGTGCTCGGCGCCGCCCTGGCGTCGGCTGGCAACGGTGCCGAAGCGTCCCGCGAGAAGGAGCTGGCGCGCCGGCTGTCGTCCGAGTACGCGCAGTGGGACAAGCGACCACTGACCGATCCGATCCCGAAGGGGCTCGAGCGTGTCAAGAGCGAAGTCGAGCTGCCGCACGCACGTGAGCTGCAGGCGAAGCTGATGACCGTCGAGCAGCGCGACCAGCAGGAAATGGCGCGCATCTATCTGGAGAGCGGCCGGCGTCTCTTCGATCGCGAGAACGACCGCGAGGCGGCGTCGGAGCTGAGCCGCGCCCTCTATCTGTCGCCGTACCTCGCCGACGCCCACCTGTTGCTGGGGCGCATCCACCTCCGGAACGGACGCGTCCGCGATGCGATCGACGCCTTGAAGATCTCTGTCTGGAGCGCGGAGACCGCTGAGGCGCACGCCGTGCTGGGCGAAGCCTACCGGCAGGACAAGGATCTCGCCGCCGCGCGCGCCGAAGCGGACCGCGCTCTGGTCATCGACCCGGCGTCGGCAGATGCCCGGGCGCTTCTGGCACGTCTGGACGGCCGCTGATCTACGCGTAACGTGCTAAAATCACACCGGTTGTGGCTCAGACACAGGACGAGGGCTTCCACGAAATCCAGCTGAACGGCAAGCAGCTGGTCTTCTTGTTCATGGCGGTCACAGCGGTGTCCGTCGTGATCTTTCTGTGTGGTGTGCTCTTCGGGCGGGGCGTCCGCGCCGAGCGCAGCCTCGCGGAGGGAAGTGCCACCAGCGCGGCCGACGTCACCCCGCAACAAGCGCCGGTACCTGCGCCGCCCCCCGCGTCCGCCGATCCCACGAAGGCGGCGGCGCCGTCGACGGAGTCCGACGAGAAGCTCACATACTGGGATCGTCTCGACCGGTCGAAAGGGACGGCCGAGCCGGTCAAAGGGTCGTCTGACAAGTCGGCGAAGGCGCAGCCGTCCAGCCGCGCGGAAAAGCCGACAGCTCCGGCGCCCGCGCCTGTGACCCCCGCGCCTGCGTCACGGGCGCCTGCACCGCCCGCACCGGCGACCCCGGCAACAACGACATCGGCAGCACCACTGGCAACGGCAACGCCGTCACCAGCCCCGGCTCTCGAAGCGCCCGCATCAACGGAGTCAGCCGCGTCGACCGGGCAGGGCTTTGCGGTTCAGATCGCGGCGTTGAACGTACGAAGCGAGGCTGACGCGATTGCCAAGCGGTTGACTTCCAAGGGCTACTCCGCGTACGTGCTGACGCCGGCAAACGGCACGCCGACGGTCTTCAGAGTGAGAGTGGGCAAGTTCAGCACGCGGCGGGAAGCCGAAACCGTCGCTGCAAAGCTTCAGAAGGAAGAGCAGTTCAAGCCCTGGGTTACGCGCTAGCCGCAGCGTCCGGCGTCCTTCTCGCCCTCAGCTTCCCGAAATACGGCCATCCGGCGTGCGGTTGGATCGCGCTGGCGCCATTGCTCCTGGCGCTCTCGGCACGGTCCGTAGCCCGGACACCCCCATCGTCGACCCGATCGCTCGTTATGGGCTTCGTCACCGGCCTGATCTACTTCGCCGGCATGCTCTACTGGATCACGCACGTCATGGCCGTCTACGGCGACGTCCCGACGTGGATAGCCATCCTGATCAACGGAGCGCTTGTCGCGTATCTGGCTTGCTTTCCGGCGATGTTCGCGCTGCTCGTGCAGCGCCTGGTGCTGGCGCGGGGCCGCACCGCGATCTTGTGGTCCCCATTTGTGTGGGTGGCCACTGAGGCGGCCCGTGGCTACGTCACCGGCTTTCCATGGGGAATGCTGGGATACAGCCAGGCGCGCGCGCTGCCAATTGCACAGGTCGCAAGCGTGGGTGGCGTCTACAGCGTCTCTCTGCTGCTGGTCGCCGTGAGCGCCGCGCTGGTGGTCGCGCTGGGCCGCAAGTACGTCCCCTTGGTAACCGTAATCGCTCTCGTCGTCGTCGTGGGCGTGTGGGGGAGCCGGCGGATCGCGGCGGGCGTCCTGACGCGCGCAGGCGAGCCCGTGCGGGTCGGCCTCGTGCAGGGCAACGTCGACCAGGCGATGAAGTGGGACCCGGCCAGTGCCGCGCGCATCTTCGGAGACTACGTCCAGCAGACGCGGCAGGCGATTCTCGAGGGCGCGACCCTGGTGCTGTGGCCGGAGTCGTCTACCCCGTTCATGTTCGAAGAGGATCCGGCTGGCGCCGCGCGGCTGCAGGCGCTGGCGCGTCAGGCGAAGGTCACGCTCATCTTTGGCAGCGACCAGATTGAGCGCGGTAGCACGACCCGGTTTTATAACTCAGCGTTCCTGGTACGCCCCGACGGCACGACGGGCGGCGTCTACAGAAAGATGCGGCTCGTCCCCTTCGGTGAGTACGTCCCGATGCAGTCGCTGCTGTTCTTCGCCCAGCCGCTGACCGAGCACATAGGGACGTTCACGCCAGGCTCGCGGCCGCAGTTGCTGCCAGCGAATGGTCACGCCGTGAGCGTCGCGATCTGCTACGAGGTGGTCTACCCCGAGCTCGTAAGGCAGTTCGTGGTCGAAGGCAGCGAGCTCCTGACGACCATCACCAACGACGCCTGGTTCGGCGAGACGTCGGCGCCCTATCAGCACTTCGAGCAGGCGTCGATGCGCGCGATCGAGAACGGCCGATATCTCGTTCGCGCCGCCAACACGGGCATCAGTGGCATCGTCGATCCGTACGGGCGCGTGCTGCAGCGCACGGATATCTTCCAGCCCGTCGTCTCGATCGGTGACGCGCGGTTCCTGACAACCACCACGATGTTCACCCGGCACGGCGAACTGGTCGCCTACCTGGCGATAGCGCTGACGCTCGTGTCCGTCATGCTGCCGTCCCGTGCCTCGCGTACAATGTGACAATGCCGACCGTCGACGACCTGATGCGCCGTTACGAAGATCTCAGCAAGCGCGCTGCGAGCTTGCGGAGCTATCTTTGAGGCCGCCCGCCCGGACCACGAACTGAACCGACTCGAGGCGCTTGCCGCGGCGCCTGACTTCTGGAAGGACCAGGCTGAGGCTCAAAAGGTCCTGCAGCGCCGGCGGCGCCTGGAGCAGGATCGGGACCTCGTCGTCTCGCTCCGGAAGCGAAGCGACGACCTGGCCGTCCTCATCGAGTGGGCACAGGCGGGCGAGGCGGTTGACGCCGAGTTCGCGGTAGCGCTCGACTCCCTCGACGCCGAAGTGCAGGCGGGCGAGATCAAGAAGATGCTCGGCGGCGAGCACGACCGCAAGAATGCCATCCTCACCATCCACCCTGGCGCCGGCGGGACCGAGTCGCAGGACTGGGCAGAGATGCTTCTCCGCATGTACATGCGGTGGATGGAGCGGCGCGGGTTCAAGCGCGAGGTGATCGACTACCAGCCAGGCGACGAGGCAGGATTGAAAAGCGTGACGCTGACGGTGACCGGCGAGTACGCATACGGGCTGCTGTCGGCGGAAGTCGGAGTCCATCGTCTGGTCAGGATTTCGCCTTTCGACCAGGCAGCGCGCCGGCACACGTCGTTCGCGTCGGTGCACGCCTACCCGGAGCTGCCCGAGGACGTCGAGGTCGCGATCGAGGACAAGGACATCCGGATCGACACCTACCGGTCCAGCGGCGCCGGCGGCCAGCACGTCAACGTGACCGATTCCGCGGTGCGAATCACCCATCTCCCGACCGGAATCGTCGTCTCGTGCCAGAACGAGCGATCGCAGCACCGCAATCGCGACTCCGCGATGCACGTGTTGAAGGCGCGGCTCTACGATCTCAAGCAGAAGGAACAGCTGGCAAATCTCGAGAAGATCGGCGGGGTGAAGAGAGACATCGCGTTCGGCAGCCAGATTCGCAGCTACGTGCTGCACCCCTATCAGCTGGTAAAGGACCACCGCACGAAGGAGCAGATCGGCGACGTCAACCGCGTGCTCGACGGCGACATCGATCCGTTCATCAAGGCGTATCTGATGATGAAGTCGAGCGGGACGCTCGCGCAGACGCCCGACGACGACGTTGAGTGAGGCTCGCGTGAACGGCCCACCCGGCGGCGCGGCGGTCCGTGTGCCGCGCTCGGGGAGGTCGGGGAGCTCGGGCCGATCGGCGGCGCTCGTCGCGGTCGGCATTCTCTGCAGCAGGCTGGCCGGCCTCGTGAGGCAGCGTGTCTTCTCGCACTACTTCGGCCTGACCGCTCCGGCCGACGCGTTCACTGCCGCCTCGCGCATTCCCAACGTCCTGAACAATCTCTTCGGCGAAGGGGCATTGTCGGCGTCCTTCATCCCGGTCTACGCGTCGCTGCTCGCGCGCGGCGAGCGTGAGGAGGCGGATCGTGTCGCGGGCGCGATTGCGTCGCTCCTGGCGCTGGTCGTAGCGGTGACGGTCCTTGCCGGTGTGATCGTGACGCCGTGGCTCCTCCCCTTCATCGCGCCGGGCTTTTCGGGCGCGACCCGCGAGCTGACCGCCCGGCTGGTCCGGATCCTGTTTCCGGCGGTCGGCCTGACCGTGATGTCGGCCTGGTGCCTCGGGGTGCTGAACAGCCATCATCGGTTCTTCCTGTCCTACGCGGCGTCCGTGGTGTGGAACGCCGTGATGGTCGCGACGCTGCTGATCTTCGGCAGCGGCGCGGATCTGCCGCGGCTGGCCGAGGTCCTGGCGTGGGGATCGGTCGCAGGCAGCGCGCTCATGTTCGCCGCCCAGCTGCCGGTGGTGTTCCGGGTTGCGCCGCACCTGCGGTTTGCGTTTACCTCGACATCCGATCACGTCCGGACGATCGCACGCAACTTCGCGCCGGTGTTCGTCAGCCGCGGCGTCGTCCAGATGAGCGGCTACATCGACACGCTGCTGGCGACGCTCGTCTCCACCGGCGCTACGACGGCGTTGGCCAACGCGCAGACACTCTACCTGCTGCCCGTCAGCCTGTTTGGGATGTCGGTGTCGGCCGCAGAGCTTCCATCGATGTCCGGCATCGCGCACGCCGGGGACGCGGCGATCGACAAGCTGCGGCTGCGGCTCGACGGCGGCCTCCGGCGGATTGCGTTCTTCGTCGTCCCGTCGGCGGCGGCGTTCCTGGCGCTGGGTGATGTCATCGCCGCGGCGCTGTTTCAAACCGGCCGCTTCGGCCACGCGGATGCCGTGTATGTGTGGGGCATTCTGGCCGGATCCGCCGTCGGCCTGCTCGCGTCCACGCTCGGACGATTGTATTCCTCCACGTACTACGCGCTCCGCGATACGCGCACGCCGCTGCGCTTTGCCGTCATCCGCGTCCTCCTCACCACGGTGCTGGGCTATCTCTTCGCCATCCCCCTTCCGCGGTGGCTCGGCATCGCGCCGAGCTGGGGCGCGGCGGGGCTGACCGCGTCGGCAGGGATTGCCGGTTGGGTCGAGATGCTGTTGCTGCGCTCGACGCTCAACAACCGGATCGGACCGACGGGTCTGGCGGCCGGCTACGTCGCGCGCCTGTGGGTGGCGGCGATCGGCGGGGCAGTCGCCGGCTGGGCGGTGAAGTTGACGCTCTTGCCCCCGAATCCCATCCTGGCAGCGGTCGCGGTCCTCGGCGCCTACGGCGCCGTGTTCCTGGCCACGACCGTCGCCCTGGGCATCCCGGAAGCGACGACGGCTCTCGGCCGCGCCGCCGCGTGGGGCCGCCGAGTACGATAGGGCGCATGAGCCACGCTCGTGCGCCGCGCGGATTCCTTCGAGAGCATTCCCTCAGCCTCGTTGTCGCTGCGATCCTGCTGTTCCTGTTTGTGATGTACCGGCGGTCCGACCCATCGACGCACGTGGGCTCCTTCTTCGGCAACGCCATCGCAGACTGGTTGGGTACGCTGGTCTTCATCGTCGCCACCAAATATTTCTTCGAAGCAGGGTCGGCCGAGAGCCGGCAACCGCGACACCTGTATGGAGAGATCGGACGCGTCCTCGCACGCCACTCCCTGACGATCGTGCTGGCGCTGACCGGTCTGGTATGGGTGGCGATCTATGCCCGCAGCGACGTCAACAGCAAGGCCGGACAGGTGATCGGCAATATCGTCTCCGAGTGGACGCAGATCCTCGGTCTCGTCATCATCACCAAATACGCGCGCGAGATCGGATCCAAGGAGGGAGGCTGAATGGGCCTGAAGACTCATGGTCGCGTGCAGTTGCCTCGCCCCAA
>DASZFS010000183.1:0-10583 GCA_035939575.1 Vicinamibacterales bacterium | reverse complement strand
GGGTTGACCGCGCGGGCAGACGACGAGAAAGATCAGAAAGACGATCAGGGCCGAGCCTGTCGGGATGATGGGGAGAATCATGATCACAACGTTCGTATCCATCAACCTCTCCGTCACAGACCCGAAGTCGCCGTCGTTTTGTGATAACGGCGCTGCAAACGGCCACTGGTGCGGTCGCGCCGACGAAATCGGCTACGACCCCAGGCACCATGTGATCCTTATTGCCACCCCCGGCCCCCTTTCGCCAACCGCGATATGCCCGACCCCGACTAACCCGGCTGCGCATTGTAGTGTTGAGCCGTACGCGAACCTGGTCTCCGCAGATCCTCCCTACGCGATCCTCGCGACGTTCTCGTTCACGAATGCCGGAGGATTGGAGCAGCCGCTCTGGGATCCCGGACTCAACAGGTTCTGGCTCACCGTGCCGGGCACCGCGAATTCGAATCCGCGAATCGTCCGCATCGATTCCACCAAGCACACGATTGACAAGACGATCACCCTCGACTGCAACGCGCTGGGGGGCACCGGCACGAGCATCACGGGCATTGCCCTCGCGCCCTTCCAACACCTGCTCGTGTCCGCATGCGGGTTCCCGGTCGACGTGAGCGCGATCAGCGGGAACGCCAAGATCATTACCCAAAAGGTTGGCGGTGGCGACCAGGTGTGGTTCAACCCGGGCGATGGGCGTTTCTACGTAACGGGACGCGATGCGTCCAATACACAGCAGCTCGGCGTGATCGACGCCGAACACGATTCGCTCCTGCAATTGATTCCGGTCTCGGCTGGCCCGCTCACGCCCACCGGGAAGGCGCTCACGTCAGGAAGAAACCCGGCTGCGTTCTCCGAGAACAATCGCGTCTTCGTTGATACACCCGTGACAGCGGCCATTGCGGCAGGCACGGCCAAAGACGACAGTACGTGCACGCAGTTCGGCATCATCGGGAGAGGCTGTATCGCCGTCTATGCGCACAGCGGTGATGAGGACGACCCGGACGACCGCAACTAACGACGAAGTCGCCTCTCAGAGACGAGGCAGGAGAGAAGCCGGCCCGAGGTGAAGCCCTCATCTCGGGCCATCCTGTGAATTCCCGTTCCCCTCCGCCGTGCCCTCGCAGCTATGCGAGAGGTGTCAGCGTGAGCCCCTCGGCGCGGGCTGCGTTGTTCAGGCGTTCATCAAATGCGGCAAACGAGACGCGCTGGCCGGTTTCGCGTTGTAGATACAGACCACTGGCGAGTTGCTGAGCATCTCCAGATCGCAACACGTGCCGGAGCCTCGAATAACTGGCGTGACCACGAGGCCGGAAAGCCGCTCGCGACGCGCCAGATCGTCTGCATTAAGGCTTTCTTTCAAGTTATTTAAGGCGAGCGTGCGCAAACCGGCGAAGCTTGGTGCCAACGTGGGATCGGGATCGTCAGGCGACCAGCCCTCGATGCAGTCGAGATGGCCACCGAACAGTAGCGCGGTTGTTTTGGCGAAGGACAGCCACGCGGCGGTCAGCGGGTCATCCCCTTGTAGGCAAACTTCTGGACGCGCTTGCCGTCCTGACCCTCGCCGACGTACAGGTTGCCATTCGAGTCGGTCACGAGATACGCGGGCGAGTTGAACGCACCGCCGAAGTGGCCGCCGGATCCGAGCCAGCCAAGGGGCTGCAGATCCGATCGCCGCAGGATCCACACGCGCATATCGCGCGGATCCGCATCGAAGAGAAACTGCTGATCCTTGTCGGACGAAAACGCCAGCGTGTCGACCGTGCCGCGCGGCGTCTTCGCGAGAATAAAGCCCTCGCGCACGAACGTTCCGTCCAGACGAAACACCTGGATGCGGTTGTTGCTGCGATCCGCGACGTAGACCAGATCGTCGCGGCTGACCGCCACGCCAGTGACTGTCTGAAACTGGCGAGACGGGGGTTTGTCCGTGCCTTCGGGATTGAACTTCCACGGAACGGAGTCGTCTGGCTTGCCGCCGTAGGCGCCCCACATGCGTTTGTATTGGCCCGTGTCGGCGTCGAACACGATGACGCGCCGATTGACGTACCCGTCTGCGACGAACAGCTCGTTCGTCCTCGGGTGGACCCATGGTGCGGGACCGCCGAGGATCGCCGGGTCGTTGCTGGCCGGCGGCTTGGCGCCCGGCGTGCCGATCGTCAGGAGGTACTTGCCGTCGCGCGTGAACTTGAGCAGGTGCGGCCCCTGATTGTTGCCGACCCAGACATTGTCCTTGTGATCGACGAACAGGCCGTGCTCGCTGTCCACCCACTTGTAGCCCGGGCCGGGCCCGCCCCATGCCTGCACGAGGTTGCCCGCGGGATCGAACTCGATCACGGGCGGCGCGGGAAAGCAGCAGTCCGCGGCTTTCAGACCGAAGCCGGCGCCCCGCTCCTGCTCGGTGATCGTCGCCGGCCGGTGCAGGATCCAGACGTGATCGCGCGCGTCGATCGCCACTCCGATCACGTTGCCGATGATCCAGCCCTTGGGCAGCGGCTGCTTCGGCCACGTGGCGTCGTAGACGAACTGCGGGATCGAAGTGGACGTAAGCGCCGTCTGCGCGCGGCCGGACGCGGACGCGAAGGCGGCGATTGCGAGGGCCACGAATGCGTACGAGCGCAGGCTGCGTACGGCGTGACGAGCCATATCTCCCCTCCTCTCTCTTTCGACGCGGACTATAACATCGACTATCCTCCCAGCTGTCCCCACGGACATTCTGCACGTTCCCGCGCGAGTTGTCGTCACGCGACGGACGCTCCCCCATCGTCTTCGAGTAGTTGCGGATATCCGTCGAGATAGTCGTTTCTCGATCAGTGAACCCTGCGGCATTTTCGGGGACCTATTCGATCCGCGGAATCGTAAGCGTTCTTAAAGGCACCTCAGAAGGCGCGGCGCGACTTACCCCGCCAGGCACTCCGTCCAGAGTCGCGCCAGCAGCTCACGGACCGGCGGGATGTCCTTCACGTCCCCGACGCCCTGGCCGGCGTACATGGCAAGGTCGGTAACCTTCCCTTCGAGTCCGCGCGACGGGTCGGCAATCGAGTAGCGAAGAACCTTTGTCCCGTTCGGCCGGGTGGCGACGACGTCGCCTTCGCCCGGACGCTTGCCGGGAAGCGGGCATCCAGCCGCCTCCCACCGCTGGAGCGTCCCATTGCGGAGGGTTCGGTGCGTGGCGCCTGGCCAGCCATCCTGATAGCAGACCGACATCGCGGCATCGTCAACCTGCGCCTCCACGAGCGCCTGCTTGTACTCAAGATGCCCAGTGCTTTCCTGTGTCGCCATGAACCGCGTGCCGACGATCGCACCCGACGCGCCGGCCAGGAGCGCTTTTCGGAGGCTACGGCCTGTGGCGATGCCGCCCGCCACGAGAACCGGTGTCTGGCCCGCTTCCTTCAAGACGAGCGGGAGCAGCTGGTACAGCGGCGTGCTCGACTGCACGTGGCCACCAGCCTCGAGGCCTTGCGCGACGAGATAGTCCGCGCCGGCGTCGATTGCTGCACGCGCCCCAGATGCCGCGCCGACCTGCACGCCGAACTTCGCACCGGCTTGGCGCACGGCAGATACCATCATCTGCGTCGGCACGCCCCATGAGAACTGCACCACCGGAGCCCCTGCCTCGAGGGCTGCGGGAAGCGACCGGGGTTCGAATGTGAGCACGTAGTTGACGGCGAATCGCTGTTTCGTCTGCTCGCGCAAGTTGGCGACGGTCTGGCGCGCGGATTCCGGCGTGGCGCCCCAGAGCGCGACGTGCCCCATGCCGCCGGCATTCGAGATGTCGGCCGCAAGCTCGGGACCGCCGGCAGGCGCTTGCACGATGGGATAGCGCAGGCCGAACAGCGCCATAAATGTCGTCGCGCGATCGGTCGGCATCGCCTCGACCGCGCCACCGGTCTGCGCGGTGGCACCGTCGCCGGCAAACATCCCGACAGCTGCGCCCGTGATGATGGCCTCATGCAGGAATTCGCGCCGTGAATTCGCCATATGATCCCCCTTGTTTCTGACTCCACTCGGGTCGTCCGCCATCTTTCAAGAAGCTGGTCCAACCCTCTGGGCAAAAGACACGCGGGCCGCCGAACCGTTCTCGACCGCTTCCGAAACGCGCGGCGCTCGACGCTGAGTGCGGCTGCGCGAAGACAGATGAAGATCGCGTCCACGAACCGACGCGCTACTCGGCGTTCGGTTCGGCGCCGTGGTGATGGCGGCCTGAACCTTCAATCTTGCGACCGTCGAACGGAAATCAGGCCGCGGCCAGTGGCCTCACACCCGCGGCGTTCTGAACGGACAGGGGCAGGTTCAGTTCACATCCTAACGCTCCGAAGGTCCAACAATTCGACCGAACTCGGTCGCCGACCTCATCAGCGCCTTCCCCGGCTATGGCTTTTACGGGCCTGGCGGAGCCTCGCACCTCCACTTTTTCGTGATCGTCGCTTCGTTGGCGGGAGCTCATCACCCGGAACAGCCTCGACGTCCGGGACTCTACTCAACAAGCGATCAATGAGATTCGGATCGGCTCGACGGCCACGCTGCTCGAGGTACTCAACGGTTAACAGCGCTGCGGCCTTCTCCGCGACAGCTGTCGCAATGAACTGGTTGATCGAAACGTCGTCCTTTTCCGCAATCTCGCGCAGCTTCCGATGCAACGAGTCGGGGAGTCGCAGGCTCAGGTTGCTCATCGGATCGCCTCCACCTGGAAGATGAACTCCGCTGGGGTTAGTATCTCGATACCGAATATCTTGGCACCCTCGAAATCACGGACGTTGTGCGTAACGATGGCGCTGCATTCAGCTGCCACAGCGAGTTCCAGCACAAATTCATCCTTCGGGTCCCGAAGCGCCGGCCGCCAGAGAAAATGAATGGCCTGCTGATGGCCGATGCCGCACAAATAGTCAACAAGCCCAACGACCTCCTCAGCGCCGAGGCCAAGCTTGTCAGCGTGTCGCCGGAGCACAGCCTCGTCCTCCAAGACCAGGGGCACTGAGACCGCGATGTCGAACTTGCCTGATCTCAGCAGTGTCAATGCCCGGAACGAAGCGCCTCGCCGTGATCGAAACCCGGCGACAAGCACGCTGCTGTCGAGCACGACCCGCATTACTACGATGGTATCACTGACGATACCACTTCATGAAGAGCCCGGCGCCGATTCCAGCAGTTTCCCCGCCCTCCGCCGCGCCCGCATTTCGATCGAGCGCTTCGTGCTCTCGCCGCGCGGTTAGGAGCGAAGGGCTATGATCGGCGGAATTCGTATGGCCCGCCGCGCGGGAATCCCGCACGCGGCCAACGCCACCAATGTGAGTACGACAGCGACAGCGCCAAACGTCAGCGGATCGTAAGGAGCAACTCCAAAGAGCAGGCTGCTCATCAGCCGTGCAGCGCCGAGCCCGCCGAGAAGGCCCCCGGCGATGCCAATACCGGTGAGGACCACGCCCGGCCGGAACGCCAGCAGGAGGATGTCGCGAGGCTCGGCTCCAAGCGCCATGCGGATACCGAACTCCTGCGATCGCTGGCCTATGGCGTAAGCCATCACGCCGTAAATCCCAATTGATGCCAAAAACAACGCCAGCGCCCCGAACAGGGCCATGAGTGTCAGCGCGAACCTTCGCCGCTCGAGCGAATTGGCCATCATCTCCTGCATCGTTCGAATGCCGTAGACTGGCAAATTGGGGTCTACGCCTTCGACCGCGGCTGCAACAGCCTGTCTGGTTGCGCTGGAGTTCGGTGCGCCGCGCAGGAAGATGGCCATCTCATTGGCGGGCCGTTGATACAGCGCGAAATAGACACGCGGAGCGGCGGGCGTGTCCAAGCCGTCGGCATGCACATCGCCCACCACTCCCACTATTTCCAAAGTGCGCGGCTCAAAACCTCTACTTGCCGCAAAACCGATGCGCGCCCCCACATCGCGTTTCCTCAGGTATTGTGTGGCGAAGGACTCGCTCACGATGACAACCGGCTGTGTTTTGTCGGTATCTGCCTCCGCAAATCCACGCCCGCGCAATAACGGAATTCCCAGGACATGGAAGTAGTCGGGGCTGACCAGCGCCGTTTCCGTCGTTCGCTGCTTCTGGCTGGAATCGGACTCATCGGGCAGTGAAAAGGGCGTTTGTCTTCGGGTATTGTTCACCAGCGGAACACTGTTGTTGCCTCCTATCGCTGCTTCCCGCACGCCTGGAAGCTCCCTTGCGCGACGCAACACTTCATGACTCATCGCGGCGATCGGCGGAACGGTTCGATAATGATTCGCCTCCGGGTTATTCGGAAACGGAATCCAGATACGCGCCACCATCAACTGGTTCGGATTGAAACCGGGATTGGATTGCATGGAGTTCCAGAAGCTGTGCAGGAGTAGTCCGGCCGCGCTCAATAACACGACGGATAATGCGATCTCAACTGCGACCAGCCATCCTCGAAAACGATTCTGACGCGCGCTCGGGCTACCGCTTCGTGCGCCTTCCTTCAGATCCTCGTTGGGATCGGCGTCGGAGGCGTGCAACGCGGGCGTCAATCCGAAAAGGACACCGGTGAGGAGCGAAAGTCCGAACGCAAGCGTCATGACACGGGCGTCGACATGCACTTCGTTCAGCCGCGGCAAATCGGCGGGCATCAACGCGAGCAGCGATGTCTTGGCGAGCGCCAGGACCGCAACTGCAGACGTGCCGCCGGCCAGCGACAGGAGGACGCTCTCGGTCAACGCCTGCCGTACTAAGCGCGGGCGTGAAGCTCCGAGAGTCTGCCGGATGGCGATTTCCCTTGTACGCGTCGAGGATCGCGCCACCAGCAGGCTCGCCAGATTCACTGCAACGATCAGCAGCACGAAACCGACTGCGGCGAGCAAAACCACCAGCATTGGCCGCACGCTGCCGGTCCAGCTTTCCTCGATCGATTCGAGGCGCACCGACCAGCGGGATGCCGCCGGATACTCCGTCGGGTACGATCGGCTCAACTCCGCGACGAACGCATCCACGCGTTGTTGGGCCTGTTGAACGGTTAACCCTGGCTTCAAACGTCCGAGCGCGCCGGGCAGATAGCGGTATGCGCGCGAAGGCGGCATCGGGAAGGGGTTGGCCTTGAAACCAGCCGCGGCCCACAATTCCACGTCGGCGGTCAAGCCCTGGCCCGGGTGCCGGAAATCAGGCGGCATCACGCCGACAATCGTGTAACCGTCTTCGTCCACCAGGATCCGGCGGCCGAGGACGTGCGGATCCGCGCCGAATTGACGGCGCCAAAGTCCGTCGCTGATGACCACGGCTTCGGTGAAACCGGGGACCGCATCCGAGGGTTCGATCACGCGTCCCAGCGCCGCGCTGGCCCCGAGCAGGCGGAAATATTCGAAGGAGGTTCCCAGCATCTCGATCCGCTCGGTGCGATCGCTGCCGCGCAGCGCCGTACTCACCGGAAAAATCGCGCTGACGCTCTCAAATAGCCCGGAACGATCGCGCAGATCATCAAGTTCCGGAACGGACAGGCCCACGTCCTTCGCGCCGGTGCCATTGAGATCGTCATAAATGCGCACCAAGCGCTCGGGCTCGGGGAACGGCAACGGGCGCAAGAGAACAGCGTTGACGATGGTGAAGATGGCGATGTTTGCGCCGATACCAAGAGCCAAGGTCGGCAGCGCGACCGCGGTGAATCCAGGGCTCTTCAACAAAGTGCGCAGGGCGTAGCGCGCATCCTGCAGGGTCTGTTCGACCCACGGAATGGACGGCTCGTCGCGAGGCCGTTCTTTGGCTGGCTCGATGCCGGATCCGTGACTGAAGACGTTCTTGAGCTTCGCGAAAAAGCGTCGCATGGTTCAACCACTCTTCCTTGGGTTTGTTTTCGCCCTCACGGAGCGCTGTGGCCGGTGCAGTGCATGACGCCGAGGAAGGCAGTCCAAGGGCCGACCGCATCGCGATATTGGTAGGCCATTACGCGGGAGAGTTGATGAAGGTGAGTCAGATCGTGCGCGACCCAAGTGGCTAAGAGCTGAGCAAGCGTGACGGTTCCGAGCCGTTGATGTGTGCCTTTTTTCGCGAGGTCCGCCGGGCACAGGTGGAGAGTTCCGAGGGCAGCCACATTTTGCGCGCGCAGCGCAGCGAATCCATCGAGCAGCTCTTCGAGAGACTTGCCGCGGCATTCTTTTTCATGAGCGAAACGGTCGAAGGGATCGAAAGGGATGGCTTCACCGTGTTCGAGGATGCGTTTGGCACGGGGCATCCAATCGGTGCGCTCACCGATGACGAGGTGTCCCACGATATCGAAAGCGCTCCAGCTATCAGAGCCTTCGTTTGCAGCCACCCACCGGCTGGGCAGGCCGCGGAGCAACGTATTCAACGTTGACGGAGTACGCGATAGCAGGGCGATGGCTTCAGGCAGGTTAAATGCAGTTTGCATGGCGTTTTATTTTTGGGTTGCCGCTCGTCCTCATCGCTACAACACGGAATCACCTGGACGACGCGCTCGATCTCAAGTATCTGACCGCTGAACAGCACACAGAACTCTTCAAGCTCGCCGATCGCGCCATCGGCGCCACCACAAGGCTCCACCAGTACTTGAAGGGACGTAAGGATTCGCCAGCGGATCCAGCACCTGGCACCGGAACGGAGAACCCGAGCCCAGAACCGAGAACCAAGAACGAACCTGAACCTCTGAACCCTGAACTATGAGCCCTTCACCTTTTCTACCGCCTCCATCACCCGCAACATGTTGCCCCCGAGGATCTTCTCGACGTCCGCCTCGGAATACCCCTTCTTCAGCAGCGCGTCGGTGATCTTCGGCAGTTTCGACGCGTCTTCCATACCCAGCGGCATCGTGGCGCCGTCGAAGTCGGATCCGAGACCGACGTGATCGACGCCGGCGGTCTTCACGGCGTGGTCGATGTGCTCGATGATCTTTTCCCACGTCACCTTCGGAAGATCGCCTTTCATCATCGCCTCGTGATCGATCCGTTCAGCCTCCATGGTCGCGCAGGCCTCGTTGCCGCCGCACTTCTTCGACACCGCATCTATCGCCCCGAACACGTTGCCGTTCTTCTTTTCGCTGGCGACCCGGAACTCCTCGCTGAGGAACGCCGCGTGGTAATTGATCATCACGACGCCACCGTTGCGCGCGAGGGCGCGCATCATATCGTCGGTCATGTTCCGCGCGTGGTTCGCGATGACGCGGCCGGACGAGTGCGACGCGATCATCGGCGCCTTGGTCGTCTCGATCGCATCGAAGAACGTCTTGTCGGCCACATGCGAGATGTCGACCATCACGCCGAGCCGGTTCATCTCGCGGACGACATCCTTGCCGAAGGTGGTGAGGCCGTTGTGGGCCGCGTTGTCGGTCGACGAATCGGCCCAGTTGGTGTTCTTGTAGTGCGTGAGCGTCATGTAGCGGACGCCGAGCGCCGCGTACACGCGCAGCAGCCGCAGATCGTCGTCGATCATGTGGCCGCCTTCCATGCCCATCAGCGCGGCGATCTTGTGATCCGCGGCCGCCTTTCGGACATCCGCGGCGGTCGTCGCGAGCATCAGATCGTGGGGATGCGTGCGGACCGCTTCGCGCACGGCGTCGATCTGATCGAGCGCGCGCTTCACGGCCGTCGGACCGGTGACATCGCTCGGCACCCAGATCGAGAAGAACAGCGCGTCCAGGCCTCCCTCGCGCATGCGCGGGATGTCGATGTTGCCGTTCGGGTTCCGTTTGCCGATGTCGAAGGCCTTGTCGAAGATCAGCCGCTGCGTCGTGTCGTCGTGCGAGTCGACGACGATCGCGCGGTCGTGCAGCTGCTTCGCGCGCGGGGAGACCGAATCTGCCGGCGCCTGCGTAAAGACGGCAATCGGAATCGCCAGGGCAATTGCGCAGAGAACCTTTCTCATTGCAGTCTCGTTTCTAGTCTTAACTCTCGCGACGCAAGGCGACGATCGGGTTCACTCTGGCCGCGCGCCACGCCGGGATGTAGCTCGCCAAAAGTACAACGACCATGAGGATCACCGGCACAGCGACAAACACTTCCGGATCAAGCGGTCTCACTCCGTAGAGCAAACTTGAAATCAGCGGAGCCATGATTCCCGACAAGATCAGGCCGATCCCCACTCCGATGCCGGCCAGACCCGCACCGCGACTCACAATCATTTTCCCAATGGTCGAGGGCATGGCTCCCAGCGCCATCCGCACTCCAATCTCGTGCGACCGTTGCCCCACCATGTAGGCCAACAGACCGTAAACTCCCACCGACGCCAACAGAAGCGCCACCACAGCAAATACTCCCACCAACCCCGCGGAGAAGCGGCGCGAAGCGAGAGAACCGTCAATGACCTCATTCATCGTGCGGACATTGAAAACCGGCAGATCGGGATCGACTGCCTGTATCTCACGACGTATCTGCGGCTCCAGGCTGGTGGCGGACAAAGAAGTCCGGACCGTCACGCTTTTAGTCAAGGCCCTGGATCCTGGAAACTGGTAGATCGGTCGGTAGATGTGGGGAGATCCGGATTGGTCGAGGCCATCACTATTGATGTCCTTGATCACGCCAACCACGGTGCACCACGGCGGGTTGGCTGCGCCCCTAGTGCTCCTCATGCTCAAACGGCGGCCAATCGGATCGCGGTCCGGCCAGTAGGTACGAGCTGTGATTTCAT
>DASZFS010000182.1:0-40064 GCA_035939575.1 Vicinamibacterales bacterium | reverse complement strand
GGCAGGTTGATGAGCACGAAGTCCGGCTCCTCGGGCCGCAGCTTCCCATCGTCATCAGCCGATGACTCCTGCGCCCGTGCTGGGGCGACGGCAAGCGCGAGGGGGAGCAAGAGACCCAGGAACACAGAAGACCAGACGGAGCGGGAGTGTCGATTCACAGTGCGCCTCCTTGAGCAATGTTGGGACCAGCGCTAACTCATTGAAAACACAGCGCCAATCGACGAGCGGCGTTACTCCGAACGTAAACCCTTACGAAGGGCGTCGCCGCGGGATCAGCGGCGCTGATACACGACCCGTCCGCCGACCATCGTCATCGAGACGGCCATCTGCTCGATTTGCTTGTCGGGGCAGGTCAGGATGTCCTGAGGAAGCACGACGAGGTCCGCGAGCTTGCCTGGCTCGATCGAGCCTTTGATCGCTTCTTCGAACGTCAGATACGCGTTGTTGATCGTTTCGACCCGCAGCGCCTCCTGACGGCTGATCTTCTGATCGGGACCGAGAACGCCGCCGCTGATCGTGTCGCGTGTCACGAAGTGGTAGATGACCCAGAGCGGCGGATATGGCACTACGGCGGAATCGGTGCCGCCCGCGACAACGAACTTCCGATCCAGATACGCGCGCGTCGGTGTGGTCCAGGCCGCCCGTTTCAATCCCCAGTACTGCACCAGGCTGGGGCCCGCGAGATACAGGTGGTCCTGCGCGGAGATCACCAGGTCGAGCGCCTTCATTCGTGGAAACTGATCGGCCTGCGGGATGAAGCCATGCTCGATGCTCCAGCGCTTCCCGACAATCGATCGCTCCGCGCTTGCGGCTTCGTACGCGGCAAGCACCTCGTCGATGGCCGCATCGCCGACGGCGTGGGTCGCGACTCGCCAGCCGAGGCGGTTCAGGGCCTTGACGACATCGGTGTAGGGTCCCTGCCGCATCGTGTTGACGCCGCGAAACGTGCCGTGCTCCCCCCACGGCTCCGCGTACGGTTCGCGCATCCAGCCGCCCTCGAAGCCTCCGTCGACGGCGAGCTTCATGCCGCCGATCCGGACCCACTCGTCGCCTTCGTCCGCCTTGATGCCCGTCGCCGCGATTGCCTGCTGCATGCTTCCGCCGTCCTCCGCCGGCAGGCGCAGGAGCTGGTTGACGCGAATCGTCAACGTGCCGCGGCGCGCCATCTCCTGCAGCAGCCGGTACTGCGCGACCGGCGCGCCGGGATATCGGATGCTGGTCAGCCCGGCGGCGTTCAACCGGCGATGCTGCTCGACGAGCGCCTCGACGGTGAGCGGCGCAGACGCAGGCAGCTGTACCAGTGCCTTTGCGCGATCGATCAGCTCTCCGTTCAGCTCGCCGTCGTCGCCGCGCGTGATCCGGCCGCCGGCTGGCTGCGGCACGTCCCTGGTGATCTTCCATTTTGTCAACGCGGCGGAGTTGAGGATGTACTCGTGGCCGCCACGAACGAGCACGACCGGGTGGTCCGGCGACACGCGATCGAGGTCCTTCCGATACGGCAGCCGGTGCTCGGCGAGCTGCGCCTCGTGCCAGTCACTGTTGCTGACGATGACTTCGCCGGGCCGGGTTTGTGCCACGCGCGCTGCCACGGCGGCGAGAACATCGGCGATCGACCGCGCTCGAGAGAGGTCCACGCCCGGCCCGCCACCCGCGTCGTGGAGATGCCCGTCGGCGAGGCCCGGGATCACCGTCTGGCCGTGAAGGTCGATGACGGTGGTGGCCGGGCCCGCGAGCCGCCGGATCGCAGCGTCGGTCCCCACGGCGCTGAACCTTCCGCCGGAAATCGCGACGGCCTGCGCAATGGAGAACTGCGGATCCACCGTAACGACGTGCGCGTTGACGACAATCGTGTCGGCCGGCCGTGCGGGCGGCTGGGCGGCGAGCGTGAGGAGGCCCCCGGCGAGGGCGAGAAGCCTGAGGCGGACGCCCGCGGCGAGCGCGGTCCGGCCGATCATCGCGGCGCCGCCATCGGCGTGCGCAGCGTGCCAATCCCCTCGATCTCGATCGTCACGACGTCGCCGGCCTTGAGGTATTCCGGCGGCTTGCGGCCCGCGCCGACGCCATCCGGCGTGCCGCTCGAGATCACGTCGCCCGGATAGAGAGTCAGGATCGACGACAGGAACCGGATCATGTGCGCCTCGTCCCAGATCAGGTTCTTCGTATTGCCGTCCTGCTTCACCACGCCGTTGACCCTGGTGATGATGTGGAACTGCGTCGGGTTCGGCGCGAACTCCTTGGGCAGGATGAACGGGCCGAACGGCGCCGAGCGGTCGCGGCTCTTGCCGCGGAACCAGTTCGTGCCGGGGAACATGCCGGTCAGCGGCCGGCCGGGACCGCCGCGGTCGCTGACGTCGTACATGATGCTGTAACCGAAGACGTAGTCGTGGGCCTGGGTCTCCGTCACGCCCAGCGCGGCCTTGCCCACGACAATCGCGAGCTCGCCCTCCCAGTCGATGTTTCGATTGGGCGGGATGAAGTAGGCGTCGCCGGGATCGATGATGCACGAGCGCGGTGACTTCGCGAAGAAGACAGGGTCCTCCTTGTCCGGGTCCGCCTCCTCCGCCGCCTTCTGCTGCGGGCTGCCGGGCGGGAACATCTCGCCGGCGTGGAGCCGATAGTTCGCGGCGATCGCAAGCACGTTGTACGGGTACTTGATCGGCGCCTTGACCGACGTCGCCGACACATCGAAGATGAACGCGCTGCCGGCTTTCGCGTCCTTGTAGAAGTTGGCAATCTGGTAGAGCCGCGGCTTCACGCGGTCGTACGCCTCGATGAGCGCCCGCATCTCGCCAGGAATCTGCATCGGGGCGAGACCCGCGCTCTTCGAGAGGGCGTCGTTGGCGGCACCAATGTCGACGACACGGTTGTCGAGCACCAGGCCGACACGAACCTTCCCCGCCGCTTCGAACGTGGCCAACTTGAAGGGCGTATCCGGCCTGTCGGAGACGGCCGGGCGTTGTGCGGCATGTGCCGCCACACACAGCGCGCCAACGACCACGAACAAGGAACCAGCCACCAGGGACTTGGTCATGGGCGCTATGATACGCCGCCCTTTTGGGTGATCCGTGATGGTTCCGCTTCTGTCACGATCCGCCCATGACTCATGACTTGCTCTCCAACTTCTCCAACCAGCTGGCCGACGCGATTGACGCCGCGTCGCCTTCTGTTGTCCAGGTTCAAGGCCGCCGCCGCCCGGCCAGCGGCATCGTGTACGCTGACCAGGTGGTCCTGACGACTGTACGCGCGCTCGGGCGCGAGGACGGCCTGCACGTCCGCCCGCACGACGGCCGCACGCTCGATGCCCAGCTGGCCGGCTGGGATCCAGCTACCAGTCTCGCCGTGTTGAACGTTCCCGGCCTCGACACCCGGGCGATCGCGCCCGCGTCCACGGCGCCGCGCGTCGGCCACATGGCGGTCGCCGTCGCGCGCTCCTGGAGCAACGCCGTCACGGCGAGCGCCGGCATCGTGTCCATCATCGGCGGACCACTCCCGACGGGCCGCCGCCGGGCCATCGACCAGGTGATCCGCACGACCGCGCCGATGCACGACGGGTTCGCCGGTGGCGCGTTCCTCGATACGTCGGGAGAGCTGATCGGCATCCCGACCGCGGCGGCCATTCGCGGCCTCGGCGTCGTCATCCCGGCAACCATCGCGTGGAAGACGGCCGCGACGCTCGTCCAGCACGGCAGCATCAAGCGGGGCTTCCTCGGCGTCGCCGGCCAGCCCGTCGCCCTGTCCGAGCAGCAGCGCAGCGCGCATTCGCGCGAAGATGGCCTTCTCGTCGTCGGCGTCACAAACGGCGGGCCGGCTGCGACCGCGGGGTTGATGGTCGGCGACGTGGTCCTCGACTTCGACGGACGGCCCATTCACTCGCCCGAGGATCTGCTCGATCTGCTGCTCGGCGACAGGGTTGGACGGCCGGTTGCGCTGCGCGTGCTTCGCGGCACCGCCGCGGTCGATCTCGACATTACTGTCGGCGAGCGCCCCGCCCACTGATGCGTGTCGTCGTCGTTGGCGCGCCGGCGGATCGTCGAGCGCTGCGCCCGAAGCTGGAGCGGGCAGGCATCGAGGTCCTCGGCGAGTTCCAGTCGCTTGACGCGGCGCAGGCGTCCGGCCTCCACGGCGACGCCGTCGTGATCGCGGATCGGGTCCGTTCGCCAACTGGTCCGGACACCTTCCACGATCCGGCGGAGCCCCTGGAGCCCCTGGAGCCCCTGGAGCCGTTGACGCCGCGGGAAGTGCAGGTGCTGGAGCTGCTCGCGGAGGGACTGCCGAACAAAGGTATCGCCGATCGCCTGGGAATCAGCGACCAGACCGTGAAATTTCACGTCGCCTCAATCGCCGGGAAGCTGGGCGCCGTGAACCGCACCGACGCTGTCCGGCGGGCCGTTCGGCAGGGGCTGATCACGCTCTGAGGCCAGTCCGGGGGGAGGGGCCCCCGGAGTGAATCCGGTCAGAGCGGCTTCTCGGACGGCACAATCGTCAGGAGTCGCCGTTCGACGCCGCGCAGGATCGCCAGCGAGGTCGGCGCGCCGATCCGGTCGTCGGTCAGGTGGCGCAATAGATCGTCGATGCCCGCGATCGGCTCTCCCGCAAATGCCATCACGACGTCTCCGTCGCGCACGCCGGCCGACGCTGCCGGACTGCCGCGCTCGACAGATACGACCAGCACGCCGGACGAGACCGCAAGCTGGTTGGCCCTGGCGATCGCGCGCGGGATGGGCACGTTCTGGCCGCCAAGCCCGATGTAGCTGCGCCGGACGCGGCCGTCGCGCATCAGCCGCGCCGCGATGAAGCGCGCCGTATTGCTCGCGATCGCAAAACACAGGCCCTGTGCCGGCAGGATCATGGCGGTGTTGATGCCGATCACTTCGCCGCGCGTCGTGACGAGTGGTCCGCCGGAATTGCCCGGGTTGAGCGACGCGTCTGTCTGGATGATGTCGTCCATCAGCCGGCCGGTGCGCGCGCGCAACGACCGGCCGAGCGCGCTCACCACGCCGGCGGTCACCGAGTGGTGGAAGCCATACGGGTTGCCGATGGCCACGGCGATCTGTCCGACCCGCACCGCGCGCGAGTCGCCGAGCGTCGCCCACGGGAGCGGCACGCCGCTCTGGTCGGTGACGCGCACCACGGCGAGATCGGTATCAGCGTCCTGTCCGACGATGTCCGCCCGCATCGAGCGCCCATCGGGCAGGACGACCTTCAGCGCGCTTCCATGATCGACGACGTGGCTGTTGGTGAGCGTGAATCCGTCGGGCGTGAAGATGACGCCTGAGCCGCCGGCGCGGCCGGCGTCAATCTTGACGACCGCCGGGCCGACGACTTCGGCCGCGTGGATGACGGCCTCGGAGTAGGCGTCGAGGAGATCCGAGTCTGCTCGTTGAGGAATCACGGATCGATCGTACGAGCGCGAGCCGCGGCGATCACCACCCGTACGGGTGGGTCTAGAAATGAGAAGTGAGAACAGAGGACTCAAGACTCAGAACTCAAAACTTCTAACTTCTTCTACGGCTTCCACGCCATGCCATCGGGCCCCGTTCCTGTCGAAATCTTCTTCGTCACCTGCCCCGTCTTGAGGTCGACAATCGCGACGTGGTTGTCGCCCGTGACAGCAACGTAGGCAACAGAAGCAGCTGGTGCAACAGGGACCAGGATCCCCTCCGGGCTCCGCCCGACCGCGATGCGCTTGATGACCTTGCGACCGGCAGCGTCGACGACCACGAGCTCACCGGTGTCCACATCGGAGATGAGGGCAAACATGCCATCCGGCGTCAGCTTGATACGGTTCGAGCGCTTCGTGCCGGCGGCGATTGTCTGGACCACGCGCCTCGTGGCGACATCGATCACCGAAATGCCGCCGTCCTGCGAGTGCGCGCTCCAGAGCGTCTTGCCGTCCGGTGACAGGTCGATGCCCTCGGGCCCCTTCCCCACGGGGATCACCGTTTGCGTCCAGGCGCCGCCCGCGGCCTGCTGGATCATCGACACGCTGTTTGATCCGATGTTGGACGTGAAGAAGGTGCCGCCGTCGCGCGAGGCCAGCACCATGTGTGTCGTGTTGAGACCCGTCTCGAACTCCCAGTCGATCTTGTCGGAACCCGGATCGTATCGCGCGATTTTCCGGTTCGCTTCGGCTGTGAAGTACAGCTTGCCGTTTACGAAGGCGAGTCCGTGGGGTCGGCTGAGCGGCGAGATATCGATGCGCCGCACCTCTTTCTGGGCGGCGATATCGATCATTGAAATCGTCCGGCCGGGCGCGGGCCCCGTTCCGTAGTTGCTGGCAAACGCCAGCCGTCCATCGGTGGACACGACGAGCTCGTGCGGGCCCTCCCCGACGGGGACCTTTCCGACGATGGCCCCCGCTGCAGGATTCACGATCGCGAGCGTCGCGTCTTCCTTGTTCAACACAAGCAGCCGCGGCCCCGACTGCGCCCCGAGATTCAGCCCGAGTAATACCAGAAGTCCGGCGGTCAGCCGCCTGGCACTCACGCGCGGCATTATAGCGAGCTGAAGACGCTCACGCGGGCGGGCTGAAGACTCACAGGCGGGCCCGAAGACTCATGGGCCGCGTGCAGTTGCCGAGGACCAGAAGGGGCTGAAGACTCATGGGCCGCGTGCAGTTGCCTACGCCCACGAGTCTTTGACGATCTTTACAACCCTTGAGAATCTTGATTTCGGGGCGAGGCAACTGCACGCGACCCATGAGTCTCCAGCCCCCGCCTCAGAGGATGCGTGCGGAGCGGAGCCAGAGCCCACCATCGACGACGAGCGTGACGCCGGTGACAAAGGATGCGGCGTCGGAGCTGAGGAAGAGGGCGGCGTTCGCCACCTCATCGATCGTGGCCATTCGCCCCAATGGGCACTCCTCCTGGACGCCCGCCCGCGACGCCTCGCTGGTGAGCCGTTTGACCCCTTCGGTCCCCTCGACAGGGCCCGGCGCGATGCCGTTGACGCGGATCTTGTAGGGCCCCCATTCGCACGCCAGCACGCGCGTCAGCGAATCGACGCCCGCCTTCGCGGCGGCGGCGTGCGACTGCGCGATGGTGCCCAGGTAGGGCAGCGTCGCGCTGATGTTCAGCACGGAGCCACCCTGCGCTCTCAGGTGAGGCAGCGCCGCCTTCGACACGTTGAACGTGCCCTTCAGATCGATGTCCACGACCGTGCCAAAGCCGTTCGGCGACAGGTTCTCCGCAAGGCAGATGAAATTGCCCGCTGCCCCGTTGACGAGGATGTCGAGGCGTCCCAGCGCGCCGACGACATCGGCCACCATCTCGTTGACGGCGTCAGGCTGACGGACGTCCGCCGCGCGGGCCACGGCGCGGACGCCCCGAGCGCGCAGTTCGGCGGCCGTCGGCTCGAGATGCTCGATCTTCCGGCTGGTGATCGCGACGTCGCATCCGTGAGCCGCGAACGCGAGCGCGATGCCGCGGCAGATGCCGGTGCCGCCGCCTGTCACCAGCGCGGCGCGACCTTTGAGCAGGCCTGGGTGAAACATGGTCGTCATCAGACCGTGGTGTCGAGCCTGTCAAGCCTGTCGAGTCCTTCGAGCACGGACGCTGTGTGCTCGCCGAGCGCGGGCGGCGGCAGGCGAGGATCGGCCGGCGTACGCGACAGCTTCACGACCGGGCCGAGCGTCTGCACCGCCCCCATCCCGGGATGCGCCTGCGTCACCAGCATCCCGCGGGGCAGCACCTGTGGATGCTCAATCGCTTCCCGCGTGTCGCGGACCCTTCCACACGGGACGTTGTGGGGCTCGAGGCGGCTGACGATCTCTTCGACGGTCCATTCCTCGAAGACCCGCTCGATTTCCGCCTTGAGCTCGGCGCGATGCTCGACGCGATCGCCGTTCGTCCTGAACCGCGGATCGTCGCGCAGGTCCGGGCGCTCGATGGCGGCGCAGAAGCGGATCCACAGGCGCGGATTTGCGACCGCAACGATGATCAGGCCGTCGCGGGCGCGGAGCGGCTCGTACGGCGCAATCGACAGATGGTCGTTGCCCACCCGCGTCGGTGTCTTCCCCGTTGCGAGGAGCACCGATACGGGGAGCCGCATCACCGAGAGCATCGCGTCGAATAGCGCGATGTCCACGTGCTGGCCGAGCCCGCTCGTCTGGCGCTCGTGCAGCGCGAGCAGAATGCCCTGTATCGCGTACAGACCGGCCAGATAGTCGGTGATGGCCACGCCGACGCGGGTCGGCTCGCCGCCCTTGTCGGCCGGGACGCCTGTCATGTCCATGATGCCGGCTTCGCCTTGGATGACGGCGTCATAGCCTGGCAGCTGCGCGTGCGGCCCGGTCTGGCCGTAGCCTGTAATCGAGCAGTAGATCAGCCGCGGGTTGATGGCGGCCACCTCGGGATACCCGAATCCCAGCTGCGCCAGGCTTCCCGGACGGAAGTTCTCGATGAGGACGTCGGCGCTGGCGACGAGCCGGCGGAGCGCCGACGCCCCCTCGGCCGTCTTCAGATCGAGCGCGACGCTCTTCTTGCTTCGATTCAGCGCGAGGTAGAAGCTGCCGGCGCCGTTGATATAGGGGCCCCAGCCGCGCGTGTCGTCACCGTGCTCGGGCTCTTCGATCTTCAGAACCTCGGCGCCCATGTCGCCGAGCATCATCGTGCAGTACGGCCCGGCGACGACGCGCGTGAGATCGACAACCCGAAGTCCGTCCAGAGGAGCCATCGGCGGAGTGTACCCCGTCAACGGGCCGTCGACGCGCCAACCGCCCGGATGCCTGCAATCGAAAAATCGGCGATGTGCCGTGCGGCTTCCTCAATCTGCGCCGGCGTCGGCTTGAACGTGAAGCCAAGGCGCTCGGCGACGGCGTTCGGTTTGGCGTAGATAATCGTCTGCGACTGCACGCTCAGGACGCACCGCAGCACGCGCCGGTCCGCGGGATCGCACCCGATCATCGCCGCGATCACGCCCGAAAGATATTCGAGGCGCGGCCGGACGCCCTGCTCCACCAGATCGTCGAGCGCCTCGGTCGGCTCGCTGATCTCCCGGTTGAGCAGCCGGTGCGTCGATTCGCTCCCGGGCGCGAGCAGGCGGCGGAGGAACAGGCCGATGTACAGCCTCAGCTGCTCCTCCGGAGGCCGGCCGTCCCCGGCCCGGCGCGCGGCGTCCGTCGCGTCGCGCATCGCGTCGATCGCCGTCTGGAGCACCTCGCGATACAGCCCGAGCTTGTCTCCAAAGTGATAGTTGATGGACGCGATATTGGCGCGCGCGGCATGGCAGATCTCGCGTACCGTCACGTCCCTGAAGCCCCGCTCGGCGAACAGCTGCTCGGCCACTTTCAACAGACGCTCGTGCGTCTCGCGGTCGCTCGTGACGAGGTTCACGAGGCTCATAGCGTGCGCTTGAA
The DNA here is from genome assembly GCA_035939575.1 of Vicinamibacterales bacterium. Taxonomy (GTDB): domain Bacteria; phylum Acidobacteriota; class Vicinamibacteria; order Vicinamibacterales; family CAVVIG01; genus DATKHR01. Next base: position 30,709 of record DASZFS010000182.1, on the reverse strand, counting down.
CAGCAGCGTGGCCGCCGTCATCGCCACCGCCGAAAAGAGCAGTAGGAAGCCGAGGTCGTAGGTGATGGCCCCGAACCCGGTATTCTTGAGCAGCAGGTTCTTGAACGCGTGGACCGCGTACGTGAACGGGTCGGCCACGGCGATGACCTGCATCCAGCCGGGAAAGCCCTGCTGCGGATAAACGGCGCCGCTCGGGAAGTACAGGAGCGTGTTCAGCACGCCGAACACCGCGCGCGGCAACAGCGGATCGGTGACGCGCACCATCAAGAGGAACATCAGGCTGATGAGGGCGAACGCCGCCACCACAACGACCGTGAAGAGCCGGAACAGACGCATGGGGTCCAGCGGGTTCGGAATTCCCGCAATGAACGACCCGATGATGACCAGGAACATCCCCGCCAGCACCGCCTTGATCGTCCCGGAAATGTTGAAGCCGGCGATGAGCTGGAGCTTGGTGATCGGCGTAACCAGGTAACCCTCGTGCAGCCCGCGAGCCTTGTCGTCGATGAAGATGATGCCGCCGCCGATCATCACCATCATGAAGATCGACATCACAACCGACCCCGGGAGCAGATACTGCACGTACGGCACGTAGGGGTAGACCTCGACGACGTCGAGGGTCGGTTGGCTGGCGACCCGCGTGATCGTCACCGGCTGGCCGTAGGACTGAATCAGCCCGCCGAGCGTGCCCGCCAGCGCGACGGACACGAAATTGTCGGTGTTGTCCTCGATGAGCGCCACGCGCGGCTCGTTCTTCGCCAGCACGCGCCGCGAGAAGTCGGGCGGAATGGTCAGGACGCCGTTGACGCGGCCGTTCCGCAGGTCGGTCAGCGCGTCACCCTGGTCCGCGTAGTCAAGCGGGTCGATTGTCCGCGCCCCGGACGAGACGGCGGACGTCAGCTCACGGACGCGCACCGCCGGCACGCCGTGGTCCTGGTCCACGATTGCCAGCTTGAGATGCTTCACGTTCCCGCCGAACGCGTAGCCCAGGACGATGAGCTGCACGATCGGGAACACCATCGATACGACGATCAGGATCGGGCTGCGCCGAAACCGCCGCAGCTCGCGCTCGATAATGGCCCACGTTCGTCCCATACTTCAGCCTTTCCTTGCCCCTCCGGCTCGCGCGTCCGGTTCCCGCCGCTCGTGTCAGCGCCGGATCATGAAGGGGCTGTCCTTTGCCGACGCCTCCTGGAGTTCGTCGCGGAGGGCCCGCCCCGTGTAATGAACGAACACGTCGTCCAGCGTCGTGCTCTGAATCGAGAGCGAGCTCACGGCGATGCGCGAGGCCGCCGCCGCCTCCATGAGCGCCAGCGTCGTCGCCGGGCCGTTGTGCGAGTTGATGCGGAAGATGCGATCCTCATGCGACACGCTCTGGACGTCGGGCAGCCGCTGGACACGCTCCGGCCAGTCCGGCGGCACCTCCGAGAAGCCGACCTCGAGGATGTTGTTTCCCGGAATCGACATCTTCAGCTTCAACGGCGAATCGAGCGCCTTCAGCTCTCCGTGGTCGACGATCGCGATCCGGTCGCACAGCTTGTCCGCCTCGTCCATGTAGTGCGTTGTGAGCAGCACCGTGAGATCGCGCTCCGACTTGATCTTCTGGAGCATCTCCCAGACAGCGACGCGCGAGACGGGATCGAGGCCCGTCGTCGGCTCGTCGAGGAAGAAGATGCGCGGCTCGTGCACGAGCCCGCGCGCGATCTCGACGCGCCGCCGCATGCCGCCCGACAGGTTCTTGACCGGCGCATCGCGCCACTTGGTGAGCTCGACGGCTTCGAGTAGCTCATCGATCAGCTTCCGCCGTTTGACGCGCGGCACGCTGTAGAGCTTCGCGAAGATGATCAGGTTTTCTTCGACGCTCAGCTCCAGGTCGCTGGTGAGCGCCTGCGGGATGACGCCGATCGACTGGCGGACGCCGTCCGACTCCTTCACGACGTCGAAGCCGTTGATGATCGCCGTGCCCGAGGTCGGCACCAGCAGCGTTGTCATCATGCGGATGAGCGTCGACTTGCCGGCGCCGTTCGGCCCGAGCAGGCCGAAGATCTCGCCCTCCTCGACCGAGAAGGTGATCCCCTTGACGGCCGTGAAGTCGCCGAACGTCTTGACGATGTTGCGGACTTCGATCGCGTTCTTCATCGCCCCGTTGCTCCGCGGAAGTCTTCGCGCTCCATCGTGCCCCCTCAGCGCGCCGCGGGCGCAGGAGCGGTCGACGCAAGCGGCAGCATCACATAAGCGGTCATACCGACCGCGAGGCGGCGGTCCGCGTTGTCGAGCCGGAGGCGCACTTCGAATGTCTTGATGTCACGCTTGGTCCGGCTCACGTCGCGCTGCGTCGCGAACGACGCGTCCACGCCGCGGTAGATCACCACGCCGTCCCGCTCAGTGCCCGACGGCAGAAGAACCTGCAGCTTGTCGCCGACGCGCACGCGGTCGATGTAGCTTTCCTCCACGTCGACGCGGACCCAGAGATCGTCCGGGTTGATGAGCGTCAGGATCGGCTGTCCGAGGTTGACGTATTCACCCTCGCGAACGGCGCGGGTGTCGACCACGCTGTCGAGCGGCGCCTTGATTTCAGTGTACTGCAGGCGCACGTCCGCTTTGGCACGCTGCGCGGCGGCGGCGGCCTGCCTGTGCTCGCTCGTCTGGACCTCGTTGCGGCGGAGCGCCACCTGCTCGGCGTTCGTGCGCGCCAGAGCAACGGTTGCGCGCTGCGCTTCGACCTGCTTGTTGAGGGAGTCGAGCTTGGCCTGCGCCCCGTTGAAGGCTGTTCGTGCCTGGTCGAGCTCCTGCGGCGAAACGACGTTCTGCTGCGACAGGTTCTGGGTGCGTGTATAGGTCGCCCGCGCGTTCTCCAGGTCCGAGGCCGCAGCTTTGGCCTGCTCCTGGGTGGCGGCGAGCGTCGATTCGGCCTGCGCGATCTGGTCGGTCAGCTGGCGTTCCTGGAAGCGAAGCGCGGTCTCCGATTCGCGCACTTGCGACGACATCCCTTCGACGTTCTGGGCGTAGTAGGCCGTGTCGGCTTTGAGCTCGTCCGGGCGGAGGACGGCGACCAGCTGGTCCTTCTTGACCTGGTCGCCTTCCTTCACGAGGAGACGTGCGATCTGCCCGGCGATCTGCGGGCTGACGATCACGTCGTTCGTGGTGACGACGCCGGTCAGCATCAACGATGTCGGGGGGCGGTTGACGTACGCGTAGGCGCCGTAGCCCCCGGCGATGAGGACGGCGAGCAGAAGCAGTAGTCGAAGTCGTTTCATCAATCTGGGCTCAAACAGATGTATAAAACATCTGTTTGACTCGTGTCAAGCGAACTGTGGGCCGACACGCTGCCGGCTGAAGACTCATGGGCCGCGTGCAGTTGCCTCGCCCCAAGATCAAGCAAGGTTCAAGATTGTCCAGGGTTGTAAGACTTAGTCTCGCTTCTGCCGACGCATTTGAGAGATCGCTTCTAGAAGCGCAGGCCGAGGCCGATGCCGGCGCGGCTGACGTTGATCGTCTGGCCGGGTATGAAGACGTGGCCGTACCGGTACTGAAAGTCAAGCAAGGCCGACTGCCACATGGGATAGCTCACCCCCCCGCCCAGCATGATAAGCGGCTTGGTAAACGACCCGGAGAGATCGCTGCCGAGGACGATGCCGTACTGCGCGAGGTTGGTGGTCACGTCAGTACCGCCGACTGAGAACGTGGCGTCCTGCGAGATCTTCGCGACCCCGAACCCGACCAGCGCGTATGGCAGGAGACGAGGGCCCCCGCTGAGCGGCAGGAGGAACTTCGCGCCGCCAACCCCGAACGTCATCGGCTGCCGCACGGTGTAGCCGACGACGCCGGGCTGCGCCTGCGTGAGCGCGCCCGCGATAATCTGCGCCGCCGCGCTGATTTCGGTCGTCGCGACGTTGCGCGTGTGGCCGACCTCGGCAAACACCTGCACGTTGGGATAGACCGTGTAGCCGAACTCGCCGCCGTAGTTCTGACTGGTGACGTTGCCGAACGCCGACTGCGCCACGACTTCCGCGTAGCCCTTCCCGGGGTCCGCCGACGCGCCGACCTGGGCGTGGGCCGTTCCAGCAAGCAGCGTCACCGATGTGGCCAGGGTCGCCACGGTCACCAATATGGCCGACGGTGCGCGCCGGACCCCGACCATCACTCCACGAAGTCGTTGCATGCCGATACTCCTAACCGCCGGCTCTGATCACCATCTGCCACTGGCCGTAGATGAGCGCAATGTATTCGTACGTGAAACCGACCACCTGCACCGATGGGACCCAGATCGCCGTCGTCCCGTATCCGTTGCTGTTCATCCAGTTGAGCGCGGCGCCTGGATCCATGCCTCGATCGATGAGGTCGAACACCCGGAGCTCCTCTTGCGTTGGCACCACGTGCGTGACGCCCGTGAACGACGTGACCGTCTGGACGTCCCAGTTCGCCCCCATCGTGGCCTGCCCGGTTGTGCCTGGCGGCTGCACGCCTGACCACAGAACGAAGCCCTCCTGCGCGGCCAGCAGGGCCTGCCTCGTCGGCAACGCGTACGTGAAGCTCTGGGCCGTGCTCGCCGGGCTCGAGACGTTGTTGGACTGGTCGATCGCGGTCGCCCGCCAGAAGAGCGTCGTCTGAGCGGACGGCGCCGGGCTGCTGGGGGGAATAAAGCTGGTCCGGTTGGGCGTCTCGTTCACCGTGCCGCTCGCGAGGAGCGTCGAGAACGAAGCGTTCGCCGAGATCTCGAAGCGATACACGAGTGCTCCGACCGGTCCCGATCGCGTGGAGTTGGTGACCGTGAACGCGGGCCATCCGCTCGATGTCGCCCCAGACAGCGGGCCGACCGGAACGGGTGGGTCGATTGAAATCGCGGCACCGATGCTGAATTTCGAGACCGGGCCGAAAAGGCCTGTCGTGCCGCCGGACGTCGCGCGCGCGTGCCAGTAGTAGTCGCGCGCGGGTGTCAGCGCGTCGAGCTTGACGACCGTCTGGCCTCCGGTTCCTTCCGCCACGGCATCTTTGGTTTGTACTTTGGCACCGAACGCCGCATCGGTGGCCACCTCGAAGGTGTATGTCGCCCCACTCTGCGTGGCGACCGAGCCCTGCGTGCTGTACGCGTTCAGCACCACGAGCGTCGCCGGCTGATCGCTGTTCTTGATCAGCGCGGCGTTGGCAGGCGACACCGGTCGCGGGGCGGCAATCGACGCCGTCAGGGACGACGAACTGCCGCTCGAGGGCTGCGCGGGATTGTCACTGCAAGCGGTCGTGGCCGCGAGGAGGGCGGCAAGGCACACACCAAAAACTGAGTACTTCATACTTTCCGTCCACGAGACACGCGCGCCTCGCCGAAAAAACACGCCTCGAACGATTCAGGACGTGATGACAACCGCGGGAGGGCCGGGAAGCCGCCGCAACAGTTGAAGATTGACCCAGTACGGTACCCGACCGGCAGGCCGAGGTCAAGGGCCGCCGCGACCGCGCCACGGTATACTTGACGTCGAATTGCTTCGGGATCTGCCTGCCCGTGCGCGCTGGTACATTGTCTCGGTCATCGCGGTGGGTGCGTTCGTCTTCTGCCTGCTCATCAGGCACGCTCAGGTCGTTCCTGTCGGGCCGCTCGTATTCCTCGCCATCCTCTCGTCCCTGACCTCAGCCTTTAAGGCGCAGTTTCCGATCGCGAGCGGATCGAACATGTCGGTCTCCTACGTGATCGACATCACGGCGCTGCTTCTGCGAGGCCCGGATACGTCGATGCTCGTCAGCGCCGCCAGCGGCTGGAGCCAGACGACCCTCAACGTCAAGACCAGGAACCCGGTCTATCGCACGTTGTTCAACATCGCGATCCTCGTCGTCACGGTCCAGACGGCGGGCCGTGTCTACGCGGCGCTCGGCGGTCACGCGGATGCCGACGTCGAGACGATGATCGTCCCGATCGTCGCGATGGCGGTAACCTACTTTCTGGTCAACACCGTTCCCATCGCCATCGCGATCGCGCTGACGACCGACCAGAGCAGCTGGCGCGTGTGGAAGAGCGACTTCGCGTCGAGCGCGCCGAGCTATCTGTTGGGCGCCATGGTCGCCGCCGTCATTACGAAAGTGATGCAGAGCAGCGGCTACTGGATGACCCTGCTGCTCACGTCGGCGCCGCTCTACCTGACCTACAAGATGTACCGCGCGGGCGTGGAGAGCGAAGCCCGCCAGGGCGCCATCCTCGAGGCGGCGCACGACGCGATTCTCACCATCGACTCGTCGCTGAACATCCGCGAGTTCAACCCGGCCGCCGAAGAGATGTTCGGCTACGCGCGGATCGACATCCTCGGCAAGAAAGCCGAACTGCTTCTTTCCGCTGCGGACCGCAGCAGCGTCCTCGGCGCGCTCGCCGACTATCTGAAAACCGGCCGCGGCCCGCTGGCGGGACGGCAGCTGGAGCTGCGCGGCCAGAGAGCCGACGGCGCCGAGTTTCCACTCGAGCTGAGCGTGGCCCGCATGGGCGCCGACCGGAGCATCGAGCTCGCCGCCTTCGTGCGCGACATCACGGAGCGCCACGCGCTCGAAGAGCAGCTGCGCCAGTCGCAGAAGCTCGAGGCCGTCGGCCGCCTCGCCAGCGGCGTCGCGCATGATTTCAACAACATCCTGATGAGCATCATGGGCGCCGCCGACGTGCTGCTCATGCAGTTGTCACGCGAAGACCCGGCGCGTGACGAGGCCGGCGAGATCAAGCAGTCGGTCGTGCGCGGCGCGGGCCTCACCCGCCAGCTGCTGGCGTTCAGCCGGCGCCAGGCAACGCGGCCGCAGCTGTTCGCGCTCGCCGAGGTCGTCAGCGGGATGGAGACGTTGCTCCGCCGGCTCATCGGGCCGGAGATCGATCTCCTCATTACCGCCGTGGACGGCCCGGGGGGCCCGGTCCAGGTACACGCAGACATGGGCCAGATCGAACAGGTCGTGATGAACCTCGTCATCAACGCGCGCGATGCGATGCCGTCAGGTGGCCGCCTTGTCTTGAAGATCGACGAGGTCACGCTCGACGAGAGCGCGGCATCGGCCCTGGCGGAGGGCAAGCCCGGACGCTACGCGCGGTTGAGCGTCGCCGATACGGGCACGGGGATAGACGATCAGACGCGAGCCCGCCTGTTCGAGCCCTTCTTCACCACCAAGGAACAGGGCAAGGGCACCGGTCTGGGGCTGTCAATCGTGTACGGCATCGTGAGACAGAGCGGCGGGTACATCGCCGTCCACAGCGCCGTGGGACGTGGCGCGACGTTCGTGCTGTACTTTCCCGCCATCACAGCGCCGCAGCCGGCGCCCGTGCCCGCGTAGGACGCCGGCGCTCAGCCCGCGCGGGAGACGGGTGCCGCATCGGCCGCCCCGATGTCGAACCCGACCGCCATCACGAGCGTGAACAGGAGCAGGATGGCGGCGGAAATGTAGGGCACCGACTCACCGATCTGCTGAAGCGACGCGCTGCCCCAGACCGGCCCGACGGTGCGTCCCAACGATTCGACGGCGCTTGCCGCCCCCTGCACGCGCCCCTGCTCGTCGCCCTTCGCCACCAGGCTCACGAGGCTCGACATCGTCGGGTGGCCGAAGCCGATGCCGAGCGCGAGCGGCACGAGCGCGGCGATGAACATCGCCGGCGTGGGCGCGACCGCGGCGGCAACCAGGCCAATCGCGCCGAACGTCACGCCGACCATGAAGGTTCGCTTGTCGCCAAGGCGCCGGACGACGGATCGGATGAGGCCGCCTTGAATGATCGCGCCGAGCACGCCGAACCCGGCGAATAGATAGCCGGTCCGCGCGACGCCAAAATCGAAGCGGCGTGCGGCGATTAGCGCGAACATCGTCTGGAACACCGCGAACGCGCACCAGTAGGTGAAATCAATCACGAGGATCCGGCGGACCAGCGGCCGCTTCAGCAGATCCGGCAGATAGCGGAATGGGTTGCCGACACCGGCGTGCGCGCGATGCACGGTCTCGGGCAGCCACAGCCACGCCATGACCGTGGCCGCGAGCGTCAATCCGGCGGCCGCCCAGATCGGGGCGGTGTAACTCACGCGCGAGAGCACGCCGCTCAACGCGGGGCCGAGGATGAAGCCGAGACCGAACGCGGCCCCGATGAGCCCGTAGGCGCGCGCGCGATCCTTCGGTTCGGTAACGTCGGCGACGTACGCGCGCGCGGTCGAGATGTTGCCGCCCGACAGTCCGTCCACGATGCGCGCCGCGAAGAGCATCGTGACGCTGTGCGCGACGGCGAGCATCACGAAGCTGATCACGGTCCCAGCCAGGCTGAAGATGAGGATCGGCCGCCGTCCGTGCCGATCGGACAGGTCGCCGAGGGCGGGCGCCGCCACCAGCTGGCACAACGAGAAGACGGCGAACAGGAGGCCGATGATGACCGGCGATGCGCCGAACGTCTGAGCGTAGTACGGCAGCAGCGGAATGATGATCCCGAAGCCGACCAGGTTCACGAAAATCGTGAGAAAGATGACGAGCAGGGGACGGGTCACGAGCGTCGTCTCATTCTACACACGGCGGGCATTTCGAACGCATCGAGCGCCGGCGTGCTGGTGGCCGCCTTCGGCCGTGACCCGCTACAAATGCGAGGTCAGCGGCGCATGCAGCCGCGCTCCATGCTCGAGCGAGGTGAGGACGATATCTGCCGTGACGGGCGCGCGCCGGAAGACATCTTCGCCGACGGCATTCGCGATTGCGTTCATGACGGATCCGTAGCCCGCCCCGACCGGCGGCTCGCCCACGCCGCGCGCGCCGGTCGGTGTCTCCGGGTCGGCAAGCCCCAGTGGGAGCGTGCGCATGGTCGCCGGGATGTCCAGGATCGTCAGCGGCTTGGTTTGGTAGAAGCGCTTGGCCAGCGGCACGCCGTAATGCTGGTCGTACACCCATTTCTGCTGTAACGCGTGGCCAACGCCGAGGTTGATCCCACCGAGGATCTGCCCGTGCAGGCTCCTCGGATTGATCACGGTGCCGACATCGGCGACCGCGAGGTAGTCGACAAGCGTGGTCTTGCCGGTCTCGACGTCAACCTCCACCTCGGCGAAGCCGACCACGAACGAGTAGGTGTCGCCGTCCCGCGGATACGTGTCCTTCGCCACGCCCATCAGCCCGTGGCCGGCCAGCGCCGTTGCGGATGCCTTCGTCACGGGGTGAATGTCGTCGGGCAGCGAATGTCCGTCGAACTTCCCACCGAGCGCGATCGCGCGCTCGGCGGCCTGCGCGTAGGTCAGGCCGCGGGATGGATTGCCGCGCCGGAAGACGCGCTCGCCGCCGAGCGCGTAGTCCTGCGGCTCACCGCCGAGATCCTTTGCGGCAATTTCCAACAGTTTCAGCCTGGCGTCGGTCGCGCCCGCCAGATTCGCCCGCGTCATCGCGTGGGTCGTCTGGCTGCCGACCGACAGGCAGCTCCACGGGACGTTCCTGGCCGTGCTGCCCCAGTTCACAACAACCTTGTCCCACGGCATCGACACGACGTCGGCCGCGACGCGCGCCAGGTCGATGCACGAATGGGTGCCGAGATTGCCGACGCCCGATTGCACGTAGAGCTTGCCGTCCGGCCGGATGATCATCAGCCCGTCGTAGCCGATCGAGCCCGAGCCGTGCGGTCCGACCGCGACGCCGATGCCGCGCACTTTGGATCCCTGTCGCTGCCCCGCGCGCGCCTTGCGTTCCTCCCATTTGAACTGCTCGGCGCCGCGATCGAGCGCGTTCTTCACGAACGCGCCGGTGATGTGCGCGCGTCCGCCGGAGGGCCTCGGCGGCCCATACAGCGCTTTGCCCTCGGGCGAATTGATCCGCCGGATCGCGACCTGATCGAGGCCGAGCGCATTCGCGGCCTTGGTGACGACCGGCTCCATGATGGCGTTGGCCTGCATCGGGCCGGGAGATCGCTGCTGCGATCGCGGCGGTGTGTTGGTGAGCACGGCGAGCGCGCGCCACCGCATCGCGGGCGGCTGCCAGATGAGCGAGGCGGCGTTGCCAGCGGATCGGTGATCGCCCATCGGCCCGTACGGCCCGTTGTCCTCGACGATGAAGAGGTCGAGGGCGGTCATGCGGCCGTCACGCGCGAACCCCACGCGCGCGCGCCCGACCATGCCGGTGCGCGCGCGGCCGATGTAGTGCTCTTCTTCGCGGCTGATGCGCATCATGACGGGGGCGCCCGCTTTCTTCGAGAGCAGCGCCGGAATCGCCATCGACACGGCGCCCCCGCCCTTGCTGCCAAATCCCCCGCCGGTGTACTCGCTGATGAGCACGACGTCGGTCGGCTTGATCCCGACCCAGTTGGCGACCGGATCGACCGTCCGGATGAGGCTCTGCGTCGAGGCATGCAGGTACAGCTTGCCGCCCTGCCAGTAGGCCATCGCGCTGCGCGTCTCCATCGGCTGGTGTCCGGTTGACTGCACGACGAAGGTCTCATCCACGACGACCGCGGCGGACGCGAAGCCCGCGTCGAGGTCGCCGTACGCCCACTCGTCGGTCGCTTTCCCCATCGGGAGCGCGCCGGCGGGGGCGTTCGAAAAGTCGGCCTCCGTCCATTTGAGGATGTCGACCTTGGGCCGCACCTGCTGCGGCGCCGTGCCGGCCGCAGCCGCAGGCGTCACCCAGACGTTGCCCTCCACCCGCGCGTTCGCGCCCGACGGCCGCAGGCTCTCGACCGGATCGACGACGAACGGAAGCGGCTCGAGGTGGATCGCGATGCGCTCGATCGCATCCGCAGCCGTCCGCTCGTCGACCGCCGCGACGGCGAGAATCGGCTCGCCCTGATAGAGCGGCTCATTGGTGAGCGCGCGCTCGGCGCCGCGCAGATCGGGCAGGTCGTCGGCCGTCAGGATCGCCTTGACGCCGGGCAACGCCAGCGCGTCGCGCGTGTCGATGCGCGTCACCCGCGCGTGGGGCATCGGACTGAGCAGCAGCTTGGTGAACAGCATGCCGTCGGCACGATAGTCCTCGGCATATTTCGCGCGACCCGTGACCTTGGCCACGAGATCCGGGGTCGTGTAGTCCCGTCCGGTGAGCTTCTGGTCAGCAGCCATGATCCGAGATTATCAGCTACACGCACGCGCCGTGTAGCCTCGAAAATCGGGTCGCCTGACCGGAGTTCGGCCTTCCTTCACAGCCTTCCGGGGCATCGCCCCCGCGGCCGACTCGGCCCCCGCGCCGGCCACCCCAGCTCTCCGCTTGCCAGATGAAGGGACTTCGGGTAAGGTCTTTCCCGACAGAAGCCTGTCGCCAGCGTGTGACCCCTGCCACTGCGCGCGTTCTGCGCCCCTGTGATCGAAGTCACCTTCTAGGAGAAGTTTGATTGGCCGTCCGTCTGTTCGTTGGCAATCTCGCGTACAGCACCACCGAAGCCGATCTGCGGTCGTACTTCGGTACCGTGGCGCCGCCGTCTCAGGTCGTCTTGCCGGTCGATCGCGAGACCGGCCGCCCGCGCGGTTTCGCGTTCATCGAATTTCAGGACCGCAGCCACGCAGAAGCCGCCGTTCAGAAGTTCAACGGGCAGATCTTCAACGGTCGCCCGCTTGCGGTCAGCGAAGCGCGGGCGCGTGAAGACCGCGGCCCCGGCGCTCCGCGCCCCGGCGGTGGCTTCGGCGGTCCGCGGCCTGGTGGCCCCGGCGGCGGATTCTCCGGGCCCCGGCCGGCCGGCAGCGGGTTTGGCGGTCCGCGTCCCGGTGGTGGCGGTTTCGGCGGTCCCCGCTTTGATCCGAGCGCGCCTGCTCCCCCGCGTAACAGAAACTTCGGCCCGGACGCCAAGCCTCAGCGCGGGACGAATGCGAAGGCCAAGAAGAAGGAAGCCGAGAGGCCACGGGGGCCGATCCCGATGAAGGTGACCGGACGATCCTTTACGCTCGACGACGTGGACGACGCGGGCAGCGAGGAAGTGCCGGATATCGACGATATCGCCACCAGCAAGCCTGCCGCGGACGACGAAGAAGAGTCGTAAGAGCCGTTGTCGGGGTTGCCCCCCTTACAATTGGTTACAAAGCGATGACGGTCTGGGATCAGGTTCTGCACCAGCTGCGCGCGATGATGCCCGAAGAGGACTTCCGGCGCTGGTTCGGCGCCACCGCGTACGCGAGCGACTCCGGCGATCAAATCACAGTCTGGGTCATCAGCGAGGCCATCAGACACCACCTCGCCATCCATTACACCGACGACCTCCGCCGCGCACTCGCCGCGATCGACCGCAAGGGCGCCCATGTGCGCTTTGTGGTTGGAGGCACCGAGGAAGACGACGACTTATAGCCGGTTTTTAGGGCTCGCGCGGCGCGTCCGCGTCGTAAACGTGCGAGATCGTCCGCTTCTGGTTGTTGCGCCCCCCCTCGACGAGTGCGGTGATCTTGAGTTGGCGCGCCTCGGTATCGACGCTGAGGGTCTGCGTGATCTTGCTTGGGCCCGCGTTGTTGATCTCGGTGACGAGCTTTGCGCCGTCCCACTTCGTCTTTCGCTCGATCTTGGTGTTGTCGTCCTTGATCTTCTTGCCGTTGGGAGACAAACGCGTCGTTCGCCCGTCGGGCCCCGTGATCGCAATCATCGCGTCGGTCTGCACGATGGTGAGGTGATCGGGCGGATTCAGAATGTCGCGCATCGCTTCGCGCATGCGCGCCATTTCCTCGGGGTCGGCCGTCGGCCGGCCGCCGCCGCGGCCCATGCCTCCCCCGAATCCTCCTCCGCGCATGCCGCCGCCGCGGCCGTAGCCGCCTCCACGCCGGGTGCCGTCTCCGCCATCGCGGCGATCGCTGCTGTCTCGCGACGGCGGCTGATCGCTCAGGTCGTGATTGAGCGTCCACGCCCCGACGATGGGACTCGTCTGCGGCGCTTGAGCTCGGCTCTCCACGGCCACGCACCAGGCCGCAATGAGCACAGCCCCGGCTGCCCCACCGACCCGGGTGATCTTGGTGGACTTGGTGAGATTTCGGGCTGGAGCCATTCCCGATTATGCGAACCGCTCGCGGCAACGGCTCGTGAAAAGTATGTGACACGCCCTGGCCCAGGGGATTCCCGATCGTGGCCGGCGGATTCGGGATTAGGATTTCAAAAAGATGCGTTGGTACCGCAGCCTGTACTGGCGAATTGCGGTCGGGGTCGTGGCGTTCCTCGCGGCGATGCTGGTCGTGCAGGCAATGCTGTTCGTCTGGGCTGTCTCCCAGTCGGGACGCTCGCTGCAGGGACAGTCACCGGGCCGGTTCGCGATGACCATCGCGCTCGACCTCTCGAACCTGCTCGAACGCGACCCGCACGCTGACCTCGCCCAGTACGTGCGCGAACAGTACGCTCAGTACGAGCACCCGTTCTTCGCGATGATGAGCGACGGTCGCCTCATCACCAGCGGGAGCAAGTCATTTCCCGAGCCGCTCCTTCGCCTTGCGCGTGCGCGCCTCGAGCGCGGCGACATCGGCCGCGGCCCGCGCTTGGACGGCGCATTACGGCCGGACGGTGCTGCCCGCCCTGAGGGGCCCAGAGCGGGAGCTCGTGAAAGTCGGGACGGTCGCGGCGGCCCGTCCGGACTCCGGTTCGGGGGGGATCGTTTCGACCGCATTCCGTCCGCCATCGTCGTAGGCGGGCAGCTCGCCGGCGTCGTCGTCGTGCCGACGCAGGCCCCCTTCGGTTTTCTCCTCGGGCGCTACGCGCCGATGCTGACCTTGGTTGCGGTCGGTGTCCTCGTCGTGGGAACCGTGCTGACCTCAGCGTTGATCTTCAGTCCTGCGCGCCGTCGTTTGCGCGCCCTGGAGAAGGCGGCGCAACAGCTTGGCGCCGGGGATCTCTCGGCCCGCGCGCCCGAGCGGGGTGGTGACGAAATAGCCGCAGTGGCCAGCGCATTCAACGCGATGGCCACGGACCTCAGCGCCCGCGCGGACGCGCTGGCGGCCTCGGATCGTCTGCGCCGCCAGTTGCTTGCAGACGTGTCACACGAGCTGAACACGCCGGTGACGGCCATGCGCGGCTACCTCGAGACACTGACGATGCCGGAGCTGACGCTCGACGAGGGAACGCGGGCGCGTTATCTGGCGATCATCGGCGACGAGACCGCTCGGCTCGAGCGGTTGATTGGCGATCTCCTGGAGCTGGCACGGCTGGAAGGCGGCGGCGGGTCGCTTCACGTGGAGCCCGTCGCGGTGGATCAATTGTTCGCGCGGGTGACCGCTCGCCACGAGCGCGCGTCCGCGGATGCCGGCGTCCAGCTTCGCACGTCGATTGCCGCCGGGGCCGAGACTGTGGCGTGCGACCGCGAGCGGATGGAGCAGGCGCTCCAGAACCTGGCCGCGAACGCCGTCCGGCACGCACCAACGGGCACGGCGGTCGGCCTGGTGGCAAAGGCGACCGCTGAAGACGTTAGGCTCGCCGTCGAAGACGAGGGCGATGGCATCGCGCCGGCGCACCTCCCCCACGTTTTCGATCGCTTCTACAAGGCGGACGCCTCGCGCCCGTTTGCGCACCGATCCGGCGAGGCTCGTCAGGGCGATGGCCACAGCGCCGCCACCGGAGGCAGCGGCTTGGGCCTATCGATCGTGAAGGCGATTGTGGAGCGTCACGGGGGCAGCATTACGGTACGCAGCCGGCCCGGCTGTACGGTATTCGAGATAACCCTTCCGCGTGGGCGGACGCCCGGAACGACGCGCGCGGGTGGCTAGGCGGCCGACTTCGTTTCCCGCGTCTCGGTCTTGACCTCGTCGCGGATACGGTCGCGCAGCCAGTCCACCGGCTGAGGTTGACGCGCGACGAACGCCTGCCATTCGGCTTCCGACAGCGTAATGGAGATGACACGCTCCCGTTCGTTGCTCATGCGGTAAAGGATACGCACGGACAACGTACTCGGAAAATAGAATGATCTGATTAGACCCATCTAATTTGGTGATAGATCTCAGTGGGCGAATGACCTTCGAGTTCAACTCGTATGTTCTGGTCGCGTCATTAACGCCGGTCATCTTCGATTGGATGCCCAATATCGACGCCCCGCCCGGGCGAGTCCAGTGAACCTGTAGAGCTTGTTAACGCCGCGGGGGTCTGGTGATGGTCCTGGGCGGCTGAAGGCGCAAGCGGGCGCGCACGGCTTCAAACGCCGCCAGGAGCTCGTGGATCATGCGTGGAGTCCGGTTGGCCCGGGCGTAGACCCACCCCGTCTCGCGCACCAGCTCGTGGCCGTCAACGCGGGCGCAGAAGACCTGCCCGGCGCGCACCTCCCGCGCCACCGCCTGGTATGGCACGATGCCGATCCCCAGACCGGTCTTGACCATGGCCTTGATGATCTCAACGTTCTCGGTGTCCATGACGACGGTCGGCTCGAGGTGCTCAGCCGCGAAGAAACGATCAATCACTCTGCGCGTCGCCGATCCCTGCTCGAACAGCACGAACGGGTAGCCTGCCAGATCCTTCGCAGCGACGCTGCGCCGTCGGGCCAATGGGTGCGCCGGCGTGGTCACCAGCAGCAGCTCCTCCCGCAGGACAGGGACGGTCACCAGGTCGGCGCCTTCAACCGGCAACGTCAGCAGCCCGGTGTCGACCCGCCCATCGCGGATCTGTTGGACGGACTGGCCAGCCGTCGCCACCGTCAGACGCACGTCGAGCTGGGGATGCACCCGGCGAAGGTGCTTCAGCAGCGCCGGGAACACATACAAGCAAACCGTCATGCCGCCCGACAGGCGAAGAGTGCCCTTGAGCTGCCGCGTCCGGTCGGTGATGGTTCCAACGGTGTCGCGCAAGTCCTGAAACACGCGCTGGCCGAGCTGGACGAGGCTCTCCGCGGCCGGGGTCATCCGGACCTGGCGGCCAACGCGCAGAAAGAGCGGCTCACCCAGCTCCTCCTCGAGCAGGAGAATCTGCCGGCTGATCGCGGACTGCGACACGTGCAGCTTGCGGCCGCTCGCGGTAAACGAGCCCGTCTCGGCGATGGCCTGGAGGATTTCGAGTTGACGCAGATCCATGGATGGTCGCTGGTTCGTTGCGAGTGACTGGTTGCCCGTTGCTGGCTCAGGCCGGGCGGTTAGATTAGAAGCTATTTCTTAAATGCCTCTGCCAGAAGCGAGCATCTACGCCCTCGATTCCTGACGACCATTTGGCCCCTTGCAATGTTGATCTTGGGGCGAGGCAACTGCACGCGGCCATGAGTCCTCAGCCCGCCTCAGAGTCTTCAGCACATTTATGAGATGGGGTGTAGCCGCGCTAGCCACCCCAGCAACCTGCCACCAGCAACCAACTCACCCAGGCTGTTTCCTGAAGCTGATACCCCGGGCCTCGGGTCCGAGCAGCGTCACGAAGAACGCTCCGATGAAGACGACCGTAACCAGCCCGCCCATTGCCTGCGTGTAGGTGAAGCGCTCGCCGAGGACGGCTTCGATCGTTGGAATGCTCGACGCGCACAGGACGCCAAGCTGGTACGCGAAGCCCGGGAAGAACCCGCGCAGGTGATTGGGCGACAGCTCGTTGATATGCGCCGGGATGACGCCCCACGCGCCCTGGACGAAGAACTGCATCAGAAACACGCCAATGAGAATGCGCAGGGGGCTGTGGCCCGCAATCCAGAAGGGGACGACGGCGACCGCGCAGATGATCGCGATCATCATCGCGCGCCGGCGGCCCGACCTGTCGGAGTAGAAGCCGAACGCCAGTCCGCCGAGCACCGCGCCGATACCCGACAGCATCGTGACGTCGGCGATGCGCGCGCGGCTGTAGCCGAGCGATCCGAGCAGGGTCGGATACATGTCCTGCGTGCCGTGTGACATGAAGTTCATCATGGTCATCAGGACGACGAGGTAGAGGAACCGCCTCCAGAACTGCGGAAGCGATCGGCGGTAACTCGCCCAGTCCGTCTTGTGCTCGCGCCACGCGGCCGATTCCTTCACCCGCGCGCGGATGAACAGAGAGAGCAGCGCCGGTAGACCGCCCAGGAAGAACATCATGCGCCAGCCGTTCCCCGGGTACATCGCGTTGAAGGTCGGATACAGCAACCGGAACGCGACCGCCGACAACAGGTTGCCGATGGCGTAGCCTTCCTGGAGCAGTCCTGACAGCAGACCGCGCAGCCGTGGTGATGCCGATTCGAGCGCGAGCGATGCCCCTACTCCCCACTCGCCGCCCATGCAGATGCCGAACAGCATGCGCAGGAGGAGGAACGCCTGATAGCTGGGCGCAAGCCCGGACAGCACCGAGAGCAGCGCGTAGAAGATGACGTTGAGCATCAGCGGCAGGCGCCGCCCCAACCGATCCGCCATGATGCCGAAAATGATCGCGCCCAGCGGCCGCATCGCCAGCGTCGCCGTCAGCGCCAGCGCGATGTCCGGACGTGAGCGGCCGAACGCCTTCGCCACGTCGTCGATGATGAGCGTGAGGATGAAGAAGTCGAAGGCGTCGAGCGTCCACCCGAGGAACCCGGCGAGCACGGCGTTGCGTTGATTGACGCGCTCCTCGCGGGTCATGGGTAAGGCGGACGTCTGCGCGATGGACATGGAGGGGGATAGAGTATCTCAGGATTTGAGGATCTGAGGATTTGAGGATTTGAGGATGTGGGGATTGCGGGACCTCGAGAGCGCCACGTGCGCGGCGCCGGCGGCGAAGAACCCGACGAACCAGGCGTAGTCGTACAGCGGTCTCAGCGCAGGCAGGACGAGGCCGCCCCAGGCCAACGCGCAGCCGATCGCCGTGGCAGCGATCGCCCGCAGATTCCATCCCTGGTAGATACCGCGGCTCAGGTACAGGTCCTCGAGCCGCAGCTCGCGCCGCCGGATGATCCAGTAGTCCGCGATGAGCACGCCCGCAATGGATCCGAGCCCGCCTGAATAGCCGAGCAGCCACGTATAGATGTAACCACTTGGATCTGCAAGCAGGCGCCACGGCTGAATGAGGATGCCAAGAAGACCCGTGATGAGGCCACCCGTCTTGAAGCTGATGAGCCGCGGAAAGGCGTTGGCGAAATCGTTGGCCGGGGAGACAACATTGGCGGCAATGTTCACGGCGATCGTCGCGACCACCACGGTGAACATCGAGAGAGCCACGACCGCCGCAGACGAGAACCTGCCGACCAGCTGCACCGGATCCCAGATGGCCTGGCCGTAGATGATCGCGCTCGCGCTGGTGATGAGCACACCCATCGTGGCAAACAGCGACATCGTCGTCGGCAGCGCGATGATCTGGCCGACCATCTGTTCGCGCTGGCTCCGCCCGAAGCGCGTGAAGTCCGGCATGTTGAGCGAAAGCGTCGCCCAGAAGCCGATCATCGCGGTGAGCGACGGCACGAACACCGGCCAGAACTCGCGGAAGCTCCGGAACCGGCCGGGTTGAGCGAGGAGTGGCCCCAGCCCGTTGGCCTTGTGGATGGCCCACCACAGGAGGACCGCTGTCATCGCGAGCACGAATGGCGCCGCCCAGTTCTCGACCGCGCGGACGAGATCCATGCCCCGATAGATGATGTAGACGTTGATGCCCCAGAAGAGCAGAAACGACAGCCATTCGGTTGTCGTGTGACCAGCAAGGCCTGCCCCGAAGAGTCCCGGCCACGCGGGGAGCATGGTCGCGAGGAGCGTGTGCAGTGCCTCTCCTCCGATCCATGCCTGGATGCCGAACCACCCGCACGCGACGAGCGCGCGCATCAGCGCGGGCACGTTGGATCCGAGCGTGCCGTACGCCGCGCGCGCGAAGACCGGGAACGGGATCCCGTACTTCGTGCCCGGATGAGAGTTGAGCAGGATGGGGACGAGGACGATGGTGTTGCCCAGCAGAATGGTGATGAGCGCCTGAGACCAGGCCATGCCGGACGCCATCAGTCCCGACGCGAGCATGTATGTCGGGATGCAGTGCGCCATGCTCACCCACAGCGCCGCGAAGTTGTACGTCGTCCAGGTGCGTCGCGCCGCCGGCACCGGCGCCAGATCGTCGTTGTAGATCGGGCTGCCCTCGATGGCCGTTGTATTCAGGAGCTCGACTCGACCGTCGGGGAGCACGCGCTCGTTGACAATCATCTCCGGAAGTCGCCGTCGTGGAGATCGGGGTTGACGAAGATGTCGTCGAACAGCAGGGTCTCGAGCACGCGCTCGGGGGTCTGCGTCGTGATGCGGAACGGGAGATCGAGCCCTGACACCCGACGACGGTTCGCGAATGACACCACCGTCGACACACCCCGGTCGCCGACGTAGACGAGTCGAAGCGGGATGTTCGACGCTGCATCGAAGACAAGGCGCGCCGACAAGTCAGGCCCGCTCACATCTAGCGCGGCTGTGTCGGCAAATGCGGTCTCGCCCGTCGATCGGAATAACAGCGGCGGGGCCACCACGCCGTACGCGACGGCGCCGAGCAGGATGCGCATGAGTCGGGCACGCTCGAGGCGGACGTCGCTCCCGGGGCGGCCCGGACTGCCCGTCCTGCCCGGCGTGCCCGGGCCCCCTGGCGGCAACGGCGCCCTGCCGGCGACGCCGGAGCGCCGTTCCGAGCCGCCCGAGGTGTCGATCCGGAGGTAACGATCGGGCAGCAGGATTCTGATCTCCACCTGGCCGTCTTCATGACTGTCGGCCACATCGTCCTGCGGCACGCGCACGCGCCCCTTGAACAGGAATGACCGGAGATCGCGCGGCGACCCTTCGTGCGCCACGGCGGCCTGGCTGCGATGCAGCAGCTCGCGCGCTCCAGCGTCGGCGAACCGCGCCGACTCCTGCCGCGCAATGAGGACAGGGCCGACGGGGCCGCTCAAAGCAAGAGCGCACGCGACCAACCGGAGCATCATCGGGCGCCCGCAGGCTTCTGCCGAGCGTACGCGCATTATACTTGGCGGGCGCCGCAGCGCCTGGGAGTCTCAAATGAGAGCGCTTACCCGAATTCTGCTGCTGTCCGTCGCCGCCACGCTCCTGGTGACCGTGCGCATGCCCGCGCAGTCAAAACCCGCCGGGCCGCAATTGCGATCGGTGTTCGTGCGCGTACTCGATAGCAACGGCGGCCCGATTGCTGGGCTGGCCGCGGCAGACTTCGACGTGACCGAGGGCGGCGTGAAGCGCGAGGTGGTCAAGGCCGGCCCCGCCGCGAGCCCGATGCGGATCGCCGTCCTCGCCGACACGAGCGACGGCGCCACCGCAGCCCTCAATCATCTGCGAACCGCTCTGATTGCATTCGCCGAGGCGATCGCCCCGCCCCATGAGTTGATGCTGGTCACGACGGGACGTCAGACACGCGTGCGCCTTCCGCCAACGGCCGACCGCAAGAAGTTCAAGGACGCCGCGGGGGCCCTGTTCTCGGACGGTGGCGCGACCCTGCTGATGGATACCATCCTGGACGTGGACGACCGTTTCCTGCGGAAGGCGGAGGATCGTTGGCCGGCGTTCGTCATTGTCACTGGCGACGGCGCCGAGAGCAGCAATGGCGCGAGCGAGAACAAGTTCAACGATTGGGTGCGCGCGCTACCGGCGCGCGGCATTGTCGCCCACGCCATCGTGCTCAAGTACCACGGCGGTGGCATTCCCGAGGTCGTGGCGGGCCACGTGGCGACCACGGCCGCGGGCCTGTACGATTACATGAACACCAGCAACTCGCTGCCGGACAAGCTGAAGGCGATTGCCGGCCGGTTGACGAGCGACTATGAGCGGGCGAGGGCGAAGTACGAGGTGTCGTTTGCCGCCGACAATCCGACCGGACCGGTGATGGTCGGCGTGGCCCGGGAAGGTGTGCGGGTCGAGACCACGCAGACCCGCCTGCGCTGATTCGCGGCGCGTATACTGCTTCGCGAGATGGGCCAGACCACGATTCCAGCGAACGCGCTCGCCAGCTTTGCCGACGCGCTGGACAAGGCCAACCACCGGAGCGCCGGACAGTTTCCCGGGGACTCGCCGGCGCGCCAGCCCGTCCACACGGTCTACGGCGGCGCGCATCTCTTCAAGGCCGACTCGGCGCAGAAGCTCGGCGCCGTCGCGCTGAAGACGCTCCAGGAGCACGCGCCGGACGCGCCGACATTCGCCCGCGCGCTGGACCTGAGCCCCACGCTCGCGGATCCCATCTACCTTCGCGTGATCGACAAGCTGACCCGCGAGCCCGTCGAGGACTTCCGCATCGATTTCGAGGACGGGTTCGGGAGTCGGCCCGACGACGAGGAGGATCGCTTCGCTCTGGCGGCCGCCGACGAGGTCGCTGCCGGCCTCGAGGCGCGCACATTGCCTCCGTCGATCGGCATCCGAATCAAGCCGCTCAGCGAAGAGCACAAGCGGCGCAGCCTCCGCACGTTCGATCTCTTCCTGACGCGGCTCTTCGACAAGACGGGCGGCACCCTGCCACCGAACTTCGTCGTGACCCTCCCGAAGATCACCGCGCCCGAGCAGGTGACGGCGATGGCATCCGCCTGCGACGCGTTCGAGTACTGGCGTGACATCGCGAAGGACCAGCTCCGCTTCGAGCTCATGGTCGAGACGACGCAGTCGATCGTCTCGCCGGACGGCACGATCGCCTTGCCGCGTCTGATCGCCGAGGGCAACGGCCGCATCGTCGCGGCGCACTTCGGCGCGTACGACTACACGGCCGCCTGCGGCATCACCGCCGCGCACCAGCACATGCTGCATCCGGCGTGCGACTTTGCCAGGCACGTCATGCAGGTCGCGCTTGCCGGAACCGGCATCTGGCTGTCGGACGGCGCGACGAACATCCTGCCGGTGGGTTCCAGCGATGCCGTGCGCCAGGCCTGGCGCCTCCATGCTCAGCACGTGCGCCATTCCCTGACGAATGGCTTCTACCAGGGCTGGGACCTCCACCCGGCCCAGCTGCCGTCGCGGTACGCGGCTGTCTATTCGTTTTTCCTGGAGGGGTTCGACGCCGCAGCCGAGCGGCTCCGCAGCTTCGTCAGCCGCGCCGCGCAGGCGACGCTGGCCGGCGAGGTCTTCGACGACGCCGCGACCGGCCAGGGACTCTTGAACTACTTCCTGCGCGCACTGAACTGCGGTGCGCTCACCGACGCCGAGGCTGTCGGACGAACGGACCTGACGCTGGAGGAGCTGCGATCGCGGTCTTTCTCGAAGATCCTGAAGCTGAGGCGGAATCGCGCCGGCTCATAAACGGGCTGAAGACTCTCAGGCGGGCTGAAGGTAGAACTGCACGCGACCATGAGTCTTCAGGCCATCTCACAACCGCAGGCGGCCATGAGTCTTCAGGCCCATGCTGAGTTATCAGTAGCAGAACGAGGCATTTATGAGATTGCCTCTACATTAGATCTACGGCGCAAAGCCGATGTCGATCCAATACGGCTCGTTCGCGACGGTGAATGCGACGCGCGCTGTGGCCTTCGACGGATCCGCTACGCGCCGCCCCGATCCGATCCAGCTCTCGCCAGCGCCGTCGATCTGGAGCGGAATCACTTCGTCACGCTCGCCGGGCCGGCGCACTGTCACCGAGACGCTCGACGCCAGCGACGCGGGCAGGTCTTCACGGATCGCGTCGCTGAAGAACAGCCGGTGCTCGCGGCCGGTTGGATCGAGGACCACCTCGTAATGCAGCTCGCCCTTCATCAGGACGACCCCACCGTGGTGCGGGTTGTGATCCCCGTGAGGAACGACCGGCACAGCCGGCGTTGCCGCCGCCGGAGCCGTCGCTCGCGACGGGGTCACTCCGGGGGCCCCTGCCCCCCGGGCGGTCACTCCGGGGGGCCCTGCCCCCCGGTCATGTGATCTGTCAATCGCCGATCCGCTGCACGCAGAGAATAGCAGGAGCCCGAGCACCGTGGCTCGACCGGGCGCGAGCTCATTCATATCGGAGCGCGTCTATCGGCGTGAGCTGCGACGCGCGCTGCGCAGGATAGAAGCCGAAGAACACGCCGACCGCGGCCGCGATGCCGAATGCGAGGACGATCGACCCGGCGGACACCGCCGTCGGCCATTCCAGGGCCCAGGTCAACACGCCCGACGCGACGAGCCCCGCAAGGAGACCGATCGCGCCGCCGGCCATCGCGAGCGTGACCGCCTCCACGAGGAATTGGAGACGCACGTCGCGCGCCCGCGCGCCCACGGCGCGGCGGATGCCGATCTCGCGGGTGCGCTCGGTCACGGATACCAGCATGATGTTCATGATCCCGATGCCACCGACGATGAGCGAGATGGCGGCGAGGCCCGCGAGAAGCGCCGTCATGGTCGTGCCGGCGCGCTGGAGCGTGCTGGCCATCTCCTGCATGTTGACTTCATCCAGCTTCGGCATGTTCGCGAGGACGAACGCCGCCACCGACGTGTACAACCCCTTGGTCAAGGCTTCCGAGGCCTGCGTTTTCACGGTGAAGTCGTCCGCCGGGCCGGCGGCGCCGCCGCCCTGCGGCATCTGGTTGCCGAGAATCCCGCCCTGCCGGAGGCGCGCCACCGCGGCGTTGGCCGCATCGATGTGCGGCGCGTGACGCCGCCGCAGCAGCGCCGCGGCGTCAGCCGCCACGCGTGACGCGTCGCCCGATTGAGCGGTCTCGATCGTGATGCCGTGGAGATGCTGGATGCCCAGGAGATCCTGCAGGGCGGTGTACGGCACGAACACGGTCTCGACCTGGTCCTCGTCCGATGTCCTGGCGAGGCCAACCACCGTGAACGGCCGATCGCGAACGAGGATCGTCTGCCCGATCGCCTGAGCGCCGTCGCCGAAGAGACGATCCGTCACGGTGCTGCCCAGCACAGCGACGTTTGCGCGCGCGCGTACGTCGCGGTCCAGGAAGAACTGCCCGCGCACGAACGACCAGCGGTAGATCAGCGGGTATTCGACATCGGTGCCCAGAATCTGCGAGTAGAACCGCTTGCCGCCGCCGCCGACCCACCCGCGCAGCCGCACGGCCGCCGCACGATGCGCGACCCCCGCGACGTCACGGCCGATGGCCTCCACGTCGGAGGGAACCAGCGTCGTCGCCGCGCCCAGCCCGCTTGGAATATTCGAGTCCTCGCCGCCGCGGGTGAAGTTGCCGGCCCGGACGTGCACGAGATTGGTGCCCGCCGACCGCACGTCCGACTCCACCGTGCGCTGCGCACCGTTTCCGAGCGCCGACATGGTGACCACCGCGGCGACCCCGATGATCATACCGAGCATCGTCAGCGCAGTACGGAGCGGGTTGCGACCGAGAGCGCGCGCGGCGAGACGCAGACTGGTGATCAGGCGACCGGCGCCCATATCATTCATAGCGCAGCGACTGAATCGGGTCCAGGCGCGCCGCCTGGCGCGCGGGGTACCATCCAAAGAAGATTCCGACGAGCGCCGCGACGCCGAACGACAACACTACGGCCGCAAGCGAAATGCTCGTCGACCACTGGAGAAGCTGCGCGATGCCGATCGACGCCGCGGCACCAAGCAGGATGCCGATGAATCCACCGGCGAGGCTGAGCGTTACCGCCTCGGCCACAAACTGCCGGCGCACGTCGCGGGCCCGCGCCCCAACCGCCCGCCGCACGCCGATCTCGCGCGTCCGCTCGGTGACCGACAACAACATGATGTTCATGATCCCGATGCCGCCGACGAGGAGCGAAACGCCCGCGATGCTCGCCAGCAGCGCCGTCATGGTGCGGCTTGCCCGCTCGAGCGTCTTGGCCAGTTGCTCGAGCGTCACCTTCTCAAGGCCGGCGACGTTGCCGACGACGGCCCTCGCGACGTCGGGGCGCATGCCGCCGTTTGCAAGCGCTTGCCGCGCCTGCGTGGCCACGGTGAAGTCGTCGGGCGCCGCGAGCCCGATGCCGTGACGCGCCCGCAAGAGGGCGGTCACGTCCTTCGAGACCCGCGTCACGTCGCCGGTCGACGCCGCCGTGATGGTGATGTCGTTCAGTTTCGACACGTTCAGCAGCTGGTGCACGGTCGTGAACGGCACGTACACGGCATCGAACTGCCCGTCGCCCGGCGCGGGCGCAACGACCCAGCTCGTGCTCGCCACGACACCGACGACGCGGAATGACTGATTCCAGATCGTGACATCCTTCCCGACGGGATCGACGGCGCCGAACAGGCGCGCGGCCGCCACGCTGCCGAGAACGATCACCTGCGCGGCGTTCCGCTGCTCGCGGGCGCTGAAATACCGGCCGTGCGGGAACGACCAGGCCCGGCGGATCATCGGGAGCTGCGCGTCGGAGCCGTTCAGCCGCGTGAACCATCGCCCCGCGCCACCCGTGACGTGCGCGTTCTGGTGAACGCCCTCGGCGACGTACTGGACGCCAGGGAGCCGGCGGATCGCGTCCGCGTCGCCGGACGACAGCGTCGCCGCCGCGCCGAGACCTGCCTCGAGGTCGCCCAGGCGCTGGCGCGCGGTCGGGTGATCGTGCTTCTCCATCGGGTCGTCTTCGGGGTGGAAGCCGGCGGGTCGGACGCGGTACGCGGTACGCGGTACCCGGTACTCGGAACTCGGGTCCTCAAGAACGCCAAACGTTGTTCGGAAAGCCGCCGGCACGACTCGAATACCGAGTACCGAGTACCGAGGACCCAGAGTCGAGTACCGAGTACCTTCCCCATTCCCCCCCCGCAGCGCCTGATGGTCCACAACGCCGCCGATGTCCTCCTCCGTCTTCATCTGGTAGTTCCCGGCGGTCACGACGATGAGGTTCATGCCGGCGGCGCGGACCTGCTGCTCGATTGCGGCCTCGGCACCGCTGCCGAGCGCGATCATCGTCAGCACCGCCGCGACGCCAATCGTCATGCCGAGCATCGTCAGCGCGGTCTGCAGCTTGTGGCGGCGCAGCGCCTTCACGGCGATCGCCAGACTGGATCGAAATGACATTTAGTCTCCGTGACCCGGCCTAGGCATCGTCGTCCCCGGCGGACTGACCGAGCAGCGCCAGCTCTCGCACGGCCGACGTCTGGGCCGTGTTCGGGCGGTCCTCGACGATGCGTCCGTCCTTGAACCGGATGATGCGCGAGCCGTAGTCGGCTACCTGCTGCTCGTGGGTGATGAGCACAATGGTAATCCCGCGCTCCTCTTTCAATCGTTGAAAGATCTCCATCACCTCGACGCTGGTGCGGCTGTCGAGGTTGCCGGTCGGCTCGTCCGCCAGCAGAATCGCCGGGTCGTTCAGGAGCGCGCGGGCAATCGCCACGCGCTGCTGCTGACCGCCGGACAGCTGGTTCGGATGATGCTCGGCGCGATCGCCGAGCCCGACCGCATCGAGCGCCGCGCGGGCGCGGCGATGACGCTCGGTCGGCGACACGCGCCCGCCATTCGCGTACAGGAGCGGCAGTTCGACATTCTCGACTGCCGAGGTCCGCGCCAGCAGGTTGAACCCCTGAAACACGAAGCCGATCTGCTTGTTCCGAATCAACGACAGCTCGTCGTCAGACAGCTGAGACACGTCGCTGCCGTTCAGCACGTACCGTCCCGCCGTGGGCCGGTCGAGGCACCCGACGATGTGCATGAACGTCGACTTCCCGGAGCCGGACGGGCCCAGGACGGAGACGAATTCGCCCGACTCGACGTCGAGGCTGATCTGCCGGACGGCGTGCACCGAGACGTCGCCGACGCGGTAGACCTTGGACAGGTCGCGGACCGAAATCAGGCTCACGGCTGGTTGGTCTGCGCGGGCTTCGCCTTCGCGCCAAGCGCTGCGAAGTTGTAGACGATCGTCGCCTGCGCTTTCTCCGCACCCGCCATGCCGTACACCTTGCCCGCGCCTTCGATGACGAAGTACTCGTTCGCGGCGTGCGCGTTCCCGCCGTGGCCGGCGCCGCCCATGCCGATCGGCATCGATACCGGCGCGACGCGCTCGCCGACCTCCTGGTTGGAAAAGAGATAGGACGGCCAGTAGCCGCCGAGGATGCTCGCGTACTCCGCCGGTTGACCGTGCGGGATGTTGAACTGCTCGTACATCTGCGTCATGGCGCGCGCGATGTCGGTGTCGTACGACATCTTCGACCAGGGCACGTCACCGATCACCTTCAGCTCGACGTCCTTGTAGCCGTTGCGATCGAGTTGCTCGCGGATCCGCTTGACGATCTGGAGGCCGTTCATCTTGGGCACGTAGCGGATGTTGTGCTTCGACGTGATCTTGTTCGGCAGGATCGCGCCTGCCCCGCCCGCGTACATGTTGCCGCCCCAGATCCCGTCGAGGTTGAACGAGGTGCCATAGCGCGACATCTTCAGCATCGTGAACGGGTCATCCGCGATGAACCGCGCGACGCCCAGGTTCGTCGCGGCGACTTTCATGTCCGTTTTGGCGGCGGCGTTCTTGAGCTGCGTGGACTCCTTCTCGGACAGCTGCTCGAGACCGTCCATGAATCCTTTCACCAGGGGTGTGTTGCCGTCGTCGGACACGAGGGAGGCCAGCATCTTCATGTGGCGCCAGGCGGGGCTGTCGACCGCGCGTTTATTGCTGCCGTGGATGTCGGACTGAACCGGACCGCGACCCCAGGACTTGCCCGATGTCGTCAGCTCGAAGTAGACACAGCCTTCAGAACCGCCGCCGACGCCGGCGCTCCCGCTGGGCGCCTGCGTCCCTGACTCGCCGATGAGCGCGTCCACGTTCCGGAAGAGCTCAGGATGATCCTTGACGAACTTGCGCACGCCGACGTCCATGCGCTCCTCGTCGCCCTCTGCGACGAAGACGACGTTCACGGGCAGCTTGCCGGTGACGGCCTTGATCGACAGGAGCGCGTTCAGCTGCGCCATCTCGGGCCCCTTGGAATTGGTCGCGCCGCGGCCGATGAGCACCTTCTTGAACGGCGGCTGCTCGATGAGTCGGCCCTCGAAAGGCGGCGCGATCCACGCGTCGGGCTGCGTGATGGGCATCGTGTCGTATTGCCAATAGATGGCAATGGTTCGCGGCGCCCCTTCGTCGCAGCGCGCGTAGACCACGGGGTTTCCGGGCGCGCCCCACTCGGTGATGCCGACGTCGTACACGGTTGACTGCTGGCAACCGAGCTGCTCGAAGAAGCCCTTCACCATCTCGGCCGATTCAGGAATACCCTCGCCGCTGTTCGAGATGCTCGGCTGGCGGATCCACTTCTGCAGGCTCGTGACGTGATCGTCGATGTGCTCGTCGATGTAGGCGTACACCTTCTTGAGGTCGTCGCTGCCGACCTTGGACAGGTCCGGCTTGATTTCCGTGTCGCCGTCGGCACGGATGCCGAGCTTGGCGACGGCTGGCTTCGATCCCGATTGCGAATCCGCCGGCGCCGTCTTGCCCGCAGCGGAGCACGCCATGGCCGACATCACTGCCAGCGCTGCCAGCGGACCACAGACCGTCGTCACCAACCGGCGCATACACATCTCCTTCGTGTTTGACTCAGGAGATTATGGCCTGATCCACTCCTCATAGGCGCGCCACTTTTGTCTGAGATCGTCACGCGCTGCGACAAAATTGGCGGCGAGGTCCCGGCCGACGGTGTATGTCACCGCGTATGTGCGGAACTCGTTGAAGAACTTGAGGGTCGCGTCGGGAGCTGGCATCAGCGCGTCCTCTTCCAGTGCGGTCGCGGCACGGACGAACTCCAGCTCCCCGTCAAGGTAGCGGCGCGCGACGTCCACCTGCAACCAGCGCAGCCGGTCAACGAGCCGCGACACGCGCTGGTACAGCTCGGCGTCGTGGGTGTCCAGGCCCGCGAGCGGGAACAAGCGGTCGCGCTCGAACGCGAGCCGGTCGGCCTCGGGGAACGCAAGCTCGACGGCAAACGTCGCGGCGCCTTCCGTCCGCAGCGACTGCGGCGAGAACATGGGTTGGACAGGCATATCGAGCAGGCCGTTGATCACGTGATGGCCGGGATAGGTCTCGTGGCAGGCCAGCTCCAGGAGGCGATCGACCGTGAGCGCGAAATCGAGGTTGATCTGGGTCAGACTGCGTGCGTGGCCCTCATAGCGCGTGAACGCGCTCCAGGGCATGCCACGGACGTACTCGACCCGTACCTGCTCTCCCGGAGGCAGCGTCAGGTGGGCAGCCGTCACGCGCCGGCAGCCGTCGATGGCCGCGGCCATGACAGCCGGCAGGTGAGACGGCGCCACCAGAAACCTGCGATCGAAGGCACTGTAGCGTTCGCTCAGGGCGCCCCGGCCTGGCAACAGGGCATCGATCTCGCGGCGCGCCTGGGTGAACACGGACTTGTCCCGATTGCCAGCGTCCACGCCGAACAACAGGCGGCTCTCGTCATCGAACGGCAAACGCCTGCCTTCGAGAAGCTGAGCCCGCGCCGCCAGAGCTTGAAGCTGGCCCATGAGGAACAACCGCCGCGATCGTTCCGCGCTGTGGCGGGGCTGCTCCCGCATCACTTCGCCGTCCAACGCGAGCGCTGCGGCTCGGATCTCGGGAATCGTCGGCGGATCGGTGCGCGCGCGCTGAGCCCACGCCGCAGGGCCCGCGTAGAAGTCCAGTGAGTCTGGATCCCGTGCGCCCAGCGCCAGGACAAGCCGGACGTATTGGTCGAACCGGCGATCGAGGGAGGCCCGATCCGCGATATCGCCCACTTTCCCGCAGCAGGTACACAGCACCAGCGTGACGCCCAGGCCGGCGCGCGCGCGGCGGGAGGCCGCACCGGCGATCACGTCGTCGCGGGCTCGGCGTAGCCTTCGGCGTCGTATCCGCCGCGGTAGTCCTTCTCGTCGGGGCGACGAATCCGGGACTGTGCGACGACACGCTCGCGCCTCAGGCCCACGACGTCGGCCACCCGGCTCCAGCCTTTGTCCGCGTGACGGTCGAGGAACTGCGCCAGCGCGTCGCTCAGCTGGCGGATCACGTTGGGTCCGACGGCATGGTCGAGCATGGCCGCCGTGCAAATCTGAACGGTTCCGCAGCCGAGCAGAAAATAGCTCAAGGCGTGCTCGAACGTGGAGATGCCGCCGATCCCCGAGAAGCTCTCAGCCGGGAAGGCCTGGGTCAGCTGCGCCATCTTCGCGAGTGAAAGCGGTAGAATCGCCGGCCCGCCGAGCCCGCCGGTCGAGACGAGCCCGTCAACGTTGACCTCGAACTCGAGGGTCTCGGGATCGATGAGAGGGAGCGACGTGAACGTGTTCGAGGAGGAAATGGCGTCAGCGCCCCCGAGAAACGCACCGCGCGCTTCGACGACGATGTCGGTGGTCGACGGCGTGAGCTTGGCCCACACCGGAATCCGCGACACGTCCTTGACGACCTTGGTCACGATCGACACCAGTTCCCTGTCCTTGCCGACGTTCGACCCCATGTCGGGCCGATCCATGTGCGGACAGGACAGGTTCAGCTCGAGCCCGTCGCATCCCTGTTCCTGACACGCCACGGCCAGATCCTGCCAATGCCGCAGCTCGGTGTCGTTGCCCGACCCGGCCATGATCGAGGCGATCAGCATGTGCCCTGGAAATGCCTGCTTGATGCGGCCCAGACGCGGGACCCACCAGTCGAGCGCCTTGTCCGAGATCAGCTCCCAGTTCCACGACGAGTGCAGCGCCGTGTTGGCCCGCTTCTTCATCGAGAGGTGCGGCGAGTCGGCATCCGCGCGCAGGAACTTGGTCTTCGGCCCGAGCACGTTGACAACGGGATGCAGCCCGATGGTCTTGGTGACGACACCGCCCCAGCCCGCCTCGAAAGCGCGCATGATGTTCGACTCCGACTCGGTGGGCGGCGCGGACGACAGCAGAAAAGGGTTCCTGAACCGCAGCCCGGTAAACGTCGTCGACAGATCCGCCATGGTATCTCCCTAAATAGTGGCCTGTCCTCGCTGAACGAGGACCAGATCGCGGAGCGCGGCGCCCGGATGGCAAGGCGCGACGACCGAGCCTGCCGGGAGCCTGAGAGCGAGGAGCAACGCCGCCGGCCGGGATGCCCCGCCCGGACCCAGTCCGTGATCAGCGTGGACAGGCCACTAGCTAGCTCAG
>DASZFS010000181.1:0-8166 GCA_035939575.1 Vicinamibacterales bacterium | reverse complement strand
GAGGAGGATCTCGACCACGCTATTCGCCAGATCATTTCACGCGCCGTCGCTGGTGATTAGGCGTCGCAAGAACGTCGTTCAGGCCCGCTCGTTCGCCGAGATGCTGGAGCAGACCATTCGGCGTTATCAGAACCGGGCCATCGAAGCCGCGCAGGTCATCGAGGAGCGAATCGGCCTGGCCAAGGAAATGCGCGAGGCGAATGCCCGCGGGGAAGCTCTCGGGCACAGACCGTCCTTGAACAGGCCGCGCTGCTTTCGAGCGATTGGGCGTTAGCAGGCTTTCGAACTGGTTGAGGGTGACCACAGAGTGACCTTTTTCCCCCGTTCAACACCAGTTCGGGCAGACGCCGACCGACCGTGACCGACTGAATTTCCTAGTGTTTTTTGGTATTTTTGGTCGGGGCGAGTGGATTTGAACCACCGACCCCTCGGTCCCGAACCGAGGTTCCTCATCATCTTTTCCTAGCATTATTGCCACTTCTTAAGGCCGGGTAACCACGGGGTAACCATTTTCAGGCAAGCCGAGCCTCAGTGTCGACCAGCTCGTTCACGCGAACAGTGCCAGCTGGTCGAAAGTCCTGCGCCCCGTTTCTGCCCGCCGAGAAAGATCGGCATTGAGAGCGATGTGCCGCCGAACCGGTTGCCGATCCGGTGGACGACGTCACTGAGGCTCTCCGGGGTCGACGCCGTCCTGGCAAGCTCCATCCCCTCGTGGAGGCTCGCCAGTGGCCGATCCGAGCTGAGAGTTGCGGGCGGATGTGCGGTGCCGGGAACGTCGGGGCGAGCGAGATGGGGCTGCTCTAACATGGACGACCATGAACCGCAATGATCACCAGGCGTCAGACCCGCACGCGGGTCACAGAATGTCAGACATGCACGGAGGCCAGGACCATCACGCGGGCCATTCCGTTGCCATGTTTCGCGACAAGTTTTGGTTGAGTCTCACTCTCACCATTCCGGTCGTCTTCTGGTCAACCGATGTTCAACATTGGCTGGGCTACGAGGCGCCTTCCTTCCCCGGCTCGGGATTTGTCCCCCCCATCTTCGGCACAGTCGTCTTCGTGTATGGCGGTCTGGTCTTCATCCGCGGGGCATGGAGCGAACTGGCCGATCACAAGCCAGGCATGATGACACTGATCAGCCTGGCGATCATCGTTGCTTTTGGCACGTCGCTCGCCGCGACGTTCGGTCTCTTCGAGATTGACGTGTGGTGGGAAGTCGCGTCACTGATTACGATCATGCTCCTCGGCCACTGGCTCGAGATGCGGGCCATTTCCCAGGCTCGTGGCGCGCTGAACGCCCTCGCCGCCCTGCTCCCAGACACCGCTGAACGAGTTCAGGGCGCAGACACTCAATCTGTGCCGCTCTCCGAGTTGCGCGTTGGCGACATCGTGCTTGTCAGGCCCGGAGCCCGCGTGCCGGCAGACGGCACGGTCATTGAGGGCGCCGCCGACGTTAACGAGTCGATGATCACCGGCGAGTCCACAATGGTCCCGAAAGTGGCAGCCTCCAAAGTCATTGCGGGAACCGTGGCCAGCGGCGGGAGCCTTCGCGTCAGGATTGCGGCCATCGGGGACCAGACCGCGCTCTCCGGGATTATGCGGCTCGTCGCCACGGCGCAAGCGTCCGGCTCTCGCGCCCAGGCACTTGCTGACCGTGCGGCGGCGATGCTTTTTTACATCGCGGTCGCCTCGGGTGCGATGACGTTCGGTTATTGGTGGTTTTCGGGCGATAAGGCGCACGCCCTGATTCGAACCGCAACCGTCCTCGTGATTGCCTGTCCGCATGCCCTTGGTTTGGCGATTCCGCTCGTCATCGCCATCTCGACGTCACTCGGAGCTCAAAATGGGCTCCTGGTGAAGGACAGACTCGCACTCGAGCGCGCCCGCAATCTGGATCTCGTCATTTTCGACAAGACCGGAACCCTGACGCGCGGTGCTCCCGCCGTGTCGGCCGTCGCGGCGGCAGCTGGCACGAGCGAAGACGAGTTGATTGCGCGTGCGGCCGCTGTCGAATCGACTTCCGAACACCCCCTCGCCAAAGCCATCGTCGCAGCAGCCGGGCGCCACAGCCTGCCCCGATTGGCCGTGACGAATTTCGAGGCGCTTCCTGGCCGAGGAGCGAAGGCGCTTGTGGAAGGCACGAGTGTTGAAATCGGCGGCCTGCGGCTGGTGACCGAGGCCAAGGTGTCGGTGCCGCCGGACGTTGAAACCCTGACAACCGCGTGGGCATCTGACGGGAAGACGATTTTGTATGTCCTCGCTCAAGGCCGGCTACTCGGAGCGTTCGCAGTGGAAGACGAAATTCGACCGGAATCCGCTGAAGCCGTCGCTGCCCTTCATCGGCTCGGTGTCCGTGTCGCGATGCTCACAGGCGATTCGAAAGCGGTTGCCGATTCGGTCGCCCGGCGTATCGGCGTCGATGAGGTCTCCGCCGAGGTGCTCCCCGGCGACAAAGCCGCTGCCGTGAAGAACTTTCAGGCAGGCGGCAAACGGGTCGCCATGGTTGGCGACGGCGTGAACGATGCGCCCGCTTTAGCAACCGCCGATGTCGGAATCGCCATCGGGGCGGGAACCGATGTGGCGATTGAGTCCGCGGGGATCGTCCTCGTGCGGAGCGATCCGCGCGATGTCGTGGGTGCGATCGAACTGTCCCGCGCCACCTATCGAAAAATGGTCCAGAACCTGGTGTGGGCGACGGCTTATAACATTATCGCGATTCCGGTCGCTGCTGGCCTGTTCGTCCACTGGGGATTCGATCTCCCGATGAGTGTGGGGGCGGTCGCGATGAGCCTTTCCACGATCATCGTCGCCGCCAACGCGCAGATGCTTCGCGGACTGAAGTTACAACAAGACGCCCTTCCGCATTGACAGGCTGGAAAATCACCGCGGCGCCAAGATCGTTGATCGCTTCGATTTATGTCGGCCAGGGCGCGGGAGAGTCCCTGCGTCATCAGGGCGCGGTCGCTCGTGTTCTGTCAGACGCGCCGCGTCCGAAGCACCTCGAACAAATATCCGAGAGGCAACAACGTGACACCAAGCACAGCACTCGTTAAATCGAGGTAATGACCAACGCTGTGCTCGTCGCCCCACCGCATCCACGGCAGCAGATGTAACGCTTCGCAGACGTGAGTCAGAACGACCACCACCAGACAGCCGGCGCCGAACAACTGAGCGAATAGCGGAAGCGTCCTGCCTCTGCAGAATCGAATGGCCGCCCAGCAGACCAGCAGACATGCTGGTACCAGCACGACGACTGCTTTCAGCAGCCTGACGTTCATGGTGAGGTGGGACATGTCAGGCACCTGCGATCGGTCATGGCTCCGCACGATGACGGGATCACAGGTGCATTCCCGACGCGCGGAGCGTGCCACGACGCAACGCGCGCGTCTTCATGAGGTAGAAAATGACCGGCGTGATGATGAGGACGTGAATGGTCGAGGTGACCATTCCACCGATGATCGGAGCGGCGATCGGCTTCATGATGTCGGACCCGACGCCGGTACTCCACAAAATCGGGACGAGAGCCGCCATCACGACGCTGACCGTCATGAGTTTCGGCCGCAGGCGCAAGACCGATCCCGACATTGTGGCGAGACGTATGTCCTCCGCCGTGATCGTTCCGCCCTCGCGCAGGCGCTTATCCAGCGCCTCGTGCAGATACACCACCATGACGACGCCCGTCTGCACGGCTACGCCGTACAACGCGATGTATCCGACCCACACGGCCACCGAGAAGTTGTAGCCCAGCAGCCACTGCAAGATGACTCCCCCGGTCATCGCGTACACCACGGACAGCATGACGATCGTCGCCTCCGACGCCGAGTGGAAGGTCAGATACAGCAGCATGAAAATGATGAAGAACACGAGCGGAATCAAGATCTTGAACCGCTCACGCGCGCGCACCTGAAATTCGTACTGCCCGGTCCACAGGAGGGTGTAGCCAGCCGGTAACTTCACATGGTCAGCGATCGCGCGCTTCGCTTGGTCGACGTATCCCCCGATGTCGCTCGTCGCCGTATCCACGTACACGTAGCCCGCCAGTTGGCCGTTCTCGTCGCGAATCATCGCAGGCCCTGGCGTGAGCGTGATCGCCGCGAGTTGCGCAAGCGGGATCTGGGCGCCTGCGGGGGCCTTTACGAGGATCCGTTGCAGGTCAGGCAAGGTGTGACGAAATCCTTGTTCGTACCGGACATTCACGGGATAGCGCTCCCGACCTTCGATGGTTCGCGTGATGTTCTGCCCGCCGATGGCCGACTCAATCACGTCTTCGACATCGCCAATCGTCAGACCGTGCCGGGCGATGGCTTCGCGATCGATCGTGATGTCGGTGAAGTAACCCTGTGCCACCCGTTCCGCGTACACGCTTCGTGTGCCTGGGATGCTCTGAACGGCTCGCTCGATCTCGCCGCCGAGCCTCTGGATTTCGGTCAAGTCCGACCCGAGAATCTTGATCCCGACCGGCGTCTTGATCCCCGTCAGGAGCATGTCGAGCCGGTTGCGGATCGGCTGGGTCCAGACATTCGGAAAGCCTGGAAACTGCAGTTGAGCGTCCATTTCGGCCTGAAGCTTCTCGATCGTCAGGCCCGCCCGCCACTGTTCGCGCGGCTTCAAGGTCACGGTCGTATTCACCATGCCCATTGGCGTGTTGTCGGTCGACGTCGTCCCTCGGCCGACGGTGCCAAAGACGGTCTCGACCTCCGGGAACGTCCGGAGGATCTTGTCCTGCACTTGCAGGAGCCGCGTCGACTCCGTGATCGACAGTCCCGGCGGCGACGTCGGCATGTAGAGCTGTGACCCCTCGAACAGCGGTGGCATGAATTCGCTGCCGATCATGAACAGGATCGGGACGGTGAGCGGGATCACGGCGAAGTTGACGAGGAGTGCGGCCCATCTCCAGCGCAGGGCCAGCCGGAGGATCGGTTCGTACATCCACCCGAACAACCGCGAGATGGGATTCTGCGACTCCGGTTTCAACCGCTTGCCCCTAATGAAGAGGATCATCAGCACGGGCACGAGCGTGATGGACAGAATGGACGCCGCCATCATCGCAAAGGTCTTCGTGAAGGCGAGCGGCCGGAACATCCGGCCTTCCTGAGCTTCGAGGAGGAAGACGGGCACGAACGAAATGACGATGATCGCCAGGGAAAAGAAGATGGGCCGAGCGACCTGCTTGGCGGCCTGCACAATCGCGCGCGGCTGCTCCTCGTACGAAATACCCTCCTCCGAGATGTGACGATACGCGTTCTCGACCATCACAATCGAGGCATCGACCAGGACGCCGATGGCGAGGGCGAGTCCCCCGAGCGACATGATGTTCGACGTCACGTCGAGGTAGTACATCGGGATGAACGACGCCAGGACGGCGACCGGCAGCGCGAGGATTGGGATCAGCGCCGATCGGAAGTGGAACAGGAACATGATGATGACGATCGAGACGACGATCGATTCCTCAATGAGCGTGTGCCGCAGCGTGTTGATCGACTCGCCGATGAGCCAGGACCGGTCGTAGGTCGGCACGATCTTGACACCTGGCGGCATAGAGTGCTGGACTTCCCGGATCTTGGCTTTGACCCCCTCAATGACGTTCAAGGCGTTCTCGCCAAAGCGCATGACGATGATGCCGCCGACCGCTTCCCCTTTGCCGTCCAACTCGGCGACGCCTCGCCGAATGTCGGGTCCGATCCGCACCTGCGCAACGTCACGGACACGGACTGGCGTGCCTCCGGCGCTCGCGCCGAGAGACACGCCCTCGATATCAGCAAGGGAAGTCAGGTACCCGCGGCCTCGAACCATGTACTCGCGGCCTGAGAACTCCAACAGACGCCCTTCGACATCGTTGTTGCTCATCTTGATGGCCTGGATCACATCCCTGATGCCGATCCCGAAGGCCGACAGCTTGTTGGGATCGATGTTGACCTGGTACTGCTTGACGAACCCGCCAATGCTGGCGACTTCCGCCACGCCGGGTACCGACGCCAGCCAGTAGCGGAAGTGCCAATCCTGAAAGCCGCGCAGATCCGCGAGGCTGTGCTCACCCGTTTCATCCACCAAGGCGTATTCGAACACCCAGCCGACGCCAGTGGCATCCGGCCCGATGACCGGGTTGGTGTCTTCGGGTAACTGTCCGCGGATGCCTTGCAAGTATTCGACGACGCGGCTCCGCGCCCAGTACATGTCGGTGCCGTCCTGGAAGATCACGTACACGTACGAGATGCCGAAATCGGTGAATCCGCGCACGGCTTTCACCTTCGGCGTAGAAATCAGGGCACTGACGATCGGATAGGTGATCTGGTCCTCGATGAGGTCGGGACTTCGCCCCATCCACTCGGTGGAGACGATCACCTGGACGTCCGAAATGTCCGGCACGGCATCGAGCGGCGTGCGCGTCATCGCCCAGATGCCCCACACCGTCAGGATGACGGTGCCTGTGAACACCAGAAACCGATTGGCCGCACACCAGTCGATGATTCGTTCGATCATCTTGCCACCACCGGCAGTTGCTTGATTCCGAGGCGCTGCCCATCTCGTACGACGGTCACGGTGGCATCCCACCGGCCGGCCATCATCACTTGCCCGCTCCCGCGATACACCCCGCCCCCGGCAGGCGCCAACTTCGCGTCGCTTTTCATCGCCGGCATGTTCATCGTCGGCATCGCCGGCATGAAGAACTGCACGGTCACCTCCGCGTCGTCGATCGGCTTGCCGGTGGCGTCTTTCACCGTCGCTTCCAGCTGGTTGTCGCCCGTCTTCGGCGGGTCGGGGACGGTGCGGAACGCGATCAGCGTCCCCGAAGGTGCCGTCGCGCCTCCTGTCGGCGTCGAGGAGGTCTCGTATCCCTGGAGTGACGCCCGAAGCTGACTCTCGGAATCGAGGAAGAAGGTCGCCCCAGTCGCCACTTGATCGCGTTCCTTCAGGCCGTCGAGAATTTCGGTGGAGTCGCCGAGACGACGGCCGATCGTGACCTTCTGCGGCTGGAACCGGCCGTCACCTTGCGCGATGAACACGACCTGTTCCGTTCCGGAGTCGAGCACGGCGTTGGCCGGGACAACGAGTCCCGAACGTCCGCGAGACGTCAAGTCGACGTAGGCGTACATCCCCGGCTTCAGGCGCCCACCCCGATTCGTCAACTGCACGCGGGCCTTATTCGTGCGCGTTTTCTCGTCGAGGTACGGATAGATGTAGATCACGCGGCCGGTGAACGGCTCGCCGGGATAGGCGTCCACCGTCACCGTGGCGGCATCGCCGACCTTGACGGCGGCGAGCTCGCTTTCGTACACGTCCGCTTCCACCCACACCACCGAAATATCCGAGACCTTGTACAGACTTTGGCCGGGCATGACGTGGAGGCCCTTCACGGCCATCTTTTCCACGACGAATCCGCTGACCGGCGCCCGAAACACGACCGCATCGACGACGCGTCGCGTTTCGTCCAGCTTCTGGAGGTCGTCGGCCGGGAGATCCCAGGCGAGGAGCCGCTGACGGGCGGAGGCCACGAGCGCATCGGCGCGTTCTCGAGCGTCGGCGATCGTCGACTGCTGCAACTGGTTGCGCGTCTTCAGCGCCAAGAGGTACTCGTGCTGCGTGTTGAGGAGATCGGGGCTGTACAACGTGAAGAGGGGTTGGCCTCGCTGGATCGGCTGTCCCGTGTAGTCCACATACAGCTCGCGAATCCAGCCTTCGATCTTCACGTTCACGTCGGCTTGTTTCGTCTCGTCGTACCGGACGGCACCAGTCGCACGGACGTGCTGATCGACGGTTTGACGGACAACCGCGACGGTCTTCACGCCGATCAGTTGTTGCCGGCGGGGATCGATCGTCACGTCTCCACGAGGCGTCGTTTGGGGTGCACCCTTCGCAGCGGGGGAACCAGCGGGCATGTTTGGCATCGTGTCTTGCGCGATCGGCGGAGACGACGAGCTCGTCCGGGTGCGCGTACGAACGACGTACACGCCGGCGCCGACGGCCAGTAGCACGGCCACGACCAGCAGAATCAGCAGCGGGCGCTTCATCGCACACCCCCTTCGCGTAGGGCCACCGACGTCGTCGTGCCTTCGGGCAGGTCCGCGCCCACGGCGCGCTCCAGATCGGCAGTCGCCTGTTCGAATTCACTCAAGGCGCGGACGTACCCGAGCTGGGCGTCGAGCAGCGTTCGTTGGTTATCCAT
>DASZFS010000180.1:0-6633 GCA_035939575.1 Vicinamibacterales bacterium | reverse complement strand
ATCCGGGATCGCGAGGAGGGTCCTGAAGAGTTTCTTGCCGTCCTTGCTGAAAATCTGCACCACGTGGCGGTTGGACGCGCCGTCGGCGATTTTGAACATGTAGGTGCCGGCCGGCAACGTCGCACCGGGCACTTGCACCGGACCGCTGAAGGTGAAGTACGTCAGCTTGTCCCACTCGTCCGCGCGGGCGCTTGGCGTCACCAACAGCGCCAGCACGGCCGCGCAGCACGTTATTCGCATCGCATGCATGAGAATGCTCCTTCCAATGCCTCACGACCGGATTGGTCGTGGGGACCTTGCTCAGCTGTTCGCATCTGCACACTACCCCTGCCCGAGTCAGCGCGCGTCGCGCATGAAAGACTGCACGTGGCGTGCCCGCGGCAGCTCTGCGTTGAGTCTCGCGGCAAGAGAACGAAGAACCTCTTCGTTCTCCTCTACTTCCACGGAGCCTGAACTGGCGAGTCTACGGATTTCGAGAGAAGGGATTGATACCGGCGGTCAAGGAGTGAACGTGGATGGGCCTACTTCGGTAATATCGCGTTCAAGCCGTCGGGCTGCATCTTCCACAGGGTTATCACCGGGACGTGACCGCATAGCGAACCAGCACGTCGTCCACGAAATCGGCGGTGATGCGCTGATCGCCTCGCAGGAACACGAGCGTCATCATCGCGAGGCTGCCCTCACGATGTCCGGACGATTCTTGCGCGGGGCCGAGGCCCCGCTCGACTTCGGCGCGCGTCATCCCCTTGTTCAGCATGTTCAGCGCGATGTCTCCTGCGGGACGGTCCGTGGCGCTGGACACAGGCTCCGCGGCCGGAGCGGGCCGAGAGTCCAACGCTCTGAAATCGACGTACGCCGAGAGTGCCGTCATGACGTCCTCGGCGCCGATCGTCGATGGCACACGGCCGCTGTACCGCAAGTTGATGCGCGATCCGCCGCTCAGGCGCCGCTGGACCAGGAGCGCTCGTTTTTGCTCCTCCGCTTCCGCCCGCGCCGCCTCGATGCGCCGGTTCTCACGCTCGCGGCGGTCGCGCAGCTCGTCCAGCTCCCGCTCGAGCTCCCTGCGCTCACGGGGGTTGTCCTCTTCCCTGACGGCCTTCTCGAGCTCTATTTCGCGCTTGCTCCGTTCGACCAACGGCATGCTGACCGTCGTGCTGGTATCCTCGCCGAAGGTGCCGTAGCCGCCGCCCGCGAGCTGGAATTCGATCAGATCCTTCTTGACCTTGACGAGCGTTACCAGCGCCGATTCGCCTGACCGGATGGCCGTACCAAACGACCGAATGCGATCGCCATACTGCTGGTAGTCGAGCGGACGGTTCGAGTCGACGTGCAGGTCGACGCCGTCGGAGGAGCCTGGCATGTCGAGCTTGAGCGTCACGCGCTTGCCCTCGAAGAAGGACTTGAGGGCCTGCTCGTCCTGCGCCGCCGAGGGCGCCGCATGCAGGCAGACGAACGCGACGAGCCCGCACGTGAGGAGCGGGGTCGATGTGAGCGGGCGCCGCAGACCGGGCATCGTCAGGAACACAGATCTCCTCCAGTCAACACGCGCTTACCTCAAGCGTATCGGCCAATGGAACCGCCGGCATTAGACGGAGGCTGACCTGTTGAACCCGCTTAACCCTAATCTCGTCTATCTGTGGTCATGAGCGACCTCCGTCTCGCCCTGCGACTGCTGTGGAAGGACAAGGCCTTCACGTTCACAGTGGCGCTCACGCTTGCGCTGTGCATCGGGGCGAACACGGCGCTCTTTTCGGTGGTTCACAACGTGCTGCTGCGGCCGCTTCCTGTGCCGGAGTCCGAGCGCATCGTGCTCATGGGCAATGCCTATCCGGGAGCCGGCGCCGCCGCGGCGGCCGGCGGCAACTCCAGCGTCCCGGACTACTACGACCGGATGCGCGACACCGACGTGTTCGAGGAAGAGGCACTCTTCAACGGCGCCAACCAGAGCATCGACCAGAGCGGCACGCCGATACGCGTGCGCGTCAGCCGTGTCACCCCTTCCTTCTTCCGCCTGATTCGCATCCCGCCCGCGCTGGGACGCACGTTCAGCGAGCAGGAAGGCGAGCCAGGCAACGAAAAGAAAGTCGTCCTCAGCGACGCCCTCTGGCAGTCGGCCTTCGGCGGCGACCCGGCCGCCGTCGGAAAGGACCTGCGCATCGACGGCCAGCCGTTCACCGTCATCGGTATCATGCCGAAAGGGTTCTCCTTCCTGAACCCGAACGTGATGCTGTGGCGCCCGCTGGCGTTCACCGCCCAGCAGAAAAGCGACGGGGAGCGGCACAACAACAACTACCAGAACATCGCGCGCCTGAAGCCCGGCGCGACCATCGAGCGGGCGCGCCTCGAGATCGACGCGCTGAATGCGCGCAACCTTGAGCTCTTCCCGAAGCTGAAGCCGCTGCTGATCAACGCCGGCTTCCACACCACCGTCGATCCGCTGCAGGAGACCCTGGTCCGGGAGATCAAACCGACTCTCTATCTCATGTGGGGCGGCGCGCTCTTCGTCCTCCTCATCGGCTGCGTCAACGTCGCGAACCTCGTGCTCGTGCGCTCGCGCGTGCGCATCCGCGAGCTCGCCACGCGCCTCGCCCTCGGCGCCGGCCGCGCGCGCGTCGGCCGACAGCTCGTGACGGAAAGCGTCGTGCTCACGCTCCTGTCCGCCGCGCTCGGGCTCCTGGTCGGCTACGCCGCGCTCCAGGCGCTCGGGACGCTCAATATCCAGGA
Organism: Vicinamibacterales bacterium; assembly: GCA_035939575.1. Taxonomy (GTDB): domain Bacteria; phylum Acidobacteriota; class Vicinamibacteria; order Vicinamibacterales; family CAVVIG01; genus DATKHR01. Next base: position 3,909 of record DASZFS010000180.1, on the reverse strand, counting down.
GCTGCCGCGCGGCACCGAGATCCGCCTGGACGGCGTGGTCGTCGCCTACACCATCGCCCTCGCCGCCGCCATTGGCGTCGTCCTCGGCCTGATTCCCGTCGCGAACGTGCTTCCGGTCAACCTGACGACGGTGCTGCGCGAGGAAGGCAGGGGGGGCACAAGCGGCCGCGGCGTCCGGACGTTGCGGCGCGCGCTCGTCATCGCGCAGGTCGCATTCGCGTTCGTGCTGCTGATCGGCGCGGGCCTGCTGTTCGCGAGCTTCCGGCAGGTGCTGGCCGTGCAGCCGGGGTTCAACGGCGACGGCGTCATGACGGCGTCAATCAGCCTGCCGCGGGCCCGATACACCGACGACCAGAAGTTGATCGGATTCACCCATGAGGCGCTCGCGCGGCTGCGCGCGCTCCCGGGCGTCGCGGCGGCCGGCGCCACCGACTCGATTCCCTTCGGAGGCAATCACAGCGACAGTGTGATCTTCGCGGAGGGCTACCAGATGAAAGCGGGGGAGTCGGTCATTTCTCCGACCGCCGTCGACGTGACGCCGGGATATTTCGAGGCCATGGGAGTGCGGCTCCTGCGCGGCCGCGTCTTCGACGCGCGCGACGCCGCCATCCCCAAGCCCGCCAATCCGGCTAGTAATGACAAATCCACTAATGACAAATCCAGTAATGACAAATCCAGTAACGCCACGACCGCCGCGCCGGCGCGGCCGCACGCGATCCCCTCGATCATCGTCGACGAGACACTCGCCAAGCACTTCTGGCCCGGACAGGACCCGATCGGCCGCCGCATGTACAAGCCGACCGACATCAGCGGCGACATCACTGCCGTGAACGAGAAGACGGTGTTCCTGACCGTCGTGGGGGTCATCGCCGACATCAAGCTCCACGACCTCACCGAGGGGCAGCAGTCGGTCGGCACCTACTACCTGCCGATGGATCAGGACACGTCACCGGGCATGACATTCGCCCTGAAGACGGCGGGCGACCCACTGTCGCTTACGAGCGCCGTGCGCGGCGCGCTGAACGGGCTCGATCGCGAGCTGCCGGTGTTCGACACCCAGACAATGGATCAGAGGATGGAGAAGTCGCTGATCGGCCGGCGCTCGCCCGTCGTGCTGTCGCTCATCTTCGGCGGCGTCGCGTTGTTTCTGTCTGCTCTCGGCATCTACGGCGTCCTGGCGTACCTCGTCACGCAGCGCCAGAGGGAGATCGGCATCCGGATCGCCCTCGGCAGCAGCGCCTCGGCCATCTTCGAGCTCGTGCTGCGCGAAGGCCTTCTGCTGATCGCGAGCGGCTTTGCGGTCGGCGCCGCCGGCGCGTTCGCGCTGCGCCGGAGCCTCGAGGGCCTCCTGTTCGGCGTGACTGCCGGCGATCCGCGTGTCCTCGCGGCCGTCGTCGGCCTGCTGGCGGCTGTCGCGGTGATGGCGTGCGTGTTGCCCGCCCATCGCGCGACGCGCGTCGATCCGATCGTCGCGCTGACCGAGTGAGCGGGATCGCGGTCAGCGCCCTTGTGGCCGCGCGTTCAGCGGCCGCCGGGCGCCTGCGCCTGGTCGTCTCCCGACTGCGCGTTCATGATGGCGATCGTCTGGGCGGCGCATCGATCGCAGATATACACGCGGCCGAAGATCGTTCTCGGTCCGGAGACCAGCTTCGTCACTTCCTGATCGTTCCGGCCGCAGAACGAACACGTCATTCTTTTCCAGAGCATGAAGCACCTCAGATCATCGGCGCGCGCGTTCGCGTGTCACGCCGACCGCGCTCATGTCCAACCGATCCTCATCCGGCTCCGCGACGGCGATCGCCGAGCTCCTGCCGCCAGGTGCTTGCCGACCGGGGGGCAGGGGCCCCCGGAGTCTTGTTATCGCGCGGACGCCGGCATACGGGTCGCTCCCATTGCCGAAGCGCGGCCTGAAGAGCTGCCGGATGAACTGCTTCACACGCGCGAAAAGCGAACGATGTGGACCCATGAGCCCCTGACGCCGCCGAGGGCGGTCACTTCAGCAGGACGCGCGTGCCCTTGACCTTCTGATTGCTGAGCGCGCTGAGGAAATTCGGGACGAGGCGATCCATCAGCTCGAAGTACGACGACAGCGCCGGCGTGTTCTGCTGCGCGTTGTACAGCACCTCTTCGCGGTAGCTCTCCGAGTACAGCGTCGCGCCGGTGCGGCCATCGATGAACACGAACTTGGGGTGGAGGATGAAGCCTTTGCGCTCCATGTAGGTCCGCATGGGCATCACGCGGCGCCGCCCGAAGCTGTCGTACTGCTCGACGTCGCGCTGCACGTAACCCGAGCGGGAATGAGGCGAGAACAACACCGTGCCGGTGACGATGAGCGGGTTCTGGAACTCCTCGCCGATCCGCTTCCAATAGGCGGTGTTCGCGAACACGCGCTCGTAGGGCTCGAGATCCTTTTCTTCCTTGATCTGCTTGGGGAGCGCCATGCCTGGCGCCGGGTGCACCGATCCGTTGTCGGCGGCGGGTCGATCGTCGGCGACCGCGGGCTGCGCCGCGTCCTGAGCGACTTCCATCAGCGGCAGCAGATCCGCGTCGATGACCTTCAGCTGTGATTTCGTACGCAGCTGGCTGCGCAGCAGGCGCACAGTCTCCTGGTTGGCGTCGACGTCCTCAGAGCCGCCCGCGACGAAGCCGGCGACCAGCACACGCTGGAACGGCGAGACGTCCATCTTTGGCTGGATCGGCGTCTCAATCGGGATCTCGTAGTAGCTGGGACCGCAGCCGATGGCGATGCCCGCCACGATCGCCGCGACCGCGAGCCTACGATTTTGCTTTGTCGGCACTCGTGCGGTCATTGATTTCCTTGAAAAGCTCGTAGTTCTGGCGGATCTGCGAGTTGTTGGGGTCGATCTCGAGCGCTTTCTCGTACGCCTTCCGCGCCTTGTCGAACTGTCCTTCGTGCTCGTACGCGATGGCGAGATCGTTGAACGCCGCGGCGTACGACGGATCGAGCTCGACGGCCTTTTCCCATCGGTAGATCGCTTCGCGCCACAGCCCCCGCTGCGCCACATTGATGCCGAACTCGACCTGCGAGCGCGCGTCGCTTTTCGCATCGGCGAGCGCGGGAGACGCCGTTGCAACGGCAAGGCATGCGGCGACGAGCGCGGCGCGCATGTTCATGGATGGACAAACCACTATAGCGACTCGGGACGAAACCGTGCAAGCCATTTGGCGAAAACTTCTCGAAAACTTCCGGTGGATGAGCAAGGCACGTGCCACGGTCGAGGCGGCAAAAACGGCAGGGAAACTCTCTCTCAACCTCGTTGACGATTTACGAAACGTGGTCGAGGCTGCCTATAATAGATGACGGAGGTCGGGCTCGCGCTGTCGCGCGGCGGTCCGGCCTCGTCTGTTTGACGCCGGCGCCGGCCGCTCGCGCAGGTAGCGGCCATGACCACGCCGGCCCAGCCGACCGACCGGACGTCCTTCGTCGCGCTTTCCCTGCTGCCTCTCTGGTGTTGGTCGCGCGCGGCCGAACAGCTTCGGTCCGGCGTGCCGCCTCACGCGGTGCTGTCCTCGCTCCTCGGCCAGCATTACCGCGACAAGCCGGACGAAGAGCGGGCGTTGGGCACACGCGCGGCCGCGGCGCTCGTGCGCGCGCGAACGGGCCGGATTGCACCCGTTTGCCTGACCGATGCGTCGTACCCTGTAGCGCTGACGACTCTCGTCGATGCGCCGATCGTGCTCTGGGCTCGAGGGGAGACCGCCTGGCTGCACTCCCCGGCAGTCGCCATCGTGGGGTCGCGGGCTGCGTCCCCCTACGGGCTGTCGGTTGCCGGCCAGCTCGCCGGCGACCTGTCGGCGGCCGGCGTGGTCGTGGTGAGCGGGCTGGCGCGCGGGATCGATTCGGCAGCGCATCGCGGTGCGCTCGAGGCCGGAGGAGCGACAGTCGCG
>DASZFS010000179.1:0-6434 GCA_035939575.1 Vicinamibacterales bacterium | reverse complement strand
CCAGGACACCGGCGTGATCCGCGTTCGGCGGATTGTTGTCGCCCAGGACTCCGGGCCGATCTCAAATCCCGATGGCATGCGCAACCAGATCGAAGGGGGTGCGCTGCACGCGTTGAGCCGCGCGCTATTTGAAGAGGTGACGTGGGATCGCGAGAAGGTCACATCAGTTGATTGGCGAACGTATCACACGTTCCCGCTCGGGTTCGAGATACCCCGCGTCGAGACCGTCTTGATCAACCAGGTGGATGAGGAAGCCACTGGCGCAGGCGAAACCGCGATCACCGCGGTGCCCGCGGCGATCGCGAACGCCGTCTTCGACGCGACCGGTGCCAGACTGCGGCAGATTCCGTTTACACCAGAGAGGGTGAAGGCGGCGCTTGCCGCCCGCCCATGACGTGCTCCGCGGCGATTACTCGGAGGTCCGCTGTGGTACGCTTTCTGGCGCAGTAGCACAAACGATGGACTCTACTCTCAGTCAGGTGCCTTTCTACGCACAGGTCATACTTCTGCGGCACACTATATCGGCGCCGAAGGCGACCTTGGTGTTGCGTGGCGCGTCGACTCCCATCGTGAACTTGTTTGACGGCAAACATGGCTAACCTGACCATTTGGACCACGGGCAGTCTGGTTGGGCCGTACGTGCTGCTGGAATCGATCGGCGAGGGCGGGATGGGGGAGGTGTGGAAAGCGCGAGACACACGATTGGATCGCGTGGTTGCGGTCAAGCGACTGAAGAACGACCGCGGCGACCGGTTCGAGCAGGAGGCGCGCACGATTGCCGCGTTGAATCATCCGCATATCTGTCAGATCTTCGACATCGGCAGCGATTATCTCGTGCTGGAATACATCGATGGGCAGCCGCTGCGGGGGCCGCGTTCGCCGGCGGATTCGGTGCACCTGGCGATCCAGATCGCGAGCGCACTCGAAGAGGCGCACGCCCGCGGCATCCTGCATCGCGACTTGAAACCCGCCAACATCATGGTCACGGCGAAGGGAGCGGCGAAGCTGCTCGACTTCGGCTTGGCGAAGCTCATGACGCCCGCCGCGCGAGACGGTACGACGACCACCGAAGGCACTATCCTTGGCACGGTGGCGTACATGGCGCCGGAACAGGCCGAGGGCAAACGTCTCGACGAACGGTCGGACATCTTCAGCTTCGGTGTGGTGCTGTACGAGTTGCTGAGTGGGCGGCGGGCGTTTCAGGCCGACAGTTCGATCTCCACTCTCGCGGCGATTCTGTACAAACAGCCCGCGCCGCTTCATGGGCCCGCGCCTCTTCCAGACATCGTCAATCGGTGTCTGGCCAAATTGCCCGCCGAGCGATTTCAGACGATGGTCGAGGTGCGGAAGGCGCTGGAGAAGAGCCAGCAACAGGCGCCGCGACCGGCCTTCGACAGCATCGAGCTGGACCGGCTGGAATCGCAGCTGACCTGTAGCGTCGGACCCATCGCGAAGACTCTGGTCGGTAAAGCCGCGGCGCGCCATTCCAGTTTTGAGGCGCTCTGCCGGGAATTGGCCCAGCACATCCCGGGAGACGCGGCGCGCGTCGATTTTCTGCGGGTGCTTGGCCGGCATTCGGAGGCGGCGCAGCCCCTTCCGAACGAGCCCGAGTCGCGACGCACGGGGTCTCGGCCTGACGGATCGCCGTCGGCCGGGTCGCCGTCAACGCCATTGGACGAGCGAACGCTGAGCGCCGCGCGAACTGCGCTCGCCGTGTACTTGGGGCCGATGGCGTCGATGGCGGTGGAAAGGGCCGCACGGACTGCGAACACGACGGAAGCGTTGAAGGCCGCGCTCGCAGCCCACATCCTGGATGAAGGCGAGCGGCGGACCTTCCTGAAGTCCTTCTCAACTGACTAAGGCTTGGATCCGGAATTCGTTTCCGGGTCATTGAGCATCCTCATTGCGGTCCCCAGGCTCCGCCGCATCCGATTGAACGAGCGCGCGAGGCGAGCGATTTCATCGTTGCCGCGGACCGGCAGCTCGGCGACACCGAGCTCGCCTAGACTGATCTTGTCCGCCATGTCGGACAGCCTGGCTACCGGTCGCGCGATCATGAAATAGAGAACGACGTTCAAGATCAGCAGGCTGGCGAAGAACACCATTCCTATGTAGATCAGCTGCCGGCGGAAGCTGTCGCGCGCCATCGCCAGCGGCAAGGCCATCGGAACGGACACGATCTGCGCCGCGATCACGGATCCCGGCTGCCAGCCAAATCCATTGCCGGCGCCGTAGATCTGAATCATCGCGGGCGGGGCCACGCCGGGCTGGCTGTGGCACTCAAGACACTCCCGCTCGACGCGCATCGGCCGTGCGAAGAAGAGAGATTTTCCGGTGCTCGCGTCGCGCTCGCCGGTCAGCTCCTGCATCTCCGAGTTGTCTCGAAAGGCGTTGATGATGTCGGCCTCCCAATCCACAGCGCGGTCGCGCGGATTCGTCGGGTTGAGCGAGGCCTCCTTGTAGCTGTAGTCGCGAAGCCCTTCCCGCAGATACTTGAAGTGCTCGGTCGCGGCATAAGCCGGAACGCGTTGGGGCAGGAACGTGTGGTTGCGTTGTTCTTCGGGTGTCAGCAGCGGCTTGAGCTGAAACGTGGTGTAGTCCCGCACCGAGCGCGCGGCCTGCATCATGAGGCGTGCCTGATCGAGGACGAACGTCCGGGCGTTGTCCTCTACCAGGCGGTATGAAAGCCATGCAATGATGGCGACCCCAACGAACAAGACCAGGGTGAAGATCGCGGTGAACTTGGCCATCAGCCTCATGGCCCGAATCTTAATTCACAGGGCGCTGGATGCGCATGCTCGCCTCGCGCCGGCCGGCACGGACGCGTGCTGACTACTTTCCTCGTCCACCCCTGATGGGATGGTCGGGCCCCGGGACCCTCGCCGTTTGTCTGTCACGGCAACGATTCCTCTCTGACCCCTAAATCGCGGTTCGGCCACCGTCGACGGCTACGATGGCTCCGGTCATATAGCTGGCACGTGGCGAGGCCAGGAATGCCACGACCTCGGCGATCTCCGCAGGGTCCGCCGCACGCTTCATCGCCGTGGTGGCCCCGAGCGAGTCGAAGAGTTCCCGCGCCTCGGGCCTCGTGTAGATCGGGCCAGGCGCGACAGCATTGACTCTCACACCGCGGGGGCTATACTCCGCGGCCCATGCCTGAGTGAATGACGCCAGGGCCGCCTTCGTGGCCCCGTACGCCGCGCCGCCGGCGAGACCGAGGCGGCCGGCCATGCTGCTGATGTTGATGATGCTCCCGGTTCCACGGGCCGCCATGCCTGGCGCGAACGCGGAGACGAGGAAGAACGGCGCCCTGACGTTGGCGGCGAACATCGCGTCGAAGGACGCGATCTCGAACGTCTCCGTGTGGCCCCACACCGAGAACCCGGCGTTGTTGATCAGGATGTCGATGTCGCCCACCTGCTTGGCGAAATGGGCGATGCTCGTGGCGTCGGCGAGGTCGGCCCCGACGAAGCGGGCGGTGCCACCCTGTAACTGTATCTCTTCGACCGTCTGCACACCGCGCCCAGCGTCACGGCCATGCACGGTGACGTCGGCCCCATCTCGCGCGAGTTGAAAGGCGATCGCACGCCCGAGGCCGGCCGTGGCTCCCGTGACGAGGGCTTTCAGCCCATGGAGATCGCGTTGTTGAATCGTGGTCATCATCCCCTCCCTCAAACACACGGCGTTGTGCGGAATCGTGAATGCAGAACGGTTTAGTCAGCGCTCATCGCTCCATCCACGGGGATCGACGCACCGGTCATGTATGACGCATCTGCTGACGCCACAAACACGATCACATGAGCGATCTCCTCGGGTGTCGCGAGACGTTTGAGGGGTACGGTCGAGACGAGCGCAGCCTTGTTGTCATCCGTACTGGTGAAGCGTGTGAGCATGCCCGTATCGGTCGTGCCCGGAGCGACCACATTGACCCGTACTCCGGTCCCCGCGACTTCGAGTGCGGCAGATTTCGTCAGCCCTTCCACGGCATGCTTGCTGGCGACGTACACGGACGCGCCGGCAGCGCCGACCCTTCCGTAGGTCGATGACACATTGACGATGCTCCCGTTCCCTTGCGGCAGCATCACTCTCAGTTCGTGCTTCATGCTCAACAGCACGCCCAGGACGTTGCTGTCGAACGTCGCCGCATAGCTCTCCGCGGTCTGTTCTGTGACCAGACCGCGCAAACCCTCCGTCGCCGCGTTATTGACGGCGATATCCAAGCGACCGAAACGCCTGACTGTTTCATCCACAAGATTCCGCACCTCGTCTTCGTGGCGGACGTCCGCATGAACGAACATGGCGTCTGCTCCGAGTTCCAAGAGCTCCGCAACCAGCGCCTGACCTCGATCGTCTCGACGGCCGGCGACAACGACCTGTGCGCCGTCTTGCGCAAAGATGAATGCGGCTGCCCGACCGATGCCGGTCAGTGCGCCGGTAATCAACACAACTGGCGAACTCATCGTTCTACCTCCCTCGATCGAAGAAACCATGCCGACCAGGCGTCGCATCACGGGTTCAAGAACAGCGTCGCGTCTAGACGTCAGCCTACGAGGACCGGTCGAATGCTTCTTGCACGATTCGACCGGGCTTGTCGAATATTGCTTCGAACTGGGTGTTGAATCGCACCAGAGAGGCGCTATGAGGGCGAGAGAGCGTTCCGACTAAAGGACATGTGATGCTCTGGGCTGATGATCTCGCCTCCATCGACCTGGACTGATGCCCACGATCTGATGGAAGGTCCGAGTGAAAGCCGCTTGATCGGAGAAGCCTGCCTGTTCCGCGATATCGGACAGCGACGCGCGCGTGTGTATCAGGAGATCTTGGGAACGTTCAATCCGGCGCTGGACGAGCCATCTGTGAGTCGAGACACCGAAGCTCGCCTTGAATGACCTGGCGAAATGGCTGACCGAAAGGCCGCACTCCTGCGCCAGGTGAGAGAGGCGCACTCGCCCGGCCAGATGCTCGCTCAACAACTCGATCGCACGGCGTTTCTGCCAGGGCCCCAAGCCGCCGGCCGAGACCGTCGGCACCTGTCGTAATCCTGCATACTTCTGGAGCACATGAGCCCCGAGGATCAGATTGAGGTGGTCCAGGGTCAGAGGGGCAAGCCAGTCTTGTCGCCCAATGAACGGAAGAATGCTCTTGGTCAGCTGCGTCAGAACCAGATCTTCTTCGTCGAGCGAGATTCTGAAGGTCTCCACGGGGGGAACGGCAAGATCTGCGGCGATATCATTCAGGGCTTTGCGAGGAATATGAAACAGCACGTAGTCGAATGCACTTCCAGGCTTGCACTTGGGTTGCGCGTCGAAATCGAGGACGGTGGACCGGAACGGTGGGGTGTAGGGCGTTGGGACAAGCTTGTCGTCGACCCACAATTGGTAGTCGCCAATCGGCACGGATTTGAGTGACACCGAGACCAGCAGGGCGGGAACGCTCGAGACCTTCGTGATTGGGTCAGCCAACCCGCTGGAAGCCTCCACGCGCGTAATGGCAAATGCACCGGTGTGTCGCAACAGGGACGGGATCGATGAGCTCTCCTTCAGGTGGAGATGACTCACGGGTGCATCGTGCGAAGCGGGTAAGTGGGAGGGAGCCGGTCGCCGATCGAGTACAAGGTTGTCGCTGCTCACGTTTCGCTCCCTTTACCTACCTCAGTCAGCGCCGTCCGATTTCCGTTGCCGTCGCCTGCAGAATCTCGTCGGACACCGCGGGATCGTCGACGGCGCGCGACAGGATGAGCGCGCCGACAAGACTGGCCATCGTCGCCAGCGCCTTTTCACGTCGGGCGGCCTCCGATTGGCCGGGCACCAGTTTCAGCCAGCCGTCAATCCGGGCGCGAAACCCGTCGGTGAAGGCGCGACGCACCGCCCGCGGTTGACGCGCGGCGTCCGATCCAAGCGCAGCCATCAAACAACCCGTTCCAGGATCGTCGCGGTGACGGGGCGACAGGTAGGCCCGGACCACATCGCCAAATGATGGGTCCGCCTTTCCCGTCAGCCGTTCCTGCCACCCTGCCTTGCCGAGCACTCGCGCCGTGGTTTCGGCGACGAGATCGTCTTTCGACGCGAACTGGCCGTAGAAGCCGCCGTGGGTCAGCCCGGCGCGCTTCATGATGTCCGCGACTCCGATTCCATCGAAGCCACGCTCACGGAAGAGCGCGCCCGCCACGTCGAGAACCTTTTCGCGATTCGCCGCCGCCTGCTTGCGTGTCACCCTCACGGCCGTCCCCCCTGTTTTGGATGCCACTTGACATTATACATGATGTTCGTCATAAATAGCGTTACATGAGGATCGTCATAAAACAAAGGCTCTTGTTCGGAGGCACACGGCGATGACATCGAGAATGCGGCGACGAACCTACTGGACGGCGACGGGAGCCCTGCTCGCGACGGTCGCGATGGGGCTGATGGCGACCCGCGGCGGCAAGGCAGCAA
>DASZFS010000178.1:0-15160 GCA_035939575.1 Vicinamibacterales bacterium | reverse complement strand
TGCGGTCGCTCCTTTTCGCAGTCGACGCACTCGACCTTCCAGCCTTTGTCGCAGCGCTCGCGCTGCTCGTCCTGGTCGCGCTGACCGCGTGCACGCCGCCGGCGTGGAAAGCGACGCGTGTCGATCCACTGATCGCGCTCAGGGACGAGTGAATCAGGACGCGGCGAGCTCCTCCTCCAGCAGCTGCTTCTTGTGCATCTCGGCGTACAACCCGTTCCGGGCTACGAGCTCGTCGTGGGTACCCCGCTCAACGATGCGGCCGTCGTCGAGCACCAGAATCTGGTCCGCGCGGCGGACGGTCGAGATGCGATGCGAGACGATGATCGACGTCCGCTCGCGCATGACTGCCTGGAGCCTCGTGAGAATCTCTTCCTCGGTATAGGTGTCCACCGCGGACAACGCGTCGTCCAGGATGAGGATGCGCGGGTCGATCGCCACCGCGCGCGCGAGCGCGGTGCGCTGCTTCTGGCCGCCGGACAGGGTGATGCCGCGCTCGCCGACCACGGTGTCGTAGCCCTTCGGGAAGTCGGCGACGTCTTTGTCGAGGCGCGCCACGGCGGCGGCCGCAAGAACGGTCTCTTCCCTGCCCGGTCTCTCCTGCCCTGCCGCGCCGGCCGCTGCGGCGGGGGCGGACGCGGCGATCGGGGCGATCGCGGCGGTCGCGGCGATCGCGGCAATGCCATCAAGGCCGAACGCGACGTTGTCCGCCAGCGTGTCCGAGAACAGGAAGGGCTCTTGCGGTACGAAGCCAATCGTGCCGCGCAGCGTCGAGAGAGAGAGCTCCCGGACGTCGACGCCATCGACGAACACGGTTCCAGGCGGCGGATCGTGAAGACGCGCGAGCAGCGAGATCAGCGTTGACTTGCCCGAGCCCGTCGGCCCGACGAGCGCAATCGTCTGACCGGCAGGGATGGACGCAGACACGTGCCGCAGGACCGGGCGCTCGCCATACGCAAACGACAAATTCTTGAATTCAATCACATTGCGGATTGCGGAATGCGGATTGCGGATTGTTTGGTCGATTGACTCATCGATTTGGTTGGCCTGCCGGACATTCCGAGCAGTCGGTGATCCGCAATCCTCAGTCCGCAATCCGCAATCCGCAATGGCAGGTTCTGAATCGAGGACCTCCAACATCCGCTTCCACGACGCCATGCCGCGTTGGACCATGTTGGTCACCCAGCCGAACGCGATCATCGGCCAGCTGAGCACCGTCAGGTAGGCATTGAACGCCACGAATTCACCAACGGTGATTCGCCCGCGGACGACTTCGCGGCTGCCCAACCAGATGACGAGCAGCGCGCCGAGGCCGAGAAAGAACGACATGCTTGGAAAGAAGAATCCCTGGAGCGCGATGAGCCGCCGGTTGCGGAGGAGGTACTCCTCGTTCGACTGGCGGAACCGGTCGATCTCGGCCCGCTCCTGACGGTAGGCACGGACGACGCGGACACCCGCCAGGGCCTCCTGGGCGACGGCGCTCACCTCCGAGAGCTGCGCCTGAATCTGCTCGAAGCGCCGGTGGATGGCGCTGCCGAAGAACTTGACCGACAGCGACACGAAGGGCAGCGGGATGAGCGAATAGAGGGTCAACCGCGCGTCGATCGCGACCATCATGGCGAGGGCGACAACGAACGTCAGCAGTGTGTCCGCCGAGTACATGACCGCAGGACCGGTCATCATCCGTACCGCGTTCAAGTCGTTGGTGGCGCGCGACATGAGGTCGCCGGTTCGATGCGCCTGGAAGTACGCCGGCGGCAGCTTCTCCAGGTGCGCGAAGAAGTCGTTCCGCATGTCGTACTCGATGTGGCGGGACGCGCCGGTGAGGATCCGGCGCATCAGGAAGCGAAACGCGCCGCCCACGAGGCCGATGGCCAGAAGCGCAGCGCCGTACTCGAGCAGCTTGGCCTGAGTCACGCCCCGCGTGAGGTCATCGACCGCATACTGGAGAACTTTCGGCGAGGCCAGGGTCACGGCGCGCGTGGCGACGGTACAGGCCAGCCCCAGCACGAAGGCTCGCTGATATCGGCGCAGGTAGCCGAAGAGCCGGCGAAAGGCGCTCATCTGCCTGTGAGTATAATCCTCGGGTCATGCCCGCTCTGTACATCATCGTCCCCGCGCTGATCATTCTGTGGCTCTCGTACCGGTACTACAGTGCCTTTATCGCCACTAGAGTCTGGGTCCTGGACGATGCGCGCGTCACGCCCGCGCATGCGAAATATGACGGCGCCAACTTCTACCCGACGACGCGGTGGGTCCTCTTCGGTCATCATTTCGCTGCCATCGCGGGAGCCGGGCCGCTGGTCGGGCCGGTGCTGGCCGCGCAATTCGGTTTCGCGCCAGGTCTGCTGTGGCTCGTCGGTGGGGTGTGCCTCGCCGGCGCCGTGCAGGACTCGTTCTGGTTGTGGGCGTCGATGCGCCGGGGCGGCCGCTCGCTGGCGGACATCGCGCGGAGCGACGTCAGCCCGGTGGCGGGGCTCACTGCGGCCGTCGCCATCCTCTTCATCACCGTCATCGCCATGGCCGGCCTCGGCATCATCGTCGTCAACGCGCTGGCCGAGAGCGCCTGGGGGACGTTCACCATCTTCGTGACGATACCGCTGGCGCTGGTGATGGGCTTCTACATGTTCCAATGGCGCAAGGGGCACATCACCGAAGCGACCATCATCGGCATCATCGTGATGTTTCTGGCGGTTGTCTTCGGCAAGAACGTCGCTGAGTCCACGTTTGGCAGCTGGTTCGTGCTATCGAAGCATCAGCTGACCGTGGCGATGGGCGTCTACACGGTCGCAGCGTCAATCCTCCCGGTCTGGATGCTGCTGACTCCGCGCGCCTACCTCAGCACGTTCATGAAGATCGGCACCATCGCGTTTCTGGTGATCGGCGTCATGATCCTCAACCCGGAGCTGCACGCCCCGGCGTTCTCGCAGTACATCGGCGGCGGCGGCCCGATCATTCCTGGTCCGCTGTTTCCGTTCCTCTTCATCACGATCGCCTGCGGATCCATTTCCGGGTTCCACGCCGTGATTTCATCCGGCACGACGTCCAAGATGATCGACCGCGAATCGGACATCCGGCCGATTGGCTATGGCGCGATGCTCGTCGAGGGCGTCGTCGGCATCGTGGCCATCATCACTGCGACGGCGCTGTATCCCGGTGACTACTTTGCGATCAATACCTCCCCCGCCGTGTTTCAGAAACTCGGCATGGCCGTCGTGAACCTGCCCGACCTGCAGCGGCAGATCGGGGAGAACGTGATCGGGCGGACCGGCGGCGCCGTGTCGCTGGCGGTGGGCATGGCGCAGATTTTCAGCGGTCTGCCGGGCATGAGGGGCCTGATCGCGTACTGGTATCACTTCGCGATCATGTTCGAGGCCGTGTTCATCCTGACCACCATCGATTCGGGGACGCGTATCGGCCGGTTTCTCGTCCAGGAATTCGCGGGCCGCGCGTGGCCGTCCTACGGTCGCGCGAGCTCGCTGCCGGCGGCGGTCTCGGCCACTCTGGCGGTCGTGCTCGGGTGGAGCTATTTCATCTGGACGGGCAGCATCAGCACCGTCTGGCCGATGTTCGGCGTCGCCAACCAGCTGCTGGCCGTCGTGGCGCTGGCGGTCGGGACGACGCTCGTCATCAATATCGGGCGCGCGAAATACTGGTGGGTCACCGGCGTGCCATGCGCGTTCGTCACGATAACCACGCTTTCAGCTGGCTGGATGAACATCACCGACAACTTCTGGCCGCTCACCTACGCGGCGGACGTGTCGGTCCACGTGCAGGGCTACGTCAATTCGATCTGCACCGGCATCATGATGATCTGCGCCGTCATCATTCTCGGCGAGACGATTCGCCACTGCGCGCGCGTCATCAATGGGCGTGTGCCAGTGCTGGAGACGGCGGAGGGCTGACCGTGAACAACAGCGTCAGGGCGGCCGCTGCCACGACCGCCGCGCCGCCGAACGCATATTGATAGCTGCCCGTCGCGACGAAGACGCGCGATCCGATGAGCGGGCCGAGCACGCCCGCGAACCCCCACGCGAGCAATAGCAGGCCATAGTTGGTGGACAGGTACTTGACGCCCCAGAAGTCGCCCGCCAGCGCCGTATACACGGACAGCTGCGTCCCGTAGCAGTAGTAGACGAGAAACAGCAACGGGAAGAACAACGCCACCTCGCCGCGCCAGAAGTAGAGAGACGGCGTCGCGATCATCGAGACGAAGACCATCAGGCGGAGCGTGAACAGCCGGCCGAGATGGTCGCTCATCCACCCTGAAAAGAAACGGCCGGTGGCGCTTCCCGCTGCGCCGACCGAGATCGCGAGCGCAGCCGCTGCGGCGCTCCAGCCTGCCGCGCGCGCGAACGGGACGAGCTGGCTGATCACGAGCGTCCCGGCCGTCGTGCCCAGCGCATAGGCAATCCAGAGCACGTAGAAAACGGGCGTGCGGATGACCGTCGATGTCGCCACGTCCACCAGCGATTTGCGCGTCTTGACGGCGCCATGGGATTTCGGTGCCGGCACGATGTACCCGGGCGGTGGGTCCTTCAGGAGGTAGGCCCCGACCATCGTGAACGCGAAGAAAACCATCGCCAGGATGCGGAAGGTCTCGCGCCATCCGACGCGCTCGACGAGCGCGCCTGCAATTGGCCCGAAGATACCCGAGCCTGCCGCAAAGATGCCGATGGCGAGGCCATTGACGATCCCGAGGTGATCGGGGAACCAGCGCGATCCAGCCGCGATCGGCGCCGAATACCCGAAGCCAAGGCCGGCCCCGAGCGTGACACCCCAGGTCAGATACAACGTTGGCAGCGACGTGGTCCAGCTGGCCAGGAAGAGTCCCAAGCTGAAGAGCAGGCCACCGATGAACGCATTCAGGCGGGACCCGAACCGGCGCTGCATGAATCCCGCAACCAGGAACATGGAAGCGAGCATGACCATGTCGATGGTCGCGACAAGGGATGTCTGAGTCCGGGTCCAGCCGAACTCCCGCTCGAGGGCGGGGACGAACACGCTCCACGCGTAATAGGTCCCGAGAGAGACGTTTAGCAGCCCGCCACCGAGGAGGACGGGCCAGCGCCGGTGCTCAGTCATCGCGCCGATCCTAGCAGGACTGCGGCGAAACCGGGCAGCGTGCCGCCGTTTCATGCTCCCGGAGCGCGGACACAATGTGACGCTTCCGTGACAAACAAAGGCAATGGGCGCCTTCGAACGTGATAAGAATCTCAGCAAATTCGTCACATCTGACCTCGAGGTCATCGAGAACGTCGAGAACGTCGACGACGTCGAGGACATCGACGACGTCGAGAACAGGGGGCTCCATGAGCAGGATCGGATCCGCCGCGACCATTGCGCTCGCGTGCGCGCTGACACTGGCCTTCGCCGCAACGTCGCGCGCGCAGTCAGCGCAAGGGGGCCTGCGGGGTGTGGTCAAAGACCCGCAGGGCGTCATTCCGGGCGTGACGGTGACCCTGACCAACGAGAGCACCAACACCACGCGCGAGACGGTCACCAACAACGTCGGCGAGTACTCGTTCCCTGCGGTTGATCCGGGGCGCTACACCGTCAAGGCCTCGGTACCGGGCTACAAGGGCTTCGAGCGCAAGGCCGTCCCGATCAACGTCCAGTCCTTCGTGGGCCTCGACATCACGCTGGAAGTCGGCGCGCTCGAGGAGACGATTACCGTCACCGGCGAAGCCCCCCTTATCGAAACCACCAACGCCTCGACTGGTGAGGTGCTCGACACCAAGACCCTCGAGTCGATCCCCACGGCGGGCCGAAGCGTTTTCCTGATGGCGAACCTCGCGCCGACGGTGCAGACCAGCGGCAATGCGCACTGGAACCGCATGCAGGATCAGGTCGGCAACTCGGCGATGTCGATGGGCGGCGGCGCGGTCCGGGCGAACAATTACCTCGTCGACGGCTTCCCGGTCACCGACCTACAGAACCGCGCGTCGACCAATCCGAGCCTCGAGGCAGTCCAGGACATGAAGGTCCAGATCCACACGTACGATGCGGAGATGGGTCGCACCGGCGGCGGCGTCATGAACATTGCGGCGAAATCAGGCGCAAACGACTTCCATGGCGCGGGCTACGGTGTGTTCCGGCCCGAACGGTTCGTCGACGAGCTGCTCATTCCGAAGCAGCTGCACCAGCCCAACGTCCCGGAATACTGGCGCGACGGCGGCGGCGGAGGCGGGGGGCCGATCGTCAAAAACCACACGTTCTTCTGGTTCGCTGGCGAAAAGTACGTCGACAATCAGCCGCAACAGAGCACGTTTCTCGTGCCGACTGCGGCGGAGCTGGGCGGTGATTTCTCGGGGCTCACGCGCAACGGCGCGCCCTTCTACATCAAGGATCCGCTGGCGCCGGGCGCCTGCAGCTCCACGACCGGCGGCCCGGCGTGTTTTCCCGGGAACAGAATTCCGGCGTACCGCCTGAATCCGGTTGGCGTCAAGCTCGCCAGCTACTTGCCTCCGGCCAATACGCAGGTCGACAACGGGTCGCCGAACTTCGGTATGACGGACCTGCTGCCGAACAAGGCGAATCAGCTCACGCTGAAAGTCGACCACCACTTCAACGAGGCGGTCGCGGTGAGTGGCCTCTGGCTCCGTCAGGTGACGCACGAAGCGAACTCGAACTACAACCCGGTGAACGACTTCGTGGGCGGCAGCTACCAGCTTGATCGCGTCATCAAGACCTTCGTGCTCAATAACACGTACGTCTTGAACTCGTCGACGGTGCTCACGCTCCGCGGCGGCTACAACCATTTCGACGACAACTACAACCTGAACGACCGCAACGGCAACCCGCTCAGCTTCAACGTCTCGACGCTCGGATGGCCGACCTCCCTCACGGATCAGATGTCGGACACGCAGCGATTCCCGACGATGGCGATTACGGGCTACAAGGGCACCGGCTGGACGAATCGGCAGGCGAATGGCTACTACCAGTACGGCGTGAACGGAACGCTCAACAGGCTGAGCGGAGCGCACAACTTCAAGGTGGGCGGTGACTACCGCATCATCGGTGCGCAGTCGCTCAACTACGGCGCGTCGACGGGGACCTTCAGCTTCACCGGCGGCTTCAGCGGCAACTCGCTGGCAGATTTGTTGCTCGGCTATCCGCAGAACAGCACCAGCAGTCCCAGCAGCGTTCCGCTGAACGCCCAGCTCGATGGCTACGTCCGCTACTACAGCGGATACCTCCAGGACGACTGGCGAGTGAACAACCGGCTCACCATCAACTACGGTCTCCGCCTCGAGCGCGAGACGGGCATGATGGAGCGAAACAATCAGGAGACAGTCAATTTCGACCAGTCGGCGGTCAACCCGCTGAACGGCCTCGTCAAGCTGACCGATCCGGTGACCGGCGCCCAGCGCCAGATCCTCGGTGGTCTTGTGTTCGCCGGCGTCAATGGCGCGCCGACAGTACAGGGCAATCAGCCGGCGATCAAACCGGCGCCGCGCGTCGGGACGGTCTACAGCATCAGCGACAAGACCGTGCTGCGTGGCGGCTGGGGCATGTACTACTCGCCGTTCAACTACCCGGCAGCCGGCACGACCAGCTGGGGTCAGATAGGCTACTCCGCGACGACGCTCGTTCCGCAGGGGACGACGACCCCGACGGTGACGATGAGCAATCCGTTCCCGAACGGACTGGTGCAGCCGAGCGGGAGCAGCCAAGGCCTTCTCACCGGCGCAGGCGGCGACGTCTATTTCGTGGATCCGAACAAGGGTGCGCCAAGGGTCCAACAGTACTCCGTCGATCTGCAGCGGGAACTGCCGGGTGGCATGAGCGTATCGGTGGGCTACACCGGGCTGACGGGCCGCAATCTGAGCTGGACTGGCTCCAATGCCGGGTCGACGACGGGCTATATCAACATCAACCAGCTCGATCCGAAATACCAGACGCTCGTCGCCGACACCACCAAGCAGGTGCCGAATCCATTTTTCGGCGTCGCGGCCGCCGGCCAGTTCGCCAATCAGGCAACGCTGCCGCTCGGTCAGCTCCTGCGGCCGTTTCCGCAATTCGGCAACGTCTACATGGAGCAGTCGACCGGCGCGAAGTCACAGTACAACGCCGCCATCGTCCAGCTCCGCAAGCGCGTGGCGGGGCTTTGGGGAGGGACGTTCAGCTACACCTACAGCCGGCTGAACGACAACCAGTTCGGCGAGAGCAACTACTACTCGAGCGCCCCCGGCCTGCAGAACAACTACGTCGTCGTGCCGGGCTCGCCCTACTACAACCCCGATTCGGAGTATGGCCGCAGCCTGCTCGACTCGCCGCACAAGCTGGTAGTGGCGCCGACGGTCATGCTGCCGCTTGGCCAGGGCCGGAAGTTCCTGTCGACCAGCCGATTGGGCGACGCGCTGCTGGGCGGCTGGTCGGTGACGCCGGTCATCACGCTCCAGAGCGGCTTCCCCATCGGCGTCAGCCAGAATCAGACTGGCCAATCGTTTTTGTTCGGCAACGGCATCCGGCCGAATCTCGTGCCGGGTCAGAGCTTTCTCGCGTCCGGCGATATTACCGATCGCATTACTGCGAGCACCACCGACAACCTGTACCTGAACAAGGGAGCGTTCTCGCTTGCGCCCGTCAACACCTTCGGCAACGCGCCGCGCGTCCTGCCGGGCGTGATGTCTCCATGGCGCAACAACATCGACCTCGGCATCAGCAAGAACGTACGGACGCCCGGCAACACGTCGGCGTCCGTGCGGATCGAGGTGCTGAACATGTTCAACATCGTGCAATGGGCAGCCATGGCCAGCTCGCAGTTCGGCAACTCGTCGTTCGGGCAGATCACGACGCAGGCCAACAACATGCGGATGATTCAGTTCACGGCGCGGTTCCAGTTTTAGAGAAGTTAGAAGTTTTGAGTTCTGAGTTTGAGTTCTGAGGGTATCATTCTGTTCATGAGAGCAGCCCTCTTCTTCGCGACGTCTCTCTTCTTCGTGACTTCCCTCCGCCCGGCGGTCCCGTTATCCGCGCAGGCGGCGACTGTCACGTTGACGGGCCAGATCAGCGACAGCCTCTGCAAGGCCAAACACGAGGAGGCTGCTGAAGGTCAGGGCAAGATGGCCGACCGGGAATGCACCCTGTCATGCGTCAGAGGGGGCTCCAAGTTCGTGCTGCTCGTCGACGGGAAGGTGATCGCGATCGCCAATCAGGACCACAAGGACCTGACGACGTACGCGGGGCAGGTGGTGACGGTTCAGGGCGACCGCAAGGGCGACGCCATCACCGTCGCGCACATCGAGCCCGCCAAGCCGTAGAATCCATTTCAAGAACGGACCGAAGACTCTGAGGGGCTGAAGGTAGAGCCCGCCTCGGAGTTTTCGGCGATAGTGCTCACAGCCGGGTGACGTGCGCCGCTACAGCGCGCCATTCGCCGCCTCGCTTCTCCCAGACATCCGTGTAGCGACCGCTGCCGTGGCGGCCGTCGACCGTCTCGAACGCTGTGCGCCCGTGGATGATCGCCACCGGCCCGAATACGCGCACACGCACGTCGTCGGCGCGGAGAGCGGTCAGGGACCGTGGCGCCGCGGTCTGACGCAGGAACGCCGCGCGATCGATCAGCGAGCCGTCGGGATTCGAGCACAGGAAGTCATCGGCGAGCAACTGCTCGAAGCGCGCGACATCTCCGTTCAGCACGGAATCGATGTATGCGCGGTTGAGGCCGTCGAGCGTGGTCAGGTCGTTGAGATCGTCGAGGTCGGCCAGCATCTCGGGACGCTCCTTTTCACGCAGCTTTTTTCACGATCTTTCTTAGTCACGCGTCTTTCTCGGCGGCAATGGGATCCCCGGGCCGCCCGAGCACATTGAACATCAGCCAGTAGAGTCCCAGCCCGGCGACCAGCAGCATCGCCCATCGCATCGCCCCCGCCCAGAACGCCAGATCGAACGCGGGCAGCTCGAAGCGGAACCGGCGAAGCACATCCCACCGCTCGGTCGTCCAGTGCCACGCGGTGTGCCCCACGAGCGCGGACACGATGATCGTGCCGAGGCCCTCCGGCACGACGAACCGGAACAGCAGATCGAGCGCGGCGACCAGGAGGACGAGCACCAGCAGCTGGCCGATCTCCACGCCGATGTTGAACGACAGCACGGAGGTCAGCAGGTGCGATCCCGCGAACTGCAGCGCGGGACGCAGCGCGAACGAGAGCCCGAAGCCATGCACGAGACCGAAGCCAAACGTGATCAGCCAGCGGCGCTGGAGCCCCGCGAGCGGGATTCGGGTTCCACCCGATTGGAAGAAGATGTTCTCGAGGGCCATGTACAGGATTGACACGGCGGTGAGTGTGTCGATGAGCGGCGGAAACCAGAGCGCGTCCGGCGCGAAGTTGTACGCCGAGGCGATGAGCGCGATCGAATGCGCCACGGTGAAGGATGTGACGACCGCGACAATCGGGCGGAGGCGTCGAAAGGGCATCACCAGGCACAGAAGGAACAGCAGATGATCGGTGCCGTTGAGGAGGCGCGCGAAGCCGAGCCCGACGAACTGGCGCGCCGCCTCCTGCCACCGCGGGTCGAGCCGGACCAGACCGGGGTCCCCCTCCAGCTCGAACGCACGTACCGCGCTTCCGGAGCCAGTGGCTGGCCCGGGGGGAATGTAGCGCACGACCGTCAGCGTCCGGATTCCGAGACGAGCGAATCGCGGGTTGATCGAGAAGCGGGACGCTTCAGACTGAATCGGGTACTCAAAGAGAATGTCGAGAAGCCCCTGCGCCCACGGGAAGTCGGTGTCGTCGGGAAGCCGGGCGCCGGTCACGTGGGCCAGCGCGGAGTCAAACGACCCGAACGACGCGTCGGACTGCAGCGCCACCCGTACCGATGCCACAGAGGGGTACGCCAGCTTCCTGTCGTCCTCGTAGACATCCAGGAAGTCGCCAACCCACAACGTCGCGGCGTCCCTGAGCGTGGCGTCGGCTCGAGCCAGGTCGAGGAGGCCGGAGTTGCTGGCGCCGCGCTTCGGGTAGTCCATGTCCCGCATGGCAGCCAGCGGCACCCGCACGAGGATTTGCAGGCGCTGCCCTTCGGGCCGGACGAAGGTCTGGACAGTGACGTCGCTCGGGATATCGTGAGCGCCAAGGCTGGCCGGGGCGCACAGCAGCAACGCCGCCCCCAGCGCCATGGCGAATGGCTGCGCCCTTCCCACCTTGGAAATTGTATACTCCACACGTCTTTATGGGAGGGGCGGTACTATGAGCCGGACGAAGATAACCGGGATAACGGTTACCACGGGGACAGTGGAAATGACGAGGAGACGGATGCGCAACCTGTTCGTCGGATCGGGCCTGGTCGCCGCCGTTGTGGCGCTCGGCATCGGGCAGCACGTCATCGAGCAGCGCGCCAGCGCGCAGATGAAAGGCGGCGCGCAGGCACCACGGTTCGAGGTCGATCCCATGTGGCCGAAGCCGCTGCCGAACCACTGGCTGTACGGCAACGTCATTGGCGTCGGCGTTGACTCGCGGGACCACATCTTCATCATCCATCGCGGGGAAGGCAACCTGAACCCGAAGGAAATCTACGCGACGGCCAACCCGCCCGCGGCGGAATGCTGCAACATCGCGCCGCCGATCCTCGAGTTCGACGCCGAAGGCAACATGGTCAAGGCATGGGGCGGACCCGGTCAGGGCTTCGAATGGCCGGAGTCGAACCACGGCATCACGCCCGACAGCAAGGGCAACCTGTGGATCGGGGGCAACGGCGCCAACGACGGCCACATCCTGAAGTTCACGCGCGAGGGCAAGTTCGTCAAGCAGTTCGGCTTCGCTTATGCGAGCGCGGGCAGCAACGACCCGTGGGCCTTCAACAAGGTCGCCAAGATCAGCCTGGACGAGGCGGCCAACGAGGCCTACGTCGCCGATGGTTACGGCAACCACCGCGTCGCCGTCATCGACATGGACACCGGCAAGATCAAGCGGTACTGGGGCGCGTACTCGAACAAGCCGGACGACACGAACCTGGGCCGGTACAATCCTGAGGCGACGCCCGCGCAGCAGTTCCGGAACCCGGTTCACTGCGCCGTGCCGTCCAATGACGGGCTGGTCTATGTCTGCGACCGCCCGAACGACCGCATCCAGGTTTTCGATAAAGCCGGGAAGTTTCAGAAGGAAGTCTTCGTCCAGAAGACGACGCTGGGCGACGGTTCGGTGTGGGACATTGCCTTCTCCCGCGATCCGCAGCAGAAGTACTTCTACCTGGCCGACGGCGCCAACGAGAAGATCCATATATTCGACCGCGCGTCGATGACCGAGCTCACCTCCTTCGGCGACGGCGGACGATACCCTGGTGCCTTCTACGCCGTTCACAGCATCGCGACCGACTCGAAGGGCAACATCTATACGACCGAGACGTACGAAGGAAAGCGCGTGCAGCGATTTGTGTACAAAGGTCTCGCGCCCGTCACGAAAAAAGACCAGGGCGTCGTCTGGCCCACCAAGACGACCTCGCATTAAGCGCTCACTGCGGCTGATCCGCCTTCGCTCGCCCTGATGGAACGCGGCGAGCTTCGGCGGATCAGTCGGCAGCCATCAGTCCCCAACCCCGACTCCCAACCCTCAATCCGCAATCCGCAATCTGAGGGGCCCGTTGTATACTCCCCGCGTTACGCAGGGGAGGGCTGCATGAGACGCACGCTTTACATCGGCGGGACGCTGCTCGCCGTGTCCGTTGCCACCGGCTCGGCGCAAGCACCTGGCTTTGCCGTCGACAAGCTCTGGCCGAAACCCTTCCCCGTCGCCAAGAAATGGATTCTCGGGTCGGTCACCGGCGTCGCTGTCGACGCGCAGGACCGGATCTGGGTCGTGCATCGCGGCGTCGACTCGCTCCAGACCAACGAGAAGGGGCCGGCGCTCGAGCCGTGGGCGAGCATGTGCTGCTTCGCCGCGCCACAAGTGCTGGCGTTCGACGCGTCTGGCAGTCTCGTGTCGAACTGGGAGCCGAAGGACACCAAGAGCTCCGGAGGCGCAAGCTACGACTGGCCAGCGAACCCCGCCGGCCTCGCGATCGATGCCAAGGGCAACGTCTGGATCGCGGGTGGGCTCCCTACGCCCTCGCTTGCGCCGCCGGCCGGACGTGGTGGCGCGGCGGGCCGCGGCCGCGGAGACGCGCCACCGCCTCCGCCGGCTGACGCGCAGGTCCTGAAGTTCTCGAAAGACGGCAAGTTCCTCCTGCAGATCGGCAAGGCCGGACAGGCGGCCGGCAACGACAGCCAGACCGGTCTCAACCGGCCCGCCGGCGTCGCGGTCGATGATGGTGCCAACGAGGTGTACGTCGCCGACGGCTTTGGCAATCGCCGTATCGCGGTATTCGACGCCAACACCGGGGCGTTCAAGCGCGCATGGGGCGCGTACGGCGAGAAGCCGGGCGACGAGAACCCCGGTCCCTACGATCCCAGCGCCGCACCAGCGAAACAGTTTCGTACGGTCAGCTGCGTGAAGATCGCCAAGGACGGCACTGTCTACGTGTGCGACCGCCAGAATGACCGCGTTCAGGTCTTCAACAAGACAGGCAAGTTCGTCAAGGAAGGCTTCGTCTCCAAGTCGACGACCGGGGACGGATCGGTGTGGGATATTGCGTTCTCGCCGGATCAGCGCTTCCTGTACGTCGCCGATGGACACGACAAGAAGATCTGGATTCTGGACCGCACGTCGCTGGCCACGGTCGGCGAGTTCGGGAGCGGCGGGCGCTATCCCGGTCAGTTTTACGGCGTCGGCAGCGTGGCGGTCGATTCAAAGGGCAACGTCTACACGGGCGAGACCTACGAGGGCAAGCGGGTTCAGAAGTTTGTGAAGCGATAGGAAAGGGCTTCTATGAAACGCAACCTGTATATCGGCGTCTCCCTCGTTGCGCTGCTCGTCTCGCTCGGCATCGGCCAGGGCCTGCTCGAGAGACGGGCTGATGCCCAGGCCTCCAACGGCATGAAGGTTCAGGTGCCGCGGTTCGAGGTCGATCCGAACTTCCCGAAACCGCTGCCGAACGGCTGGTACCAGGGCATGTCGATCGGTGTCGGTGTCGACGCCAACGACCACATCTGGATCGTCCATCGCCCCGACTCGGTGAATGCGCTCGAGGCGGCGGCCGACGCGAAGACCGGCGCGTGCTGCGCGAAAGCGCCGCCCATTCTGGAATTCGACCAGCAGGGCACGCTCCTGCGCCATTGGGGAGGGAGTGACGGCGAGGGCTACCAGTGGCCGGCGTCCAACCACGGGATCACCATCGACCATAAGGGCAACGTGTGGATCGGCGGCAACGGTGGCGGCGACGGCATGGTCCTGAAGTTCACCCAGGACGGCAAGTTCATCTCGATGTTCGGCAAGAAGGGCGTGCCGGTCGACAGCAACAGCACCGAGCACTTCGGCCAGGTCGCGAAGATCTTCGTCGACGCGAAGGAGAACGAGGCGTATATCGCCGACGGGTACGGCAACAAGCGCGTGGCGGTGCTCGACGCCGACACCGGCAAGTTCAAGCGGTACTGGGGCGCGTACGGCAACAAACCGGACGACACAAGCATCGGCCGCTACAATCCGGACGCGCCGGTCGCGCAGCAATTCCGCACGCCGGTGCACTGCGCCGAGATGTCGAAGGACCGCCTTGTCTACGTCTGCGACCGCGTCAACGATCGGATCCAGGTCTTCACGCCCGATGGCAAGTTCATCAAGGAGTCCTGGGTGAGCAAGCGCACACTTGGCGACGGCTCGACCTGGGACATCGCCTTCTCGAACGATCCGCAGCAGAAGTTCATCTATCTGGCGGACGGCAAGGACGAGCGGGTCTGGATTCTCGACCGCCAGTCGCTCGAGATCCTCACGAGCTTTGGCGATGGCGGCAAGATGCCGGGCCAGTTCTACGCTGTACACAGCATCGCCACCGACTCGAAGGGCAACATCTACACGACCGAAACCTACGACGGCCGCCGGCTGCAGCGCTTCATGTACAAGGGCATGCAGACCGTGACGAAGGGCGAGGAGCAGGGAACGGTCTGGCCGAGAACGACTACGACCAGTCAATAGTTGCTGGTTGCCGGTTGCTCGTTGCTGGTCTCATAAATGGGCTGAAGACTCTGGGGCGGGCTGAAGACTCATGGTCGCGAGCAGTTGCCTCGCCCCAAGATGAAGATTGTACAGGGCTGCAAAAAGGCCTCGAGGACTCAAGGGCGTAGGCAACT
>DASZFS010000177.1:0-2421 GCA_035939575.1 Vicinamibacterales bacterium | reverse complement strand
CGCTGATCTCGGAGAAGCAGCGCGCCCGCGTCGAGGGCTACATCGCCAAGGGTGTCGAGGAAGGCGCGCGGCTGGTCTGCGGCGGCGGCCGTCCCGAGGGCCTGGACAACGGCTTCTTCGTGCAGCCCACCGTGTTCGCTGACGTCGACAACAAGATGACGATCGCCCAGGAGGAGATTTTCGGGCCGGTGCTGAGCATCATCCCCTACGACACCGAAGAGGACGCGATCAAGATCGCCAACGACTCAGTGTACGGACTAGCTGGCAGCGTGTGGACCGCCAATGTGGCGCGAGGCATAGAGATCTCGGAGAAGATCCGCACCGGGACGTACGCGATCAACTGGTACGCCTTCGATCCTTGTTGTCCGTTCGGCGGCTACAAGAACTCCGGCATCGGCCGCGAGAACGGGCCGGAAGGCGTCGAGCACTTCACCCAACAGAAGAGCGTGCTGATGCCGATGGGCTACACCCTCGACAGCTAGCGGCCGCCTTTCCGCGAATGTGCGGCTGGCCGCACATTCGCGCCCGAGTGTGCGGCTGGCCGCACACTCGGGCGGCCATGGACCTCGCCGCCCACGGCGCGACTAGTCAGGATCAGGTCGAGTGCGTGGCAGTCAATAGCGCGAGGCGTTGGTCGAGGGTGGCGTGGAAGTGCCCGATGGCACTTTCGTGCCGTCCGAACTCCACAAACGCATTCGCCCCGGAGCGCAAGCCGCGCTGCACACCGAACGACATTTCGTTGTCCTCCAACACACCCCGCTCGAGCAGGGTGGGGACAGTGCCGGCGCCATTTTGTTGGGCGGCCGCGATCAGAAAAGCTTCTGCGACCTCGGGCGTGGCGACGGTATAGGTGGTGATCATCGAGTGGTCGATATCGATCGGGTCGACAACGACCACGATCACCAGATCCGGAAACGTCGCCACCATCGCATTCGGGAAAAGCTGATAGACGAACGTCATGCGCTGCTTGGTGGTCCACGTCGACTCTGGGCGGTGACGGAGTCTTTCAATGTTGCGGTATGGGAATGTGATTCGACTATTCGGGCCGAACGTTTCCACCACGTTGAGATCGTCGTATTGTAGCGGGAAGAACGTCTCACGGTGCGTTGAGCGAATGTGGTAGCCCTCCAGGAATTGCTCGATGAGCACCTTCCAATTTATGTTCCGCACCGCAGACTCGGCAAGGAGGAGCCGCTGGGCCGGCACGAGTTTGTCGCGCCACGGACTGCCTTCGGTCAGTGCCGCCATCGCGTCGTCAGCAAATGCCCGCGACGAGGGCTGCGCCGCATCGGGGTCCAGCGCATCGATGACGATGAGACCATCGACCTCACTGCTGGTGACTTCGACCAGGCCGCGCGTCGAGATGTTCAAATCCGGGAAGGCGTCCGCGTGCGGAACATGGGCGAGCGTGCCATCGAGACGATAAGTCCAGCCGTGGTACCGGCACACCAGCGCGTGAGAGCATCCGGTGCCGTCAACGAGAGCCATCCCGCGATGACGGCAGGCGTTACGGAATACCCGTGCCCGCCGATCGCTGCCACGAACCGCGAACAGCGGCGTACCGAAGCAGACACGTTCGACATGGTCCCCTGGGTTCGGGATGGCTGCCGACGGAATAAACACGCTGGGAAGCGAGCGCAGCATGCGCATTTCATCCGCGAATCGTTGTGGGTCGAGGTAGTTCCCCACCGGTTCGCGCCACGCCTCGCCTTCATCGGTCGTCCCCGCGTCGATATGAGCGAGTAAGCGGCGCACAATCTCCAAATCGTCGGCGACCAGCGGACTTGTCAAGGGACTCATGGCGTGCCTCCCGAGTGCGTTCGCTCAACCGCAGTCATAACCAAGCCTCCGGACGGGGTTTGATGTCTGCGCTTCAGTACGGACGGTATGCCAGAACTGAAGTGACGTCAATTTATTTTTTGGTACGCTTTCCCCGTGATCACGACCGCCGAACCCAGGACTCAAAAGGGACGTGCGACACGCGAACGACTACTCGCCTGTGCCCGCGACGTCGCAGTCGCCAACGATGGTCACATCGAGATCGCTTGGGTCGCAGAGGCAGCAGGCGTCGTGCCGAGCCTGGTCAACCGCTACTTCGGGTCACGAGCAGGACTCGTTAGCGCGCTGCTGGACGATTTCTTCGACCGTCTGCATATGGAGGTTCTCGACCTCGATCTCGACGATCTGGGCACATGGGTGCAGCACGAGCGCATCCGCCTCGAGAAGGGCGTGCACTTCCACTACACCGATCCGGTTGCTGTCGTCATCTACACCCGTCTTTCTCGCGAGCCCGAGGTCGCGTTGACCGAGAACCGGCACATCGACAGCGTCGTTAAACACGCTGCCGCCAACATTCGTCGCGGCCAAAAGCGTGGTGAGTTACCGTCGTCCATCGATCCCGAACTGGCCGGCGCTGCGATG
>DASZFS010000176.1:0-1851 GCA_035939575.1 Vicinamibacterales bacterium | reverse complement strand
ATGAAATCGATCACGTTATTCATGCGGGTCGGCTCCTCGCGGCCGCCATCAGGTCCAGCTTCTCACTGGCGCCGGATCGCCTGCAGCGTAAAATCTTCCTCGTTCATCGGCACGTTGTACTGCAGTCTGTTGAGCGTGAGGCGCGTCCGGCTGCCGCGGCGCAAGTCGCTCATCTCGAGCGTGCGGGCGGTCCAGATTCCCTGGATATTCGCAAGGTCCGAATAGGCCAGCCGTCTGACGACCTGGTCCCGGGTGAAATTGTCGATCCGCGCGAACGCATAGTTGTCCTTGCGGATCCACACGAGCGATCGGGAGTACTGCGACGACTTGGCTAGCTTCGGCGTCGACTGGATCTTCCAGCAGGAAGCGCCGTCGATCGTGTCGTCGCCGACAAGCACATACTCGTACTGATTGACGTCGCGCTCCTCCAGATCCTCGAAGCTGAAGTCGGTGCCGAAAAACCTCGTCGACCGATCCTGCAGCGCGATACGGCGGTCGCGCTCGACCGCCGGCGCCCACATCCACTGATCCGAGGCGCGGTCGGGATGGTTGACGACGAGCAGCGCCACGCCTTTGACCTCCGCGGGGGCGGTGAACCGCAGGACGGCCTTGCTCTCGCCGTGCGCGCCCAGCCGATCGATGTTCCAACGCTTGTCGCTGATCTTTCCCTTCGCGTCGAACACCTGCAGCAGCCCCTCGTAGCGCTGCGACTTCGCGTCGGTCCGCTTCTGGGCTTCCTCGACGATCTGCCTGGCGCTGTCCGACGCGGCGGAGCTCGCGGCCAGGATGGCCAGGCACGAAGACACGAAGAATACGAAGACGCCCGACGACGTGACGGGTTTCGCGGCGCGGTATCGTCGATTACTCATATTCGAGCGCCTCCACGAGGGAGCCGTGCACCGCCGATTCCGCCGGCCAGATGGCCGCCACCCACGCGGAGGCGAGAATCGTGGGCACCAGAGCCGCAACCACGGCGACGGGAAATTCGTAGTCCAGTCTCATGCCCGCGATGTCGCGGTGGACGATCTGGAGGCTGTAGTAGAGACCGATCGCGCCGAGACCAAAGCCCAGGATCAATCCGAGCGCGCCGATACCGAGCGCCTCGATCCAGATCGTGCGGCGAATCTGCCCTCTGAGTCCGCCGACGGCCTGCAGCACGCCCAGTTCGCGGCGGCGATCGGTGATGGACACGGTCAGCGTGTTGACGATGCCGAGGATGGCCACCAGCACGGCGACGGCAATCTGTACCGACGTCAGACCGAACCACTGATCGGTGATCTTGAGGATGTAGGCTTTCAGCTCCGCGTTCGTCAGCACGAACACCTGGCGGGTGCCCGCGTAGCGCTCCAGAATGCGCCGGCGCACGTCCGGCATCCGCGTGCCGGGCCGCAGATACAGGCGGAACAGATTCACCGAATCGTCATGCCAGTAGCGCTGGAACAGCCGCCGATCCATCAGGATCGCGCCCTGCGAATCGGAATAGTCGGTGATCACCCCGGCGATGGGCAGGCGAATGACGCCGTAGGGCGCCGGCACTTCCAGCATTTCGCCGAGCGCGAGGTGCTGGAGCTGCGCCAGGTTGTCCGAGACGATCAACCCCTTTCCGGCCGAGGTCCGCCGGTACATGTCATCCGCATCGCCGGCCACCGGCATGCGGCGCGCGGTCTGCGCGATGCTCGCGATATCGACGGCCACGACCATCACGGGCGTCCTCCGGAAGATGATGCGCGCGTCTCTCACCGTCTGCACGCGTTCCACGCCGGGCACGGCCGCGAGCTCGGCTTCCATCGCCGGAGGGAAGCGAATCGTGCGAATCACGATGCTCTGGGACGGCGTCACGAACAGGTCGGG
>DASZFS010000175.1:0-6506 GCA_035939575.1 Vicinamibacterales bacterium | reverse complement strand
TGCCCGGCGGCGTCAACGTCGGCGGCGGCGTCCGGATCGGGCCCGGCCCCGCGGGCGGCAACGTCGTGGGCAACCCTGGCGTCAGCCAGATCTTCATCGACGTCGAGGGGTGGAGGCCGATCGACGGGAATTGCCACACCTAGGATTTGAAGACTTGCGGATGTCCTGCGCGCCATCGCAGCTCAGCCGACGCGCACGTAACCCTTCAGCTGCAGATTCACCAGCGTCGTCATCGCCCAGAGATCGATCTGGACATCGGGGTTGACCTGCTTGGAATCGATCTTCCTTGAGAGCAGCCCCTGACCGCAGACGCGGATGTCGACGCCGGCCTGTTTGAGGGCGTGGATCAGCGCGATGTTAGGGTTGTCCCGGTTGTAGCGCTCCTTGTATGCCTCGTTGCTCATGACAATATCGAGGTCCGGGGTCCGCTGGTGAAGCATGATCACGATATGCCGATGCTCAGCGGGCACGCCGTGCTTCCCCAGCGTGTTGACGTACGTCGCGATGGTCGGCAGCATCGGATTCACGTCACCAGGGTTCTTGGCGTCCTGCCCATCGGCGAACACCACCTTGTAGTCCGTCTGAGGGTCCGGCAGCTCGCGCGCCCCGGGCAGATCCCGGGCGGCCTCATAGCCGGGCACCAGCAGCGGCTTTTCTGAGTCCGCGTGCGCCCGACCAAACGATCCCGTTGCGACAACCAGGATGGTGGTTGATACGATCGCCACTAACTTCATGGGAGCCTCCTGCAATGGCCGATTCTACACGGTGACATCATGAGGGGAGCACGAAAGATCCATGATGAACATCTCGCTGCCAGTGCCTGCAGCCGCTGATTTCTCAACCGTCGCGTCGGTCGTCGAGCGCAGTTGCGATCAGATGGGACTGCGGCAGACGATGAAGGATACGCTAGGCAGGTATCCTGGATGCGTTCACTGGCACTATAGCCGTCCAGGGCAGAGCGGAACACTCGAAGTGACCGCGTGGCCGGCTGAGCGCAAACTGTGGCTCACGGTTCACGACGGCCGCCGCGCCGGGTGGATCGATGAGTGTCTGCCTGGATTGAAGGTGGAAATGAAGCGGAGGCTGGCCGCGCTGGCGCCGCTGCGGAAGAAGGCACAGAAGAGAGCCCGGTAGCTCCGGGCCATGATGCATCTGGAAGGAGGCGCATATGGGACTGTTCGATGGTGTGCTCGGTGGGATCGTTGGCGCCAGCATGGTGTCCGTCGTGAACGGCATCATTGAGCAGCACGGCGGGCTGCAAGGCGTTGTCAGCGAATTCGAAAAGAACGGCCTTGGACCGACGGTCAAGTCATGGGTGGGAACCGGACCCAACGAACCGATCTCGCCCGCAGACGTGCATCAAGTGCTCGGGGCCGACCTGCTGCAGCAGCTTGCGGCGAAATCCGGTTTGTCCGTGCAGGACCTCGCGCAGAAGCTCTCGCAGGTGCTGCCGCAGGCGGTGGATCACCTCACGCCTGACGGCGCGATCCCGAAAGGATAGAAGGCGCTCAGGTGCGCGGACGCCAGCCCGGTCCCCGGACGACGCGCCCGGGCGTGGCGCCTGTGTGCGCTCCGTCCTTCAAGACCTGCACGCCGTTCACCCAGACGTCCAGGACGCCGGTCGCATACTGATGCGGCTGTTCGTACGTCGCCCGGTCCGCGATCGTCTTCGGATCGAAGATGACGACGTCTGCGAACGCGCCGACTGCGAGCCGCCCGCGATCTTTGACCCTCAACGTATCCGCCGGCAGTGACGTCAATTTCCGGATCGCCTCCTGGATCGGAATGACGCGCTCATCGCGGACGTACTTCCCGAGGAGCCGCGCGAAGTTGCCGTAGGCACGCGGATGTGTGCTCGTCTTCAGGAACACTCCCTCGGCGGCCATCGATGACGCATCGGAGCCAAAGCTGACCCATGGGAGCTGAATCTGGTGCTTGACGTTGTCCTCCGACATCAGGAAATAGACGACCTGCACGCGGCTGCCGTCCTCGACGACGAGATCCATCGCGGTGTCCTGCAGGGACGTGCCGCGCAGCTTCGAGACTTCGGCCAGTGTCTTCCCTGTGTACACCCGAAGCGCTTCGTTCTTGAAGCCAACGAGCAAGGTGCCCTCGCCCCCAGCCGCGAGCAGCAGGTTCTCCCACTCATCGCCGGGCGTCACCATCTCGTGCCGAACCCGGGCGCGGATCTTGGGATCCCGCAGCCGCCGCGCCCACGCGTCGTATCCGCCTTCCTGCGCCCACGGCGGCATCGAGGCATCGAGGCCGGTCGATCCCGCTGTGTACGTGTACATGTCGGCCGTGATCTCGAGGCCGCCCGCGCGCGCCGCCTCGATCTTCGCGATCGCGTCGCCGAGCTTGCCCCAGTTGGACTGGCCCGCGGCCTTCAGGTGATAAATCTCCGCGCGGATGCGCGCCTGGCGCGCGATCGCGAGCGTTTCGTCGATCGCCTCCAGCAGCCGGTTGCCCTCGCTGCGCATGTGCGAGATGTACATGCCCCCGGATTCTGACGCGACCTTCGCCAGCTCGACGAGCTCGTCTGTCTTCGCGAAGACGGCCGGCGTGTAGATCAGCGCGGTCGTCAGGCCCATCGCGCCTTCGCTCATCGCACGCCGGACATGAGTGCGCATGCGATCGAGCTCCGCCTCAGTCGGGGGGCGGTTGTCGTAGCCGATCTCGTTCGCGCGAATCGTTGACGCGCTCACGAACGATGCGATGTTCGTGGACACGCCCCGCGCCGCGAGCATATCGAGGAACTCGCCGAGCGTCGTCCATGTGATCGCGAACTTGATGTCGCCCTGCCGCGCCATCTGGTCTTTCTTCATCTGATCGCTGAGTGGCCCCATCGAGCTCTCGCCGAACACCGAGAGCGTGACCCCTTGGCGAATACCGCTTTGCGAGCGGCCATCCGCCATCAGCGACGTCTCGGAGTGATTCAGCATGTCGATGAATCCTGGCGCAACGGCGAGCCCGGACGCATCCACCTCCTGCCGTCCCCGCGCGCCGCCCAGCGCGCCACGCGCGACGATGCGGTCGCCCTGGATCGCGAGGTCCTCGGTCGCGCCGGGAGATCCGCTCCCGTCGTACACCACGCCGTGGCGGATCACGACGTCGTACTCCGGGCGCGCGCTGCACGCGGCCGTGAGCAGCGCGATGACGGTCCAGAGTGTCTTCATTCAGTCTTGCGCTGAGCGCGCAGCTCGCCGGCCCGGGCGCACTCTTCGGCAACGGTCAGATAGCGCTGCACGGCGGCGGCGCCGACGACGTACGGATTCGGATCGCCGGGACGGCGCCTGGCCAGGGCCGGTATCTTCGTTTTCGATTCGTCATAGATCGTGTGATTGGAGATGATCGCGTCGGCCCCCGCCTGCGCGACAACATCACGGAATCGCCGCGCCGAGCTGATGTAGGTGTCGAACCAGAACTTGTCGGGTCGCTCGGGGGTGATATACGCCGCGCGGTTCTGGACCCAGTTGAAGAGAGTGCCGCCCCACGCCGCGACGACGTGCCGCTGACCATGATCCGTGACCGGAATGAGCGTGGACAGTGTTCCCAGCGTGTGACCAGGCGTGGCGTACACCGTCAGGGTCTCGTCACCGAGCGTGATCTTCTGACCGTCGGTCGCGACCATGTCGCGCTTCGGCTTGGAGCCCTGGCTGCGATCGAGCAGATCCCAGTCCGGAGCCGAGAGCACGACGTGGGCGTTGAAGCGATCCTGCAGGAACTTCGCGCCGCCGGAGTGATCCGCATGGCCGTGGCTCACGACCACGATCTTGATCTGCGCCGGGTCGAGGCCGAGCTTCCGCAGACCGCCGACGACTTCGTCGTCGACCGAGTAGTCGAAGATGGAGTCGAGCAGAATGATGCCGGCAGAAGTCGTGATCGCCCAGGCCGAATACTCGCTCTGGCCGACGAAATACAGATTGTCGAACACCTTCACCGGCTCCACGTGCCAGAGAGAAGGGTTTGGTGGCTGGCCCGGAGGCGAGCCGCCGCCGCGGGCTTGGCCCTGCGGGCTTCGAGGCGCGGGCGGCGTGCACAACTGGCCGAAGAGCCCGGGAAAATCCTTTCCGGCGGCCGCGCGGGCAGCCTCGACGTGCGCCTCAATCGAGTCACCCGCGGCAGTTGCGCCGGGTCCGGCTTGCCCGAGAGCAGCGGCGCTCAGCGCGACGCTGACGACCGCCGCCACGCTGAACGTGAGTCGTTGTCTCATTGGGCCTCTCATTGGTTTGTCGCCCGGGGCGCGAGCAGAAAGTCGCGCACGATCCTGTTGAACTCGTCGGCGCGCTCCAACTGCGGCATGTGGCCGCAGTTGTCGATGATCACCTTGCGCGCCCCTGGAATCGTTTTCTCGAGGCGATCCGCGCCGGCAGGGTTGGCGAGCTCGTCATACCTGCCCCAGAGTACCAGCGTGGGCGCCTTCACCGAGCGCACTTCCTGCTCGCTGAGGCTGCCCCGCTCGCCGCCTTCCTGCATCTTCGTGATCGTGAACGCCGCCCGCAACCGCAGCGTGAGCTGCTCATCGACCATCTTCTCCGTCACGA
Source organism: Vicinamibacterales bacterium (assembly GCA_035939575.1). GTDB lineage: Bacteria > Acidobacteriota > Vicinamibacteria > Vicinamibacterales > CAVVIG01 > DATKHR01. The sequence continues at coordinate 1,962 of DASZFS010000175.1, read as the reverse complement.
GGCTCTTGTCGTGAAACAGAATGCGGAAGAACTCGCGCGTCTCGTCGCGGGTCACACTGTTTTGAATCTGCCGGCGATGCAGCGCCTCGGCCGTCGGCGGCACCTGCGGGGCGCCCGCCGCCTGGCGGTAGCCGCCGCCGTCCGCCAGGACGATGCGGTCGACCATCTCGGGGTAGTGCACGGCGGTGTACAACGCCACGCCGGCGCCCATCGAGTTGCCCACCAGCGACGCTTTCGGAACGCCCGCCGCTTTCAGGAAACCGGCGAGAAACTCCGCCAGCATCCCAGTGTGGTAGTTCGCGAGCGGCTTATCCGATTCGCCGAAGCCGATCTGATCGAGCGCGAAGACATGAAAGTCCTTCGCGAGTGGCTCGATGTTCGGCCGCCACCGCGATCCGTCGCCGCCGAGGCCGTGCAGCAACACCACGGGCGCGCCGCGCCCGGCCTCGAGATAGTGCAGCTTGAAGCCGAGGACGGTGATGTCCTTCCCGACCGCGGTGATGCGCGCCTGCGCCGCGGCTGCGACCGCCAGAGCGACGAAGAGAGTCGTGGGAGCAGCGAGGCATTTCTTCGGCATTGGAGGATTCTAGCGCCGGCCGAGCGTGGCGTCACTCACGGCGCAGTGCGACCATCGGATCGAGCCGCATCGCTCGTCGAGCGGGGATCGAGCAGGCCAGCGCGCCAACGACAACCAGGATGCCGGCGCCGGCAGCGAAGGTGACCGGATCGGCGGGACTGAGCTGGTACAGCAATCCCTGCATAAGACGCATGAGCGCGAGCGACGCCAGCAGGCCGAAACCGAGTCCCAGCAGCACCAGCTTCATCCCGTCGGACATCACCTGGGCAAGTACGCTGCGCGGGTGTGCACCCAAGGCCATCCGCAGGCCCATTTCGTGGGTCCGCCGGCTGACCGCAAACGACAGCAGACCGTAGATGCCGACAGCGGCCAGGATGAGCGCGATGCAGGCGAAGAGCGCGAGCAGGGACAGCTCGAACCGTTGCCTGGCGACGGAATGGTTGACCAGTTCGTCCAGGCGGGTGATGCCGTAGACAGGCACTTCCTGGTCGAGCGCTGCGACGTGGCTGCGCGCAGCGGCGGCGAGCGCGGACGGCGCCATGGTGCTGCGCATGACCACATTCATGACGCTCCACCAGTGAAACGGTACGTACATCTCGGGCGGACTGTCGGCGTCGAGCGCGACGTCCCTGACATCAGCGACGACGCCGACGATCTCGCGGGCGCTCGATGGGTCGGCGCGCGCGCCGGCGGAGCCGAAGACGCGCTGGCCGATGGGATCGGCTCCGGGCCAGAGCGCGTTGGCCATGGTCTGGTTGATGATCGTGACCCGCGTCGCCTCCGCAATATCGCGGTCGGTGAGCTCGCGGCCGCGCAGGAGTGGAATGCCCAGCGCGCGGAAATAGTTGGCGCTGATGCTGCGGCCTTCGACCGAAGGCGCGTGCGCGGAATCGAGGAGCGGCCGTCCGACGATATTGATGCTGCCCCAGTTGCCCTCGCCCGACAGCGGGAGCCGATCGGTGGAGGCGGCCATCTCGATCCCGGGCGTCGCGTTCAGGCGCTGAAGCAACTGCTGAAGAAACGCTGCCCGCTGGTCGGTTCCGGGGTAGCGCGCATCGGGCAGAGCGATTTTCATGCTCGTGAGCTGCCGCGGATCGAAGCCAGGATCTACGCGTCTGAGCTGGATGAAGCTGCGGATCATGAGGCCGGCGCCGCAGAGCAGCAGCAGCGCCAGGGCGACTTCGGCGACGACCAGCGCGTTGCGCAGCCCGGTGCTGCGCCGGCTCACGCCGCTGCGCTGGCCCTCCTGCAGCGACTCGGACAGCGCGATGGCCGACGCATAGAGACCCGGCGCCGCAGCGACCAGCAGTGTGACCATCAAGGCCATCGCGGCGGAGAACGCGAACACTTCCACGCTCAGGTGCGTCTGATCGAAGCGCGCGATG
>DASZFS010000174.1:0-41431 GCA_035939575.1 Vicinamibacterales bacterium | reverse complement strand
CGATCGCCGCGACCGCATGACCTGACTCGACGAGACGGGTCGCGATGGCGGCGCCGATGCCAGATGTGGCACCTACAACGATAGACCGGCGAAAGGTCACAGACATGCCGGGCTCTGTTCTCCCAGCGCCCGGCCCGGGATCAAGTGCTCGCGCACGTAATCGCGGACGGCTTCCGCCAGCGGAGTCGCCGGCGTGGCGTAGCCGCAGGATCGGAGCCGGGCGAGATTCGCGCGCGTGAAATACTGGTACTTCTCGCGGATCGCCTCTGGCATGTCGATGTACTCGATCTGCATGGGCGCGTTCAGCGCATCGAAGACCGCGCTGGCCAGCTGCACCCAGGTGTTCGCTTCGCCAGAGCCGATGTTGACGAGCCCGTTCACGTCCGGACGCTCGGCGACATACAGCGTCATCGCGACAGCGTCTTTCACATACAGGAAGTCGCGCCGCTGCTCCCCGTCGGCCACGTCCGCGCGGTAGCTCTTGAACAGGCGGACACGTCCGGATTCTCTGATCTGGTGAAACGCCTTGTTGGCGACGCTGCGCATGTCACCTTTGTGCCCCTCGTTGGGGCCGAACACGTTGAAGTACTTCAACCCGGCGATCCGATCGAGATAGCCGCGCCTGTGCGCGTAGAGGTCGAACAGGTGTTTGGAGTAGCCGTACATGTTGAGCGGCCGCAGCCGGCCCAGGTCGATGTCGTCGGGCAGATCGCCCTCGAGCGCGCCGTAGGTTGCCGCGGAGGACGCGTAGACGAATCGAATCTGGCGCTCGAGCGCCCACTCGGCGAGCGTCTTGGTGAACTGCGTGTTGTTGCGGATCAAATAGCCCGCATCGGTCTCGGTGGTCGACGACGCGGCGCCGAGGTGCAGCACCAGCCTCACGTGGTTGAGCAGACCGCGGCCGATGGCGCCCTGGAGAGCGTCCGCCTCGATGTAGTCGTCGAAGCGCAACGGCATGAGGTTGCGCCACTTCTCCGAGTGGTCGAGCACATCCGCCACGAGGATGCGATCGTGGCCGAGTTGATTGAGCCCCCACACAACCGCGCTTCCGATGAAGCCAGCGCCGCCGGTGACGAGCACGGGAGATGTGTCGAGAGGCATCATTCCGCGGGCGCGCCAAGCGTGACGCTCGTGACACCAGGCTTGACCTCGAGGTCGCGCTGAGCGGACTTGCCTCCAACGTACGCGGCAATCACGTACGATCCCGGCGGCACGGCATCGAACGCGAACCGGCCGTTCTCGTCCGGGCTGGTGACGAACGGCGTCGACGCGGAGACGATCTCCGCGGACATGCCTGGATGGATGTCACAACCGACGTGATAGAAGCCATCTCGCTTGAACGTGTAGCCATAGACTTCGCCGGTCGGGATGGCGACATTGAAGGCTTGTTCGTGTGTGTCATCGCTCCTGACGTTGATATTGTGCAGCGTGTCGTCGCTGTTACGGAACTCCACGGGCTGGCCCGTCCGGACCAGAAGGAGATCCGGCGTAAAGGTGAGGCTGACCTGATCCATGACCGGCTTCTCGGTCGGGGCCGGCCATTCGCGCGGCTCCTTGGACGACAGCACGATGACCACCAGCGACGACGGGACCGGCGACACGAGCGTGCCGACGACCCGGTTGTCCTCCGGTCCGGCGCTCGACGGCGCCTGCGCGGCGGGCGAGGACGCGGGCGCGCGCCCGGCAGTGTCGGGTTGCGAGCATGCGGCGAAGAGAAGAACGGTCGCGATGGTGGCGAAAGCGACAACCCATCTCATAAACCGGCTGAAGGCTCTGAGGCGGGCTGAAGACTCATGGTCGCGTGCAGTTGCCTGCGCCCTCGATTTCTGACGACGTCGTCCAAGTCTTGAGAACCTTGATCTTGGGGCGAGGCAACTGCACGCGGCCATGAGTCTCCAGTTCTCACCAATCCTACCCGCCGGCCATGGCGCCCACGACCAGAAAAGGCTCGGCCCCCGTCGCGACCGCGTCTGGGAGTGGGGCGTCCGGCCGGTCGTGGGACAAATCCTCCTCGCAGGCAAAGAACCGCAGGTACGGCCGCCGTTCCAACGTGACGCGATCGCGGATCGTCCCGCGCAGCATCGGGTAGCCGGCTTCGAGCGCGTCGAGCACCGAGCGCTGCGTGACTGGTGCTGCGACCTGCACGCACACCTCGTCTCCGACGCCAGCCAGCGTCCGCAGGTGGGCGGGGAGCGCAACCCGGATCACGGCAGTGTCTGGACCTCGACGGACACCACAGCCGGCAGATCCCGAACAATGGGCGCCCAATTGTCGCCGGCGTCCGCCGACGCGTACACCTGCCCGCCGGTTGTGCCGAAGTACACGCCGCACGAATCGAGCGCGTCAACGGCCATGGCGTCGCGCAGGACGTTGACGTAGCAGTCCCGCTGCGGCAGCCCCTTCGTCAGCGGCTCCCACTCGCGCCCACCCGTCCGGCTGCGGTACACGCGCAGCTGCCCGTCGAGGGGATAGTGCTCCGAGTCGCTTTTGATCGGCACGACGTAGATCGTCTCGGGCTCGTGCGCGTGCACGTCGATCGCGAACCCGAAATCAGTCGGCAGGTTGCCGCTGACCTCCTCCCACGACTCGCCCGCATCGTCGCTCCGCATGACGTCCCAATGTTTCTGCATGAACAGGACGCCGGGCCTGGAGGGATGCATCGCGATGCGGTGAACGCAGTGGCCGACTTCTGCGGTCGGGTTGGGGATGCCCGTGGATCGGAGTCCGCGATTGATCGGCCGCCACGTCGCGCCCGCGTCGTCGGTCCGGAATGCGCCGGCCGCCGAGATCGCGACGAACAGGCGATTGCGATCGGTTGGGTCGAGCACGATCGTGTGGAGGCACATGCCACCCCCGCCCGGCTGCCACGCGGACCCGGAGCCGTGACCGCGCAGTCCTGACAGCTCCTGCCACGTCTGCCCACCGTCGATCGAGCGGAACAACGCGGCGTCCTCGACGCCGGCGTAGACGGTGTCGGGATCCGTGAGCGAGGGCTCGAGGTGCCAGACTCGCTTGAACTCCCACGGGTGCGGCGTGCCGTCGTACCACTGGTGAGTGCCGGGGACCCCGTCGTAAGAGAAGTTGTTACCGACCGGCTCCCACGTCTCGCCACCGTCGTTGGAGCGCTGGATGAGCTGGCCGAACCAGCCTGTAGACTGCGATGCGTACAGCCGATTCGGGTCGGCGGCCGATCCCTTGAGGTGGTAGATCTCCCAGCCTCCAAAGTGGGGACCGCGGACGTGCCACTGTTCGCGCTTCGCGTCCGACGTCAGGACGAAAGCGCCTTTTCTCGTGCCGACCAGTAACCGTACTCCACTCATGTCTCTTGTCGCTCCGTTCCGACCGCCCCCCGGCGGCGGGGTTTTCGACGCGGCTTCGCCTTACGCCCGGACGGTCCAGTGTATCGTCGATCGAGGCACGTTGAAATCGACTACGATGCGCACCATCCATGCGAGCTCCCACTGTGCTCGTTGTGCTCGGCGCCTGGATGGCCACCGCTGCGGCGCAGCCGCCAGCCCGGCCCGAGGCATCCCAGAAGTCCACGACGAGGCTCGCCCTCGTTGGCGGAATGCTCCTGACCGGCTACGAGGTGCCACCGATTCATCATGCCGCAATCGTCGTGGAGGGCAACAGGATCGTGGCAGCCGGACCGGCCTCCGAGATCAAGATTCCGGCCGACGCCCTCGTTGTCGACACGAGCGGCCGGACGATGATGCCGGGGCTGATCGAGACGCATGGCCACCTCGTGGTCCTCGGCCACGGGAGCTACGAGACGTGGTTCCCGTGGATCAACAGCCACGGCGGCGAGACCATGCTGGCGCGGGTCATGGAGATCTCGGCCAAACAGCTCCTGATGGCAGGCGTCACGACGACGATTGATCTCGGCGGGCCGCTTGGGCCGAGCTTGAGCATTCGCGATCGCATCAACAGGGGCGATGTCGTCGGCACCCGCACGTTTGTCAGCGGCCCATGGATCGCGCGGCTTGGAGATGCTGGCGCGGGTGGCGCCATGCAGGTCGGCTTCGGCGGCCTCAATATCTCGTCGTCCGCCGAAGCCGCACAGCAGGTGGAGAGGCTTGCTGCGGCCGGTGTCGATCACATCAAGGCGCACGCGGGCCTCACATTTGATGACTACAAAGCGATCGTCGCTGCCGCCCACAAGCACCGCCTGCTGGTCTACGCGCATGTGTACGCCGAGGCGGACGTGCGGCACGCGCTCGATGCCGGGGTTGACGTGCTGCAGCACGTGGGGTCAGCGGGCACCGCGCCGCCGTACAGCAAGGAGCTCGTCACCGATATCGTCAACGCGGGCCGGCCTGTCGTGGTGACCGCTGCCCACCGCGCGTGGATCTATCAGAATACGGCTGATTTTCCGGAGCGTCTGCAGGACCCCGGTCTCAGGCAGGCATTTGGACCGGACATCTATGCCGAAGTCCAGAACTCGCTCAAGAACTGGTGGACGCTCGGCTATTTCCAGCGGACCGATCGCGAGATGCTGTTCCGCGACCGCGGGGTCAAGCAGTTCATCGAATCGGGCGCGGTCATGGGCATGGGCACCGACTCGGGCACGCCGATGAATTTCCACAGCGAGGCGCTGTGGCGCGAAATCAAGGTGCACGTGGACCTCGGGATGACGCCCCTGCGCGCGATCGGCGCCGCGACGCGGGTGAACGCGCAGATTATCGGCAAGGGGCGCGAGCTCGGATCGATCGAGCCAGGTAAGCTGGCAGACATCCTCGTCGTCAACGGCAATCCCATGTTCGACATCACGGCGCTGTCCCACGTCGAGATCGTCGTCAAGGACGGCGTCGTGTACTACACCTGCCAGCCACCCCCCAGCGCGCGATAGATCTCCACGAGTGCCAGGATCTCGCTCAGCTCCGCTTGAGCGAGGCCCAGCTCGGCGTCGAAGAGGCGGGTGTCGGCGTCGAGGACCTCGAGGTAGCTCGTCGCGCCACCTTCGTAGCGAATCGCCGCCAGGCGCCGTCCGTCCTGCGCGGCGACGAGGAGCAGTGACTGCTGTGCACGAAGCTCATGCAGCTTCCGGTAGCCGACCAGTCCATCCGAGACTTCCCTGAACGCTCGCCGAACCGTTTGCTGGTAGGCAATCGCGGCCTCGTCGCGGCGCGCCTCGGCGATCGCCACCTGCGACCGCGTCCGGCCCGCGGTGAAGACCGGTTGGGCGACGCTCGCGGCCGCGGTCCAGATGGCGTTCGTAGCCGTGAACAGGGTCGTCAGTGCAGTGCTCTCGAATCCGCCCGAGCCGGTCAACGCGATGTCGGGAAAGTAAGCCGACCTGGCGATGCCAATCCGCGCATTGGCAGCTACGATCTCCTGCTCGGCCTGCTGGATGTCCGGGCGCCGCTCGAGCAAGGATGACGGCAGGCCCGCCGGGACTTCGATCTCGTGCGGTTGGTCGGTCAGCGCGCGTCCCCGCGCGATCGTCCCCGGGTTGCCGCCCAGAAGCGCGCTGATGAAATTCTCCTGCTGCTCGATCTCGCGCTCGAGGGTCGCGATCTCGCTGGCGGCGCCGTAGACGAGCTGCTCGGCCTGCCGCACGTCGACGAGCGACGTGACGCCGCCCTGCTCGCGCGCCCTCGTGAGCTGCAGCGACTCCTGGCGCGACGCGAGCGTTCGCCGGGACACGTCCAGCTCGAGATCCAGCGCACGCAGGCCGAAATAGGCGCCGGCGACCTGGCTGACCAGCGTGGTCAGGACGGCGCGGCGGCCCCATTCGCTGGCCACCAGCCCCGCCCGCGCGGCTTCGGTCGCGCGGCGATACCGCCCCCAGAAGTCCAGATCCCAGGTGGCCGATCCCTGAATCTCGAACGCGCCGATGTTCCGAGCCGGAAATCCCAGCGCCGCGGCAGGGCGCTCGCCGAGCACGTTGACACCCGCGCTCACCGAGGGGAACTGATCGGCCCGCGTGATCCCGAGCTGGGCTTGTGCTTCGAGTATCCGCGCGGCGGCCATCCGGACGTCGTCGCTGTGTTCGAACGCCGTGCGAATGAGGGACTGCAGCGCCTCGTCCTGAAACAGCTGCCACCAGCGCTCGTCGCCAAGCGATGACTCCTGCGGCGGTTGATCGGACGCCTGGCCGCGGAACGCGTCCGGTGCGCCAGCCGGCGGCCGCTCGTAGTTCGGCCCGACCGTCGCGCACGACCAGAACGAGACGAGAATAAGAGCCCCGAGAAGCGCCGCCGGCGCGCGAGTCACCACCTTCGTGCCTTCGTGTTGCGCATATCCGCTAGGGCAGGCTGTCCCCCGGGACGAGCCGGGTCGACCGACGGGGTGCGTCCGATCGGCGGGTTGAGAGCCGCTCAACCAGCACGAACAGCAGCGGCACAATGAAAATGGCGATGAGCGTGGCGGCCAGCATGCCGGTGACGACGACGGTCCCGAGGATCCGCCGTGATGCCGCGCCCGATCCACTGGCGATCCACAGCGGAACGCAGCCGAGAATGAACGCGAACGAGGTCATCAGAATCGGGCGGAGACGCAGCCGCGCCCCTTCGAGCGCGGCGTCGACGAGGTTTTTGCCCTCCTCGAGCCGCGCTTTTGCGAACTCGACGATCAGGATCGCGTTCTTCGCCGCCAGGCCGATGAGCATGACGACGCCAATCTGCGCGTACACGTCGAAATCGAAGCGTCGGATGAAGAGGCCGAGGAACGCCCCGAACACGGCAATGGGCACCGACAGCAGGACCGAGAACGGCAGCGACCAGCTCTCGTAGAGCGCCGCCAGGATCAGGAAGACGAACGCGATCGAGAGCGCGAAGAGGGATCCGGATCCGCCGGCGTTCTTCTCCTGGTACGACAGGTCGGACCAGTCGAATCCGATCTCGCGCGGCAAGGTATCCCGCGCGACCTGCGCGAGGGTGTCGAGCGCCTGGCCCGAGCTGTATCCGGGCGCCGGCGCACCGGTCACGAGCGCCCCCCGGTACACGTTGAACCGATTTGTGTACTGGGGGCCGAACGCCGGCTTGGTCGCTTCGAGCGCCGAGAGCGGCACCATCGATCCGTCGTTGTTGCGCACGTAGAACTGCGCGATGGCCGCCGGGCTCATGCGCTCGGACCCCTCCGCCTGGAGGAACACACGCCACTGGCGGCCGAACCGGTTGAACTGGTTGACAAACAGCCCGCCGAGAAACGCCTGCAGGGTCTGATACACGTCGCCGAGCGCGATTCCCTGCTTGAGGACCTTGTCGCGATCGACCTCGGCGTAGAGCTGCGGCACCGCGGCCGTGAATTGCGATGTCACGCCGGCGAGCTCCGGTCGCTTGCGTGCGGCCGCGAGGAAGGCCTGGAGGTTCTGATTCAGGAGGTCGAGCGTGCCGCCGCTGCGATCCTGCAGCCAGAAGGAGAATCCACCCTGCGTGCCAAGTCCCGGAATCGACGGCGGCATCACGGCGAACGTCGCCGCTTCGGGCACGATCTGCCGGAGCTGCCCGTTGAGGCGGTTCACAATCGCACGCGCCTCGAGCCGGGGATCGGTGCGTTCGCTCCACGGCTTCAGGCCGATGAAATAGAAGCCGTAGTTGCTGGCCGTGACGCGCGACAGCAGGCTGAATCCGGCGATCGTATTGAAGTTGGCGATGCCGTCGGTGCTGGCCAGCAGCTGATCGATTTTCCGGCAAACCGCGTCGGTCCGCTCGAGCGAAGCCGCCGCCGGCAGCTGCACGTTCAGAAGGAAGTAGCCGTAGTCCTCTTCGGGGACGAAGCTGGTGGGGAGCCGGCGCCCCAGCAGCGCCGCGGCCGCCGTGAAGCCGGCGAGCAGCGCCACGCCAACGAACGCCTTGCGCACGATGCCGTGGCTGATGGCCACGTACCCGCGCGTCGCCTTGTCGAACCCGCGGTTGAAGGCGCTGAAGAGGCGGCCGAGCGGGCCCGTCGCCTGCGCGCGCGGCTTCAGCAGCATCGCCGACAGCGCGGGTGACAGCGTCAGCGCGTTGAACGCCGAGATGAGCACCGAGATCGCGATCGTGATGGCGAACTGCTTGTTCAAGCGGCCCTGGATGCCGGCCATGAAGCCGACGGGGATGAACACCGACGAGAGAATGAGGGCGATGCTGACCACCGGCCCCGAGACTTCCTCCATGGCGCGCAGCGTCGCGTCGCGAGGCGTCATGCCCTCCTCGATGTGATGCTCCACCGCCTCGACGACGACAATCGCATCATCGACGACCAGGCCGATCGCGAGCACGAGCCCGAACAGCGACAGCGTGTTGATCGAGAAGCCGAGCAGCGGGAACACGGCGAACGTGCCGATCAATGAGACTGGAACGGCGATCATCGGGATGAACGTGGCGCGCCAGTTCTGCAGGAACAGGTACACGACGAACACCACCAGCACCATGGCCTCGGACAGAGTGATGAGAATCTCGCGGATCCCCTCCGACACCGGCAGCGTCGTGTCGATCGAGTAGCGATACTGCAGGTCCTGCGGAAAACGCGTGGCGAGGTCGGCCATGGTCTTTTTCACGCCGGCGGCGACCGCCAGCGCGTTCGAGCCGGGGGTCTGAAAGACCGCGACCGCGCAGCCCTGCTGCCCGTTGACCCGGCCGATCTGCTGGTAGTTGAGCGCGCCGAGCTCGATGCGGGCGACGTCCTTCAGCCGCACGACGGATCCGTCCGGGCTTGATCGCACCGCGATGTCGGCGAACTCCTCGGCCGTCTGGAGGCGCCCCTGCGCGCGGACGGTGTAGGTCATTTCCTGGCCGCGCGGCGCGGGTTGGGCGCCGATCTGGCCAGCGGGGTTGACCGTGCTCTGCTGCTGGATCGCGCGTACGAGGTCGGGCACCGTGAGCCCGAGCTTGGCGCACACGTCCGGCTTCACCCAGACGCGCATGGCGTAGTCGCCGGCGCCGAAGATGCGCACGTCGCCGACACCGGGAACGCGGTACAGCGCGTCGATGATGTTGATGTTCGCGTAGTTGGCCAGGAAGAGCGCGTCGTACGTGTTCTTCGGCGACGACAGGGAGACGATGATCATCGGGAACCCCGTCGCCTTGCGCAGCGTCAAGCCGAAGGTGTTGACGTCGGGGGGGAGGTTCGGCGCGGCCTGCGCGATCCGATTCTGGACGTTCACCTGATCGATGTTCGGATCGGTCGCGACATCGAATGTGACGGTCAGCTGCATCGTGCCGTCGTTCGAGTTCGTCGACTGCATGTACAGCATGTTCTCGACGCCGTTGGTCTGCTGTTCCAGCGGGGTCGCGACCGCCTGCTCGATCGTCAGCGCGTCCGCGCCGCTGTACGTCGCCGTGACGCTGATCTGCGGCGGGATGATCTCGGGGAATTGCGCGATCGGCAGCGCCTGCATCGCGACCAGGCCCGCCAGCACAGTAACGATCGCGATGACGATGGCGACGATGGGGCGGCCGATGAAGAATCGCGACATGGTGACGGTGTGTCTGCTAAGGCTCGGCGGCCGGCGCGGTGAACGCGCGTGGGTTCACGACCGCGCCGTCCGACAGGGATCCGCCTTCAACGACAACGCGCGCGCCGGGCTCGAGGCCGCCGTCGATGACCCAGCGGCTGCCGACGCGTTCGCCCACCTTGACGGTCCGCGTGCTCACCTTGTTGTCCGGGCCGACGACCCGAACCTGAAACGACCCTTGCAGCTCGTTGACCGCGCGCTGCGGCACGAGCAGCGCGTCGGCCCGTACGCGGGTCTCGGCGCGCACGCGGCCGTACTCGCCCGGGCGGAGGAGGTGGTTGGGATTCGGAAACCGTGCGCTGATGCGGATCGTGCCGGTCTTCGCGTCAATTTCGCGGTCGGCGGCGAGAAACGATCCCGTCCGCGGATAGACGCTGCCGTCCGCGAGGATCAGCGTGAGCCCGGCGGCGCCCTGCCAGGGTGCCCTCGACGCAGTCGACGTGCCCGGCGCGTTGATGCGGCCGGCAATCTGCAGATACTCCTGCTCGCTCAGTGGGAAGTACGCCTTGATCGGATCGATTTGTGACACGGTCGTCAGCAGCGTGGACGGTCCGACCAGGTCGCCGATTTGGGCGGTCGCAATCGCCGCGACGCCGTCGATGAGCGAGGTGACCTTGGTGAATCCCAGATTGAGCTCAGCGGTCTCGACCGCGGCGGCGGCGGAGTTGACGGACGCCTGCGCGGCGAGGTCTGCCTGCACGTCGTTGTCCAGCTGGCTCTGCGCAATCGCGCGCTGCTCGGCAAGGGGCCGATCCCGTTGCAGATCGCGCTCGGCCTTGCCCAGTTGCGCCCGCGCCTCGCCCAGCTGCGCGCGCATCTGATCCCGCGTCGCGATGAAGGGCCGGGCATCGATCTCGAACAGCGTCTGTCCCTTGCGGACGACCGCGCCCTCTTCATAGTCCCGCTTGAGGAGGTAGCCAGACACCTGCGGCCGAATCTGGGCGTTGACGTAGCCGTCGAGCGTCGCGATCCATTCGCTCGTCAGCGTTACACGCTCGGGTGCGACAGTGACGACGCGCACCTCGGGAGGCGGGGGGGGCGGCGGCGCGGCCGTGCCGGTCTTGCACGACGCCAGGACGGAAGCGGCGAGCAGAATCGCGCAAAGAAGCGGAAGACGAACGCGGAGGGCGCGACGGGCGCGAGGAGCGCGAGGAGAGCGTCGACAATGTGCCATGCGACTACCGTCCGGCCGCCGCCCGGTGCGTACACGGGCGGAGTCCATTCAGGAACTGTGCGACGGCTGACTCGAAGAGCCGATCAACGCCGCATGGGGCGATGCGGCGCATCTTGAAGTGCACGTGAAAGAGCGCCTGATGCGACAACGCTGACACGATCATCCGGGCCGCAACCTCGGCGTCGACGTCGGGTCGGAACTCGCCGCCGCGCTGTCCTTCCTCGATCAGCTGTTCGACGATCCGCCATCGCTGGACGACCCCGCGGGCCCAGACGGCAAAAACATCGGGCGCTTCGGTGACGATTTCGCTGACCAGCAGCCGCTGCCAGAGGCCGGCTTGCGGCGTCAGCGCGATGGTCCAGAGTTGACGCAGGAACAGCGTGAGCCGGTCCGAAGGGCCGCCGCCGGCGGAGGCCAATCGATGCTCGATGCTGGCGTGCTTGTCGGCAATGCGGCTGGCGACCGAGCGGGTGAGCAGATCGTCCTTGCTCGCGAAATAATGATAGACGGTCGCCTTGGAGACGCCGGCGTCTTCTGCGACGTCCTCGACGCGGATCCGGCGATAGCCCTGCCGGGTGAGGAGCCTGAACGCCGACGCCATGAGGGCACGCGGACGCTCGTCCGGACGGCGTCGCCACCGCCGGTGCACGGTTGAGTCGGCGGGCGAGCGCGCCACTTTCGGAGTATCACACGGTAATTGACCAAGGGTCAATTGAGGCGCTTCGATCCCGTGAGATGCGTCGATCCCGCGGGCTCTCGACCCGCCGATTCACGGACGTGGCCGCGAAAAGAGCTGATTCGGATACGGGTTCGTGGCCGGAGTCTGCACGCGATTGAAGCCAAAATTCGTGGCCTGATGGCAGTTGTTGCAGGAAGCCGTGAAAGCGTCGTACGCCTGCACAAACGCCCCGGAGTCCTTCTTGCCGACCGCGGCGCGCAGCGCCTGCAGCGGCTCCGTCACCATGCGCGGGATCGCGTCCTTCGGCGCGACCGGTGAGTCCTTGTGCGTCGGATGGAACTTGACGATGTCGTCGAAGCCTTCGCCCAGCTCATCGATTTCATAGGCCGCCAATTCCCAATTCTCCGCTTGCCCGGCGAACCAGAGCTTCGTGTGGCGCATCTGCTGCAGGCCCATGATCTCGCCAAGTCCTGGAACGTACGCCTCGGCCGGGGGATTGGCGCCCCCGGAGGTTGATATCCCGCCGCACCCGGCGCTCGAGAGGCAAAAGACCGCGACGACCGCCACGACAGCACGCCGCATCACGTCACGCATTGGGCACCTCGAAGCGGGTGAATTCGGGAAGGCGAGCCGTTCTGAAGAGAGAATGACTGATGACAGCGTGCACGTTGCGTTCGAGCGCAACGCGACGCTGTCATGCACGACCAGTCACACGCCTGTTACTGCTTGATGACGATGAACCAGGACGCGACGATCGGGCCCAGGGGGCCGCGGCCTCGTCCGCCCGGTCCCGCGGCCGGCGGCGGCGTGCCCGGGGCGGGCTCTGGCGCCGGACCGCGCTCGGGCTGGAACAGGTACACGTTGTGCGTCGTCGGGTCCACCGCGATCGTTTTTGCGCCGGCGAACGTCGGGACGGTCGCCACCACCGTGTACTTGTCCGGCGAATCCTGGTGAACGACCGTGACGTTGCCCTCGCCGCCATTGGGCACGTACATCAGCTTCTTCGAGGGATCCCACGCCAGGGCGTCGACCCGCGTGCCGTTCGGAATCGACGCGACGATCTTCCCCGTGCTCGCATCGAGGACCACGGACGTCTTGTTGCAACCCGAGAGAATGCGGTTCGACGCCTTGTCGTACGCGATACCGGTCGGCCCTTCACAGGGCGCGAGCGGCCAGGATGCGGTTGCCTTCCACGTCTTGACGTCGATCACCTGGATCGTGTTCTTGCTTTCGTTGTTGACGAAGATGTGTCCCTTGCCGTCCGCCGCGGCGCCTTCGGGCGCCGTGTCTTCGAGCTCGACCGTGGCCACGATGTCGCCTGTCTTGGGATCGATCGCGGTGAGCGTCCCGATCGGCCGGCTGTGGTTGGTCAGGATGATCTTGTCGTCGGGCTCGTCATACATGATGCCGTCGAGACCGGGGCCGACCTTGATCTGCTTGACCACCGCCAGCGTCTTCAGATCGAACATCGTGACGGTCTGGTCCCCGCCGTTCGTCGTGAACCCATGACCGGCCTTCGTCGCGAGGCCGGCGCCGTGCACGCCCGGCGTGTTCGGAATGTCGCCGAGCACTTTGCCTGTAGCGCCCTCGACCACCATCATGTGGGTGGCACGCGACACGAACACCCGCCCGGTGGCAGGTTCGACAGCGACATAGTCGGTGCCGCCGTCACCCTTGATGTCGAACTTTTCCACCTTGAACGTTTGCGCCTGCCCCACGCAGGGCACGGCGACGCTGGCAAGGGATACAAAGGCACATGTGGCGAGTAGGTGTCTGGTCATACAGGGCCTCGTTAGTGTTACCGGGCGCGTGCGGAGTGTCCGCGTAGAACCTGCACCGGAACGGCCGCCCATTGTAGCCGTTGGAAGATGTCTAGGGCATTACAAGGGCAGCCTGGTACTCTGTCAACGTTCCCGCGGGCAGAGGCATCTAACCCATCCAGGGCGCCGCGCCCTCAGTCGATTTCTTCGAGATGCTCGGCGTCCGTCCGGTGATGGGGCGCACGTTCGCGCGCGACGAGGAGCGGCCCGACACGCCGCCAACAGCCCTGATCAGCTACGGGCTGTGGATGCGCCGTTTCGGCGGCGATCCGCAGCTCGTCGGACGGACTATTGCCCTGAGCGGCGCGCCGACCACGGTAATCGGTGTCTTGCCCGCCGGGTTCCGGTTCGAATTTCCGACCCGCCGGGACATTGACGTCTGGGTACCTCGTATCGTCCCCCCTGACGCGCGAGAGGCCCGCCGAAGCCGCGGTCTGTACGTCGTCGGGCATCTGCGCCCCGGCGTGTCCGCCGTGATGGCGAGGCTCGCCGCCGCGCACCCGCTGTCGAACGGTGGATGGGATGTCCGGTTTGTCCCGTTACAGGACCAGATCGGAGGGACCGCACGGACGCCGCTCGTCGTCCTGCTCGCGGCGGCGGCCTGCCTCCTGCTCATCGTGTGCGCGAACCTCGGCACAACCGTGGTCGGCATTGTTGGCGACGTTCGACACGCCGCGCTTCAGGCCGACCCGGAGCCGGAAATCTACGTGCCGCAAGCGCAGGACCCATCGATGCACATGTACGCCGCCGTGCGCTCGAATACTCCGCCCGCAACGCTCGCGCGCGCGCTCACGATCCGGCGATCTTCGTCGCAGCGCCGCTCGCGTTGATCGCTGTCGCCCTCGCTGCGTGTGTGATGCCTGCGTGGCGCGCGACGAGAATCGACCCCGCGACGATCCTGCGGGCGGAGTAGCGGGGTTCCTCGATTTCTGACGACCCTGTCCAACCCCTGAGAACCGCAAAAAAATTCCAACCCCTGCGACGGCCGGTGGTGTATAACCATGCGCGCGTCGGACGGGTCCGACAGAGAATCCGAGCACCGACGTTATCGAAGGAGGGAGATGACGATGAGGCTTGCGAGACACTTTGTCATTTCACTGGTGGCCACCGCTGCGCTCACCGGTACGCTGATCTCAGTCACCGATGTGCCCGTCGTCGGTGCCTCCACGTGCGCCAATCTCAAAACGCTTGGGCTGCACGATGGGACGATCACGTCCGCAACCGAGATCACGGCGCCATTCACCACACCGTCGGGCGGCGGCTCGGGCAACATCACCGTAACGGCTCCATTTCCATTCTGTCTGGTGACGGCCACGCTGACCCCGACAGCCGACTCCAATATCCACATGGAGCTGTGGCTTCCCGCCTCTGGCAATTGGAACGGCAAGTTTCTCGGCGTCGGCAACGGCGCGCTGACCGGCACCATCTGGCACACGTCGATGGTGCGTCCGCTCCAGGGCGGCTACGCCGTCGCCAACTCCGACCTGGGTCATCAGGTGTCCACTGCCAACTGGGCGTTGGGACACCCTGAGAAGGTGATCGACTATGCGTATCGCGGCGATCACGTGACGGCTCTCGCGAGCAAAGCGATTGTGAGCGCCTTCTACGGCACCGGGCCCCGGCGGTCGTACTTTCACGGCTGCTCGAATGGGGGACACCAGGCCCTCATGGAGGCGCAGCGGTACCCGGATGACTACGACGGCATCATCGCGGGCGCGCCCTGGAACCAATGGACGCACCAGGACGTGGAATTCATCTGGCGGGCGATCAACCTGCCGAATGTGACAACCAGCAAGCTGCCGATGATCACCGCCGCCGTCGTGGCTCAGTGCGGCGCGCAGAACGGTGGTCTCGTCTCCGATGGCTACCTCAACGATCCTCGAAATTGTCATTTCCGTCCGCGGACTCTTCTGTGCCAGGGGGCCGACGCACCGAACTGCCTGACCGCAACGGAAGTGCAGGCGGTCGAGGAGCTCTACGAAGGGCCAAGCAACCCGCTGACGCACCAGAGCCTCTTTCCGGGATTCGAGCGCGGCAGTGAGTTCGGCTGGGTGGCATTCGGCGCGTTCGTCAACAATCTGTTCCAGAACATGGTCTTCGAGAACAACCCGACGTGGGACTATCACACGTTCAATTTCACGACCGACGTCGCGTTCCTGGATGCCAAGCTCACCTCCATCATCGACTCGAACAATCCCGACCTCGGGCCGTTCCGCGCCCGCGGCGGCAAGCTCCTCATGTGGCAGGGCTGGACCGATACCACGCTGGAGCCGCGCAACAGCGTGAATTATTACAACAGCGTTGTCGCGGTCACCGGCGGGGGGCTCGATCTGGATCACCTCTCTGACCTCGGAGAGGATCACGGGCGGTCGGACGACTTCGGGGATCACAGGCGGCGTGACGCTCTGGAGGATACCCAGGACTTCTTCCGCCATTTCATGGCTCCCGGGGTCAACCATTGCGGTGGCGGCCTGGGTCCGAACTCGAGCTTTGCCTATACGCTGGCGAACACGGCCGGCCCCAATGACGCCGACCACGACATCCTGGCCGCGCTGGACCGCTGGGTCGAGCACCACGTCGCGCCTGAACAGCTGATCGCCTCTCATTTCACGAACGGTTTCGCTGACAAGACGCGGCCGATCTGTGCGTATCCGAAGGTCGCGCGGTACACGGGGAGCGGCAGTCCGAACGAGCCCTCGAGCTTTGTGTGCCGGAACGATTGGGAAGGCTTCGAGCGCGACTGGTCGCGCGAGCTTCAGAACATCGCGTCAGATGTGAAGCTGCATGACTTGAGCAACCTGCCGAACGGTGGATTCGTTGACCGTGGTCGCTAGCGGCGGTATTTGGACTCGTCTGGAACGACCGAGGCGGCGGCGGGCCGGCGGATGATGACATCCTGACCGTCGGCCATGCCGACGCAGACTTCCCAGGTGCCGACGGCCTTACCGTTGAACCGTACGGGGATCGTCTCAGCGGCGTTGCAGCCCATCCAGTCGGAGAGCAGCTCATTGGTGCCGCCGAACGCGACCCACTTCACGCCGGCCGGCGTGCGCAAGTGCGGCGCCGCCACGACGGGCTGGTTTGATGTCCGGCCTGGGACGTCCGGATAGTAGTAGAAGCCGGGCATGCCCATCGGCCATTTCGCCGGGCGGCCGTGCGTGTAGCGCGGCGCCGACTGGTAGCCAAGCACGTAGCCATCCGGCCGCTGGAAGTGGTCGTAAGGGTTAGTGCGTGAGTCCTCCGGCGTGACGTCGCCCCCGAGGCGCTTGGCCACGGCCTCGAGGTCAGCAAGCGAGTCAACCCCTAGCATCATGCCCGTCCAGTAGTCTCCGTTGTACTCGTTGTCGACCGACAGGACATCGTAGCGATAGTTTGGCTGCGTGTCCTTGAGATGCGCGTGCGCGTCTACCGAGCACTGAATCTCGATGAAGGCGTCTTTGCCGTGCGGGCCATTGCCGAGCGGCACCATATGGCAGGAGATGTCGCGAACCCACTCGCCGGTCCAGAAGCCGAGGCCGGTCTCCTTGCGCAAGCGGGCGGCGGACTCGAAGGCGTTGCGCGCTCCCAGGGAAAAGTGATTGATATGGATATTCATCATGATCTCCTGAGCGATCGTCAACGCACGGCGATCAGTCGGTGAACCTGGAGACGGGCACGGCGTCGGATGCCGCCGGCCGGTGGATGACGATGTCGTCGTGCCCTTCGGCGCCGACCGAAACTGCCCAGACCCCGAGGGACTTCCCGTTGAACTTCAGCGGGAGCATGTCCACGAAGTGCATGCCGCCGAGCCAGCCCGCCATCTGCTGCGCGGTGCCTCCCACTTCCACCCACTTGATGCCGGTGGGGCGCACCTGATTCGGGATGGCGTGCGTGGGCTGACCGCTCGAGTGGTGAGTGCGATCCGGGTAGTAGTAAACGTTGGGCAGTCCCTTCATCCACACCGAACGCTTGCCCACCGGCGTGGAGGCCATGGGCAGAATGTAGCCGTTGGCGCGCTGGAAGTGCCTGGCGGGGTCCGGGTTGTCCGCCCGGTTGACCTCGCTCTTCCAATGCCTGGCAAAAGCCTCGAGCTCCTCCATGGAGTCGACGCCGAGGCAAAGGCCGTTGAAGTGGTCCCCGGTCTCGGTGATGTCGAGGATCCACTGCTTGTGCTCATTCATGCTTCTGAGCGTGAAGATGTCCACGAAGCCGGAGATCTCGATGAAGTTGCCTGGAGGGCCCAGCGGCACGATGTTGACCGACGTGTCGCCTATCCACTCGCCGGTCCAGTAGCCGAGCCTGGTCTCCTTGGCGAGCGCGTCCGCGGAGCGGAAGATGTGCGGCGACGCGAGGCTGATATGGTCGATGTGAAGTGGCATGATGCTGGTCCTCGCGACACGCTACACGCCGGTGGCCGAAGGCCGCCGTATCTCCACTTCGCCCATGTCCGTGCTGACGCCGATGGCATAGAGGCCGAGTGACTTGCCGTTGAACTTCATGTTGAGGTCATCGGGATTCTGGCCGAGCCACTGCTGCATCCGGGCCTTGTTGCCTCCCATCTCCATCCACGCGACCCCCATCGGCTGCAGCAGGCCCGGCGTATTGATCACCGGCTGACCGCTGGGATGCACGTAGAGGCGGTCTTCCCAGCAGCACCAGTTGGGCTTGCCCGTCTCCCAGGGGTCATTCATGACAGGCACCCCAGGCACGTACGGCGCCTCCCAGAACCTGACCTCCGGGCCGTCGGGCCGGGTGCGGATGCCAAGCTTGGGACGGATGGTGCCGCCATGCCGCTTGGCGATCTCACCCAGTTCTTCCATCGTGTTCACGCGCAGGCAGACGCCGCTGAAGATGGGGGAGCCCAGGGCCACGGCACGCTTGTACCACCACGGCCGCCGCGTGACGTCCGCTGTCGCAAACGGGTCCACGATGCTCTCGATCTCGATGTAGACGCCCTTGCCGCCAAGCGGCACGGCCTTCTGGCCGATCGTGACGTTGCTCACGAAGCCGCCGTCGTAATGGCCGATCCTGGTGGTCTTCGTCAGATCGAAGGCCGTTGTGTACACGTTGGCGCAGCCCATGTGGATGTGATCGAGGATGGCCGTCATGCGGCTACACCGTATCCCAGTGATGGTGCCGATCGCGATCGAAGATCTCACCGGTCGCCGGATCGTGGTCCGGCGCGACGGCGGGCTCGGCAGGCGATGTCGCTTCCGTAGCGGCAAGGCTCATGCTGCTCAATGCCACCGCGCCAGCCGTCAGGCTGGCGGTGTTGCGCAGCAGCCAGCGGCGGCTGACCTTGATGCCCCTGCCCTCGCTCTCGGTGCTGTCCCTCACGATGCTCTCCTTAATCTGGTGAACTTAAGCTTCCGTCGCGGAGGGCCTGCGGATCGTGATCTGGCCGCCTGTCATGGTTCTCACGCCGATGGCGTAGAGGCCGGGCAGCTTGCCGTTGAACTTGAAAGGGAATGTGCCGCGAGGCACATCCAGCCAGTCGTACATCGCCTTTTCTGTCCCACCCACTTCGATCCAGTCGATGCCATCAGGCCGTGTGATGTTCGGCCAGGTGGATGGCGGCTGACCGCTCGGATGCATGGGAAGATCCTCGAACCAATACCAGTTGGGCAGCCCCTTCGGCCAGGTCATCTGCGGGCTCGGCGCGGAGAAGGCACGGAGCACATAGCCGTTGGGCCGGATGCGCGTCGTGGGGAGCTGCGCGATGGTGTAGTTCTTCTTCTTCGCGATCGCCTGGAGCTCCTCCATCGTGTCGACGCGCAGGCAGAGCCCTGTGAAGCACTCCCCGACGGCCTGCACCTTCCCGTACCACCAGGGGCGGTTCTTCGGGTTCGCCACGGACTCCACGTTGACGATGCCGCCCAGCTCCAGGTAGGTGTTGCTGCCGAGCGGGAAGATGCGGTTCGCGTGGTCGCCGTTCAGAAAATGGCCGCCGTCGTAGAAACTGAGCGTGCTCTCGAGCCGCAATCGGTGTGCGCCGTAGTACAGGTTGGGTGAGCTGATGGAGAAGTGATCGAGGTGCATCGCCATGCGGAGTGGCTCCTTCACGATGCGACAATTGCTTGGCTGAGCGCGACTAGGAATAGCAGACGGCATCGCCACGAGTCAAGATGATGGGGCTCAAGACTCGTGGCGCGCGAGCACGAGTCTTCAGCCCACGTCAGAATCAGTTTAGATAACCAGGATCTCCCGGTCCGAAATCAGATTCACGTCGCGCGCGGGCAGGAGACCCATCTTCTGGTAGATGGGCCGCATGATCGCGCGGATGTGCGGCAGCTCGAGCGTGAACCACCACGCGCCGGCGATGCAGAACGCGCCGGTGACGATGACAGTGCGGGGCGCTCCGATCCCGCGGGCCAGTATCCCAGCCAGCAGGCTGCCGAACGGCGCTCCACCAAAGAATGCCATCGTGTAATAGCTCATCACGCGGGCGCGCTTGTCCTCAGTCACCAACGACTGGATGATGGTGTTGCTCGCCGTCGCCACCTGCATCATCCCGAAGCCCACGAGCACCATCAGGGCGAGCGACAGCCACAGCGTGTGCGACAGGCCGAGGAGAATCAATCCCGTTCCAAGCATCGCGGCCGCGATCTGCACCATGCGCGTCAGCCCGACGACCGACTTGCGGACCGTCAGTGAGAGCGCCGACGTCACTGCACCGATCCCCGAGGCACCGGTCAGCCAGCCCAGAGTGGCTGGACCGCCGTGCAGCACCTGTCCGGCGAAGACCGGAAGGAGCACCGCCCAGGAGTAGCCCATGAGACTGATCAGGGCGAAGAGAAGCAGGATCGTGCGGGCCGGGCGAAAGGTCCGGACGTACTCCCAGCCTTCCCCCATTTGTTCGAGCATGCTGCTCCCCGTATGGCGAACGTCCGCCGCCTTGATCCTCATCAGGAGCAGGGAGGCGATCACCGCGAGATAGCTGATGCCATCGATCGCGAAACACCAGCCTTCGCCGACGGCCGCGATCACCAGCCCGGCGATAGCGGGGCCGATCAGGCGCGCCCCATTCGCCATCGAGGAGTTGATGGCGATCGCATTGCTGAGATCGCGCCGATCGTCCACCATCTGGATAAGGAAGGACTGACGCGCAGGCATGTCGAGCGCGTTGATTACGCCTTGGAACGCGGCCAGCGCCACGATTTCACGGAGGGTGATGCGATTGGCGAGCGTGAGCGCGGCCATGGCGAGCGACTGCATCGCCGCAGCGGCCTGCGTCCAGACCAGGAGCTTGCGCCGATCGAGGCGCTCAACCCACACGCCCGCGAACGGCCCCAGCGCGAAGGACACAATCTGGCTCGCGAAGCTCACGATGCCAAGAAGCAGCGCCGAATCGGTCATGCGGTAGACCAGCCAGCTTGTTGCCAGCCGCGTCATCCACGTGCCGATCATCGAAATGCTCTGGCCGACGAAGAAGAGCTTGAAGTTGCGGTGTCTCAGGGCCCGCCACGCCAAAAGACTCATGATTCCACTTTTGTATTAGATTAGTAGCTTATAACGTCCACGGTCACCTTTGCTGCAGCGGCAGCCTCAATCGTGCTCGAGAAGTAGGTCATCGCGAGCCCGGAATACGCCTCGAGGTCATCCGTGACTGATCCAGAGACTCACGCGGCGCGCGAATCGCAGGCATGGCCGGTCATCCGCGTTGCGAGCGGGAACTTCCTCGAGATGTACGACTTCATGGTCTTCGGCTACTACGCCGCGGCCATCGGCAGGACATTCTTCCCGAGCGGGAGCGAGTTCGCGTCCCTGATGAAGGCGCTGATGACGTTCGGCGCCGGATACCTGATGCGACCGCTCGGCGCGATCGTGCTCGGCGCCTACATCGACCGTCATGGACGACGAAAGGGACTGCTCCTGACGCTCGGTCTGATGGCGATCGGAACAACATCGATCGCGCTCACGCCCGGCTACCAGACCATCGGTATCCTGGCACCGCTGGCGATCCTGGTCGGCCGCCTGCTGCAGGGTCTCTCCGCCGGAGTCGAGCTGGGCGGCGTCTCGGTGTACCTCGCGGAAATCTCTCCGCCCGGGCGCAAAGGATTCTTCGTGAGCTGGCAGTCCGCCAGCCAGCAGGTCGCGGTCGCGCTCGCCGCGGTCATCGGGATCGCGCTCACCTACAACCTCGCGGCCGACAGCATGGATCGCTGGGGATGGCGGGTGCCCCTGCTCCTGGGTTGCCTGATCATCCCGGTGCTGTTCGCGCTGCGTCAGACGCTCGGAGAGACCGAAGAATTCCTCGCGCGCAAGCGCCACCCCACGATCGCGGCCATCGTTCGGACGGTCGTGGGGAACTGGCGCCTGGTCGGGCTCGGCATGATGCTCTCGACCATGACAACGGTGTGCTTCTACATGATTACCGCATACACGCCGACGTTCGGCAGCACGGTGCTCCACCTCGCCAACACGAGTGTGCAGGTGGTCATCCTCTGCGTCGCGATCTCGAATTTCCTCTGGCTGCCGGTCATGGGAGCGCTGTCCGACCGCATCGGGCGTCAGCCCATTCTGGTGGGCGTGACTGTCCTGACGCTCATCACCGCGTATCCGGCACTGTCATGGCTGGTCAGCTCGCCCTCCATCGGACGACTGCTCGCCGTGGAGCTGTGGCTCTCGTGCATGTTCGGCAGCTACAACGGCGCGATGGTTGTCTACTTGACGGAAATCATGCCTCCCGAGGTCCGCACTTCAGGCTTCTCGGTCGCGTTCAGTCTGGCGACGGCAGTCTTCGGCGGCTTCACGCCGGCGATCTGCACGTATCTGATCGAGGTCAGCGGCAACCGCGCGGTGCCGGGACTGTGGCTGTCGCTCGCGGCAGCGCTGGGCCTCGTTGCGGCGGTGACGCTCGCTCGCCGGACCACGACGATCTTCGCCGATGAAGTCATGCGGCCCCTGAGTTCTCCCGGGCGGGTCGCCGGCGTTGCTTCGACGGCACCACTCGGACGGGAGCGATTGTCGCGCTAGATGCGCAACAACGATTTCCGGCGTGTGGACAGGTGCAAGATCGCCACGAACAGCGCGGCGCCGGCGATTGACCACACGATCGGAAACCGGTGCCCCGCGACGTCGAGTGCGAGGAGGTCGCGTAATCGGAACTGACTGGCGACCCAGGTGCCCAGCAATGCGCCGATGAAGCCAAAGGCGATTGATGTAATCAGCCCGCCGCGACTGCCGCCCGCGAGCGCTTTGCCGACAGCTCCACACACGGCCGCAATCACCAGGAGCACGATCAGCGACGGTCCGGAAATCGTCATCATCTATCCCTCCGGTCTGACCGTCATGGTCATCAACTCCGCATAGCAAGTCTCGCGCCTGTGGGTACCTCAGCAAGGCCACTGGCCTGGGTGTTGCACTCAAATCAGGTACGGAGAAGCTCTTCCAAGCGGGTGGTCCCCGCCTCAATCCTTCTCGAACAGATCCGGCCTGATCGAGACGCCCAACCCCGGCGCCTGCGGCAGTTCGAAGTATCCATCCTTCGTCAGCGCGATCGGGTGTTCAAACACCGCGTAGTCGTGCTCGTACGCACCCTCCGGTCCTTCGTTGCTCACCTCGAGCATCGGAGCGTTGGGCCACGTGGCCACCAGGTGCATGTCGCAGACGGTCGACAAGCGCCCATCACCAAGGTGCGGGACGATCAGCTTCTCCATCGACTCGGCGATGATCGCCACTTTCTGGAGCACGGCGACGCCCTGTGTGTTGATCTCCGGCTGGATGATGTCGAAGCAGCCTTTTTCGAGCAGCCACCGAAACTCGTGCACGCCGGGGTTTTGCTCCTCGCCGCCGGCGAGATTCACGGTCGTGAGGCGATTCAGCTCGGCAAGCCGTTCGAAGTCGTAGCGCGGCAATGGTTCTTCCAGCCAGAACACATCGAGGCGTTCGAGCTCCTTCGCCGTTTCATACGCGCGCTTGAACGTCCACGGGACGCCGCGGGTTCCCTGGTTGGCGATGCTGAACCCCGCCTTGTTCGCATCGGTGGCGATGATGAAGTCGGGACCGCACGCCTTCCGAACCGCCTCGATCTGCGCGACGTCCTCCTTCATCGTCTGGTAATGCGACTTGAGCTTGATGGCCTTCCATCCGTGCGCCTTGAGCTGCGCTGCCGCGTCGGCGCGCTGTTCCACCGGGCCGAGTCGGAACATGCTCGAGTAGGGCATGATCCGATCCCGGGTGCCGCCCCAGAGCTTGTAGAGCGGCTGGTTCGCTGCCTTCCCGATGAGATCCCACAACGCGATTTCGATCCCGACGGGACGCCCGCCCGGCGGCAGGCGCAGGCCTCCCTCGCGGCCTCCGCCGTACAGAATGGCGGTGTGGCGATTGACGTCGAACGGATCCTTCCCTGACAGGTACTCCTGAATGGGCTGCACGGCGGCCGGAGAAATCGCCGGCCCGATGCCGACCAGACCCTGGTCAGTGCGGATCTCGACGATCGCGCCGCCGCCCGTGCGGCCTCCGCGTCGCCCACCGATATAGTCCTCGTAGCTGCCCCAGTCCTTCTCGAGTCGCAGCCGCCGAAGCTTCAGGTCAGTGATCCTGATCCGTCCCGCCGATTGCTTCGCCTGCGCGGCGGCGGGCTTCTCCGTCAGGATCGGAATGGCGCCCGCGGCGGCGACGGCCTGGACGAAGCCTCGACGTGTCCACCCCGAGCGCGGCGGCTCACGCCGAATGTCGCGAATCGTTCCGGCCTCAGGAGTTGACCGAACGTCCGCCAGCAAACGAGATACGCACTTGGTCAACGTCATGGATCTCCTCAATCGGAATGCGCGAGGGGAAGGATACCTGTGATCATCGAGAGGCTCGGCAAAATCCTGTACACTCCGGACCTGATCCACGGGCATCCACAAGGGGAGACTGGCGCAGTGGCAAATCCGGCCCGACAAGCGGCTATAGCCTTTGGCAGGCTCGTCTCACGTGGACTCGACGTCGTGAGCTCCAGGGGCGTAATTCCTGGCAGCGTCGGCGCTGATACGAGCGCCAGCGCGCGATGGGGTTTCTATATCATGTCGGCCAACGGCCCGACGGAAGCCATGAGCCGGGACTTCCGTGGCATCGTCGTGGGTCTCCTGGCCCTTGCGCTTGGGAAGCCGGACCGATTGGCGAAGGGCCTGAGAGGGTTCCAGCTCTCCGCTGAATATGTCGACGAAAAGGTGCGCCACGGCGAAGTCGGGCCCGATACGGATATCCCCATAGCCGTGTCACTGGGTCGATACGGCACGAAGATCATCAAGACATATCCAGAGGCCTTCGTCCGGGCGCTCGAATCAGGCGATCGGAGTGCGGTCAGACGAGCGTACTTCGAGCAAGCCGCCGCCGTGACGAAATGGTTCGCGCTCTACCCGATATTCACGTGGCTCGTGCTCTACAGCGTGGCCGTCTTCATGTTGAAGGCGCTCCGGGATGGACCGGACGCGCAGAAGTATGCGCTCTGCGAGCTGGCCATCATGGAAAGCCGGCTGGCCGACGCCGCAAAAGATGGCGCGTTGGCAGACCTCCGGAAGACCGCGCCCAACACGATCATCCAGTACGAATACTACGTCCCTCTTCTTGTGCCGTGTGACGGGACGGTCCAGGACAAAGTCCACCGCCGGAACGCTTCAGGTGACATCATCGACAATCACTCGGTCGTACCATCCGTCTTCAACCGGAGAGCCATGCAGATCGCGCAGTCTCTGTGCTGTGAGGTGATCGGCCTTCGGTCGTTCCTCTGGCTCTACGGCGAGGAACGGATAGCGCGGGAAAAGCACTCTCGTGAAACAGCCCGTAAATTCGGCCTTGGGGTAGCGCAACGGATCGCCGAGCAGCCGGTCTACCCGCTGCGGCCGGAACAGATCGCCGAGCTGACGCAGGCAGGCCCGCGGGCCCCGGAGGCAATCGCGGGCATTCTGGACGGGCTGCTTCGCGAGCGCGGGCTCGACGGCATCGCGGACCGCATCACGGCGGGGAGCCGCCAGCTGGTGTAGACCGACGGCGGAGCAGTGGGTTACTGCCTCGTCAGCGTGCCTGAAACCACGACACCGAGGGCCAGAGGTTGCTCGGTCGTCAAGACCGGACCAGACACAATGACCACGGCGTTCGTGCTGTTGTCTCTGATGATGCCCGTCCACTCCTCGTTGCCATAGCTCATCGTAAAGAAGCAGGATCGATCCACCGAGTACGATCCGGAAAAATTGTCGGGCTCGATAGTTCCGGCGGTACTGGAGTTCGTTTGCGCCGCGAATCCACCTTTGCCGTCGAACACGACCCGGCCAAGCCGGTAAAAAGACGTTGCCGGAGGATTCGCGAGATTCGTGAATCCGCGCATATCGACCGTATATCCGCCATTCAGATCGTTGTTCGAACAGTTGGTCTCGTCCCCCTGGCGCCGCAGGGTGAGGCCGACCGTCGACCCCGGAGGGTTCACCAACATGATGTCCATCTGGTGGAAACTGTCCGAGACGACGCCGGCGAACTGAAAGGGAATGAAGCCGACACCGGGGAACGGAATGTTCAAGACGACTCGAGCGGTGCAGTCCGCGAATATGGTGTAGTTCCCCTCGTAGGATTCCTTGAGAACGACGCCGTTCAGGCTCGTGACCGCGCTGATCTCCGAGTTCCCCAGGCCATCGACCTGAACACGTCCGATTCGGGTTGTCGGCCCGTTCAGAGACCCGAGCAGCGGCAGGTTGAATTCGCCCTTCGCCACAGCGGCGTAGACGCCGATGAACCGCGCGTTGCTGCACATCAGCGGCCGCGGCACCGCTGGCTCGCGCACCGGCTTACGCAGGTTGTTGACATAAGCGGTGAGTGCGTCGGTGACCCTATTGAGGTTGTCGAGGTTGTCGAGGTTGTCGCGGTTGACGCGGTTATCCTGCGGGCTCTGCGCGTGCGCCGCCGATCCGGACAGCATCGCGAGTGCAACGAGGGACGTGCCGAGCAAGGTCCTCATCTGGTTTCCCCTGTTGAAGTCCCGCCGCTGGCGGACGGCCGCGCCGCCGGCGCCGGGTCGTTCCATTTGACCAGCTTCAGGTCGAGCACCGAGACCGCGTAGAGCACGGGGACGAGCCACAGTGTGCCGACGGTCGCGAACGTGAGCCCGCCGATCTGCGCGTAGCAGAGCGGCTCCCAGAACGGTCCGCCGTGCAGCGCAAGGGGGAACAGCGCGAACACGGTCGCGCCGACCGTCACCAGCACCGGCCGTAGACGATGAATGCCCGCGTCGACCAGGGCGTCTTCAAGCGGCGCGCCTTCCGCGTGCTTTTCCTCGATGAAGTCGAACAGCACGATCACATGGCTGACGATGACGCCGATGAGGCTCGCGACGCCGAGGAACGCGATGAAGCCGAACGGTCTGCCCATCACCGCCAGCGCGACGAGCGCGCCGACGACGCCGAGCGGAATGGTCATGAAGACGATGAGCGGCTTGAACGCGTGGTTGAACTGGATGACCAGCGCCAGGAAGATCATGAACACCGACGTCGCCATGATGATCGACATCTCTCCGAAGCCCTTGTTCTGTTCCTCCTCCGAGCCGCCAATCACCATGGTGTAGCCCGGCGGCAGCGACGCCGCGAGCTTCGTCAACCCGGACCGCGCGGCGTTCATCACCTCGGACGGCAGCGCTCCAGGCACCGGAAACGTTGCCACGGTGATCGTCCGGAACTGATCGCGGCGGCGGAGCTTTTCGGTCTCCGTGCCGTACGAGAGGTCCGATACCTGCCGCAGCATGGCCTGGCCGCTGCCGGTCACGGACGTGACGTTCAGGCTCTGGACGTCGCTGATCAGGGCGCGGTCCTCCAGGCGCAGCCGCAGCACGACCGGGATCTCCTGATCGCCTTCGCGCAGGGTGGTCAGCGGCACGCCGTTCATCGCCGAGGCCGACGCAATGGCGACGTCGCGGTTCGACACGCCGGCGTCGTTGGCGCGCTCCTGATCGACCTTGAGCTTGACGGTGAAGCTTTCCTCGCCCCAGTCGTCGCGCACGCCTCTCGCGATCGGCACGGCCTCGAACACCCGTTTAGCGTCCTCGCCCAGCTTGCGCAATTCCGCGATGTTCACTCCGGAGATGCGGACCGAGACCGGGATGCCGACCGGTTTGCCCATCTCGAGATCGCGCACGTCGACGCGGGCTCCCGCGACCTCCGCCGACACGGCGTGCTGGACGAGCGGCAGGATCGCGTTGGTGTCGTGCTTGTCGTTCACCTGCAGCAGCACCTGGGCGTAGTTCAACTGCTGGACTTCCGGCGCCACCGAGAACCAGAACCGCGGCGCGCCGCCGCCGACGAAGCTGGTCACCGACTTGAGGATGTCGCGCGGCTTCCCGTCTTCTCCGGCATGCGTCCTGCCGTACTCGGCGGCCACGCGCTGAACGATGGCTTCTGTCTGCGCCGCCACGGCGTTGGTCGCCGACAGCGGCGCATCGGTCGGCAGCCACACGTCCACGTAGGAGAGATACGAGAGATCGCGCGGGAAGAAATCGCTCTTGATCTTCGACGTCGACGCGAAACCGATGCCGATCGCGAGGCCGGTGGCGGCGAGCGAGAGCCACCGGTGCCGCAGCGCGAAGCGCACCGCGTCGGCGTACTTCCCGGCGAAGCCGGTGTGCTCCTGCGCGGTCGGCAGCGGCCGGGTGTCGGGGCGGAGCAGGTAATACCCGAGCATCGGGACGAAGGTCATCGACACGAGGCGCGACGCGACGAGCGATGACGCGAGCACCACGGGGATCGCGAAGATGAAGCGCCCGAGGTCGCCGCTCAGGAGGAGCAGCGGCACGTAGGCCGCGATGTTCGTGATGGTCGCGAACAGAATCGCCCGGCCGATCTTCGTCGGTCCGAGCCACGCCGCGACGCTTCGCGGCTCGCCGCTCGCCATCTCGCGCTTGATCGCGTCGTTGGCCACGACCGGGTCGTCCACGAGCAGCCCGAGCGCGATGATGAGCGACCCGATTGAAATCTGCTGCAGGTCGAGCCCGAGCACCGACATGAAGCCGGCCGTCATCGCCAGCGTCAACGGGATCGACAGCGCCATCAGCAGCGCCGATCGCCACTCCCAGAATCCGATCAGCGCGACGACGACGACGAGCGCCACCGCCTCGTAGAGGCTGCTCATGAACACGTCGATGATCTCGGCCACCTGCTTGGGCTGGTCGGACGTGCGCGCGATGATCAGGTCCGGTGGCAGCTGCGATCGCATGCCCTCGAGCACGGTGTCGATCGCCTGGCCGAAGTCGCGAATCTGCTCGCCGGCGCGCATCTGGATCGCGACGGTGATCGCCCGTGATCGGCGCCATTGGCCGTCGGCGGCCTTGTAGGCGTAGTAGTTCTTGAATTGCGCCGGGCTCTCGTAGTCGCGGCTGATGTCCACGACGTCGCGCAGATGCGTCGGCAGCACCCCCGGGACGCGCGGCGCCATCATCTCG
The DNA here is from genome assembly GCA_035939575.1 of Vicinamibacterales bacterium. Lineage (GTDB taxonomy): Bacteria > Acidobacteriota > Vicinamibacteria > Vicinamibacterales > CAVVIG01 > DATKHR01. The sequence goes on along the minus strand of DASZFS010000174.1, from coordinate 12,937 downwards.
CCGATGTCATGCTCGTTCAGCAGCTCGCCCGACGGATCGATCGTGATGTTCTTCGATCCGACTTCGAGAATGCCGCCAGGAAAGTCGCTGTTGCGCGACGCGAACAGCTGCGGCAGCACGGATGTGTGAACGCCGTACGCCGCGAGCCGCTGCTGCGAGTAATCGAGGTAGATGCGCTGCTTCAGGACGCCAGACCGCTGCACCTTGGACGCGGCCGGCAGCGTCTGCATCGTCTTTTGCATCAGATCCGTGAACTCGTCGAGCTGGCGGTACGAGTACTTGTCCCCGGCGACGGCGGCGAGCCGCGCGCGCGTATCGGCCGGATCGCGAACGATCGCGGGTTGCCACACGTCGGGATGGAACTCGGAGACGTGCAGGCGTTCCTCGATGAAGCGCTGCGCCTCGCCCAGAATGCGGCGATCGTCCGGGCCGAGCTCGCCGTCGATGGCGATGAACCCGGGTCCCATCTTCACCCGGACGCTTCTTCCGAACCCTGTCTGCTCGAAGTACGACGCCATCAGCCGGCCCGGGCGCTCGACGACGCTGGCGGCCAGCGACTGCGGAAAGGAGACGACCAGGGCCGCGCGGCCAGCGCCGCCCGCAGTGCCGGAATGCAGATCGGCGATCGCCTGCTGCACCGCGGCGGCTTTCAGATCCAGCTCGGGTCCGGAGACCGGCGGGCTCGCGACGGTGAGCATCAGCGCCGCCGTCTCTGCAAAATCTTTCAGGAAGACGATCGGCTGCGTGCCCGACGGGAGGTCGGTGATGCTATCCAGCCTCAGCTTCACGTCGTCGAACTGCGCGGACGTGTCGGCGATGCGCTCGTCGATGTTGAAGTACACGATCGTCACGCTGGTGCGCACGATCGACTCGAGCTTGGTGATCGTCGGGTTCTCGGCGATCTTGGCCTCGATTTTCCGCGTGACGAGCGCTTCGATCTTCTCCGCGCTGATGCCCGGCCAGACGCAGACCGCGACCGCCGTTCGCGAGGGAAAGACCGGGTCCTTCCGCTTCGGCATCTTGTAATAGGCGAACGCGCCCCACAGCAGGGTGGCGACGAGGAGCACCCAGCCGACCTGCCGGTGCTCGACGAAGAAACGCGCCGTGTTGTGTTTGTGTGCGTCGGAGGCCCCGGAGGTCCTGTAGGCGCCGGAGGCGTTGTCCCCGTGAGTCATGACCGTCCGCTACGGCAGCGCCCGGACGCGCTGCCCGTCGGTCAGCAGCGTGGCGCCGCGCACGATGATCTGCTGCCCGACGGAGAGCCCGCCGGTGACCGTTATGGCGTTGCCCACGACGCCGCCCAGCTTCACCGCGCGGAGCTTCGCGACCTGCGCGTCCCCGTCCCCGTCGAGGACGAAGACGCCGTATTCCGCGGAACCCGTCGCCGGCTTGACGATCGCTTCGAGCGGTACGGTGACCACCGTCTCGCCCGGCTGATCGGCGAGCTGCAGCGACGCGATGAACCCGACTTCGAGCTTGTGCTGGGCGTTGGGTACCGTGATTTCGATCTGGTAAACCCGGCTGACCGGATCGGGGGCCGGCGCGATCGACGTGATGTGCCCTTCGAATGGCTCGTCCTTGAGGGCTTCGAAGGCGAGGCGCTGCGCGCGGCCAATCTTGAGCTGCTTGACGACGACGTCGGGTACGCCGAACACGACTTTGACCGATGACGTGTCCGCGAGGACAAAAGCCGGCACGCCTGGCGAAACCAGCGAGCCCCGCTCGATCGAGCGCTTGAGCACCACGCCTGCGAGCGGCGCGCGGAGGACCGCATCGCCGAGCACGAGCTGCGCTTCGCCGAGGCCAGCCTTGGCGCCCTCGACCTTGGCGGCGGTTGCGTCCAAGCGCGCCTTGGCGCCATCGAGCTCCGGCTTGGTCAAGCTCTGCTTGGCGAACAGGCGCGACGCCCGGTCGTATTCGAGCTTCGCGTGGTCGTACGCCGCCGTCGCCTCGGCAACGCCCGCGGTGATTTGATCCACGCTCTGCTGGTAGTCGGATTGACGGACGCGCGCGAGGGCGTCGCCTTTCTCGACACGGTCGCCTTCCTGCACGTCGCGGACACGGCCGCGATCGTCCGGCCGCGTCAGGATGTCGTCCACGTACCCGGCGACCTTGAAGGCAACCGGCACTTCCACGCTCGGCCTGACCGTCGCGGAGTAGCGCACCGTCGTCCCGGTGGCAGACGCCGCAGCCCTGCCGACCGTGACCGGGGTCACTGGTTGCTCGTAGGCGGGCGGTGCTTTGCAGCCGCCCGCGGCCAGGGACACGGTGAGCAGCGGAACCAGCTGGACCAGGCCTGTCTTCATGGCTCGACCGCCAGGGCTTTCTCGAAATCGGCGCGAGCTTCCCAATAGGCGAGCAGCGCCGCCTGGTAATTGTGATCGGCTTCCGCAACCGCGACTTGGGCCTGCAGCAGGTCCTTGGTCAGAACTGCCTGCTCATCGTGCTTGTCCAACATCACCCGGAGCTTCTCGCGGGCGGCCTTTCTCGCCAGCTCCATGACCGACGCGAGCGATCGCGCCTCGCCGAGGGCTCGGGCCCGGGCGTTGAGGTCGACCGCAGCGGTGTCTTCCAGCTGTTTGAGCGCGGTTTCGGCCTGCCGCACCGCCAGCTGCTTTGACGCCTGTTCGCGGCCTTTGCGGCCCCAGTCAAAGGGCTCCCAGCTCGCTTGTAGGAGTCCCGCCGCAATATTGCCCGGGAGCAGCGGCATGTTGATCTGGCCGACATAGTAGAAGACCGCGCCGACCCGGGGAAACTGTTCGGCCTTCTTCAGCCGCCAATCGATCTTTGCCAGGTCGATGGCGATGCGCGCCTCACGGACGTCGGGGCGCTGATCGCGCACCGCGGCGCGCGCCGCCGGCAGCTCGGCTTCGGCCGGAAGCGCCAGGGGGAGCGTTTCCGTGGCGAACGGCGCCTCGGGGTCGCGTCCAAGGGCGACATTGATCCGCTCGTGCGCCGTGGCCAGCGCGTTCTCGAGCACGAGCACGTCGTGCTCCTGCTGCGCGCGCCGCGCCTGTACGTCGAGCCGGTCGGATTCGAGCGCCGCCCGCTCGCCGACAAGCGTGTCCATCACGCGTTCGAGCTCCTTGAACAGATCGACTGCCTCGCGCGACGGGACCAGACCGCTCTCGGCGCGGAGGCACGCGTAGTACGCGCGCTTGATGTCGTCGACCGCCGTCTGCCGCGCCGCGCGCAATCGTTCGGACGCGATGTTCTTCGACAGCTCCATGGCCTTCACGCCGAGGCCGATGTCGTAGAGTTGAGAGATGGGCTGTGTCGCGGAGCCCGTCAAGAAGGCGAAATTGTCCGGGAGTGGGAGCGGCAGGCGAAACGGCCCCAGGCGCACATCGAGAAGCTTGAGAAGGGTCGGCTCGAAGTAGTTGACGTTGAATTTCGGGAGACGGGCGAGTTTCGCGGCTTCCAGGGCCTCGTCCGCCTTCTCGACTTCCTGGGCGGCGAGCGACAGGTTCCGGTTATTCGCGAGCGCGAGGCGCACCGTTTCGTCGAGCGAGAGCGTGGGGGGCTGAGCCCGGGCCGTGCGCGCGACGCCGACTGCGAGGAACGCTGCGAGCGCGAGTCGCCGGCTCGGAGTCAATCCACCTCTCCGCGGTTGTCGATCGGCAAATTGACGGCGCGGACATGGTGAGGATTCTTCTCTCGATCGAAGCTCATCTGCGCGAAGGCAATTCTACCTTAGCTCAGAACTGCTTTCGCACACGGGCAGAGACAACCGACACGGGGCCGCGATCACGGTTGTAGGCCGGATGGACGACGAGCTGATAGTCCGCCGTCAGCTGCCAGGAACGGAGCGGTAAGCGGTAGTAGGTCTCGAGAATCTCTTCCAGCCCGGGATGCGGGAGTTGCCCATCGCCGATCAAGACACCCAGGCCGCCGGCGTTGAGATACGCGATTCGCGCGTTGGAGATCCCGTTGACAACGGTGGCGATCCCGAACGTGTCGTGAGCGCGGCCCCACCGCGCGCCAGCGACCGACATTCCGGCCGACGCCGTGTGATCAATATCGGTGAACTCGAAGGTTTCGAAGTCGCCGTTCGCCCAGCCCAGACGGGCGAACACGCCCACATCCGATGCAATCTGCTGTTCTATATTGAGGTTCACACCGGGTCGGGTCGCGTTGCGCCGCACATTGGCCGTGTCCGCGATCCCTCCTGTTTGTTGGGCAACCGTGATGGCGTCGTCCAGTCGCCCCATGCGGCCGTGACTGACGAAACCCACGACAGCAAGCTTTCCCGAGCGTCCCCGCAGCTCATGACGATGTTCGAGCTCATACACGACTTGGAGCTGGTCGAAATGATGGTCGAGCTCGACACTGTTGGGCACGACTGAGAGATCGAACACGCCGGCGCGCGCGGTCCACTGCCCCTGATACCACTCGATCGCCGCCCCATACGTGAAGCCCCAGGCATCGGCCGCGTAATCCCAGGTCCCTGCGTCTACCAGCGACCAGTTCATGAAGTCGTTGCGGGGATCGTGCGCGTAGGTGATGGTGTCGAACAGATCCGAGACGCTGAGCTTTCCGAGGGTGACCACGATTCGGTTCGCCGCGTGTGCGCCAGCGAACTGGTTGAGATCGGACTCGATGGCCTCGGTCCCGCCGCCCAGATCGACCGTCTGCCGGACGAACGCACGGGGGACTCTGAGGTACGGATGCGTGAAGCCGACCTTGTAGGCTTCACCACTGGTAAAGCCTGCGACGCCGAGCGTATTGCTGAGGCCAAAGCCCTGATCGATTTCTGGATTGATCCAGACCTCCGCGCCGTTCCACAGGCGCCGACCGACATAGAGCGTGGCATCCCAGGTTTCACGCCCGATATTGGATGCCAGACTATTGGGACCGCTGTACGGTGCTCGAAATGGCGGCGCATACTGGCTGACATAAGTTGTCTGACCATGCACGGCCCACTGACCGGTCTCGAGCGGGACGATGATCCGCGGCGCGGCATCAGAGGGATCGCCGGTGGCAGGATGGCCGTTGGCAAGCTGATAGTTCACGCCGATCCGCACTTCGTGCATCGAGAAATCAGACGCGATCTGCGCAGCAGGAGGCAGCGCGACTGAGGCGACGCCGAAATGCGAGTAGAGGTACTCGGCCCTGGCTGTCCACCCTGTCGCGACCGGTGCTTCGATTCCGCCTCCGATCGTCCACCCGACCCGGCTGGTGAAGGCCGCCGGCGCTGTTCCGTCGACCGAGCCCGCGCTGGAATCCGTGAAGCTCACCCGGTTGCGGGTCCACGCGAGCCCTCCCGTCGCGTAGTAGAGCCTCCGGTGCGGGACATAGCCGATACGCGCTCGCGCCGTGCCGAACAGTTCCGCCGTGTCGGCGTAAGGGACCGCGCCGACGACAGGCTCGGCCGCGAACGAGAGGTCGCCCTCGAGCCCGATCATCACGTGTGACGCTGCCCGGTGGTTGTAGCCGACGGCGAACCCGCCGAACTGGCTGCCGGAACCATCGAAAACGTCGTACGGGCGGAAATCGGTGACCGAGCCCCCGACCGCCGGGGCGTTCGGTTGCGTGGCCGTCCAGGCCGAGCCGCTGGTCGACGCACCCGCGTGTGCGCCGACATACACGCCGGCCCAGTCCGAGCCAGGTGCGGGCGGTCCGGCAGGGTGGGCCGCATCGGGCAGCGATGGCGACGGGGCGGCCTGAGCCTGAGCGTCCGACACTCGGAGGACCAGCAGCAGCGCGATGACGAGCACGCCGCGAACGGCGTCGATGACGGAGCGATTCATGTCGGTCAATTCCCGTTGTTCGTTACAGCCAGGCGTGGAATCGCCGGATGTACCACGTCTTCACGAGTTGTGTCAGCGCGCCATAGGCGAGGAGCGTGGCGACCAACCAGCCAAAGAACGCCGGCGGGACGCGCACGAGCCCCACCGCCGACCCCAGTGTCGAGAACGGCAGATACAGTCCGACGCCCATGATTACCGTCGTGAGTAACAACACCGCTACGGCGGCCCGGCTCTGGATGAACGGGACTCTCTCCGTGCGGATCATGTGGACAATCAAGGTCTGGGAGAGCAGGCTCTCGATGAACCAGCCAGACTGAAAGATCGCTTCGCCGCCCGGACCCTTCGCGTGAAAGACCCACCACAACAGCAGAAACGTGGTGATGTCGAAAATGGAGCTGATCGGTCCGATCCACACCATGAAACGCGCGATGCCGGTGGTGTCCCACTTGCGCGGAATTCGCAGGAATTCTGCGTCCATTCGATCCCACGGCAACGAGAGCTGCGAGAAATCGTAGAGCAGGTTCAGCACGAGAAGCTGCACCGGCAGCATCGGCAGAAACGGGATGAACGCGCTGGCCACGAGGACACTGAAGACGTTGCCGAAGTTCGAGCTCGCCGTCATCTTGATGTACTTGATGATGTTGCCGTAGACCTCGCGCCCCTTCAGGACGCCGGTCTCAAGGACCAGCAGGTTCTTTTCCAGCAGAATGATATCCGCCGACTCGCGCGCGATGTCGGTCGCCGTGTCCACCGAGATGCCGACGTCCGCGTCGCGCAGGGCCGCGGCGTCATTAATCCCGTCTCCGAGATAACCGACCGTGTGTCCGCCCTGTTGGAGCGCGCGAATGATTCGCGCCTTCTGCAGCGGGTTCAGCTTCGCGAAGATCGACGCCTGTTCCACCGCTATCCGCAACTCGTCATCAGAGAAGCTGTCGAGCTGTGAGCCGAGGACGACCTTGTCGGCCGGAATGCCGACGTCACGGCACACACGTCGCGTGACGATGTCGTTGTCGCCCGTGAGCACGACGACATTGACCCCGTGCGTATGCAGGGCCGCGATCGCGTCGCGAGCGGAATCCTTCGGCGGATCGAGGAACCCGATGAGGCCGGCGAGTACCAGATCGTGTTCGTCGGCGACTGAAAACACGTCGATTGAGAGGGGCACCGTCTTGTGCGCTACAGCGACGACGCGAAAGCCATCCTCATTGAGCGCGCGCACGACGGCGTTGGCCTGGTCTCGCAACGAGTCGGAGAGCGGCAGTATCCGATCGTCGAGGTCGACTTGCGTGCAAATGCTGAAGACTTCTTCGACGGCGCCTTTACAAATCAGGACGCGCTCGCGCGAAGGGCTCGTCACGACGACCGACATCCGGCGTCGCAGAAAATCAAACGGGATCTCATCGGCCTTCTCGGCGTGCTGGAGGATATCGAGTTCGTGCTCCAGCTCGACGTGTTCCAGGACCGCTCGATCCAGCAGGTTCTTGAGGCCGGTCTGGTAGTAGCTGTTGAGGTAGGCGTACTCCAGGACCGGGAGGCTGACCTCTCCGCGGATGTCGCGGTGCTTTTCCAACATGACCCGGTCCTGCGTCAGGGTGCCGGTCTTGTCCGTGCACAGTACGTCCATGGCGCCGAGGTTCTGAATGGCGTTGAGGCGCTTGACGATCACTTGCTGCCTCGCCATCGTCACGGCGCCTTTGGCGAGGTTCGCCGTGACCACCATCGGTAGCATCTCTGGCGTCAGGCCGACGGCGACGGCGATCGCGAAAAGGAACGCCTCCTTGAAGTCGCCTTTGACGAGCCCAGTGAGCAGAAACACGATGGGCACCATGACGACGATGAAGCGGATGAGGATCCAGGTGACGGCGTTGACGCCGCGGTCGAAGCTCGTGAGCGTGCGATGCCCGACGATGCTTTTCGCGAGCGACCCGAACACGGTCTGACTGCCGGTGCTTACGACGACGGCTGTGCCGGCGCCGCTGATGACCGTCGTGCCCATGAAGCAGAGATTGTCGCGGTCCAAGGCGTTGACGCTGGCGGTCGATGTCCCGTCCGCCGACTTTTCAACGACGCCGGCGAGGGTGTCGTACTTCTCGACCGGCATCGCCTCGCCGGTCAACGCGGATTGACCGACGAAGAGATCCTTGGAGCTGATCAGGCGGATATCGGCCGGTATCATATCGCCAGCCGACAGATGCACGATGTCTCCGGGCACCAGGTCCTCGAAGGGCACTTCGCGTCTGTCGGTGAACAAGCGCTCCGGATCTGCATCGTGGGCGTACCGCCGCGTCACCGTGGCCGTCGTGCGTACCATGGCGCGCAGGGCTTCCGCCGCGCGCGACGAGCGGAACTCCTGAACGAACCGCATCACGACGCTCACGCCGACCATTACCGACACGACGGCGGTGCCCCTGAGGTCACCGGTCGCGTACGACACCGCCCCCAGGACGAACAGAACGAGGATGAACGGGTTTCTGAAGTTGTTCAGGAGCATCCGCGGCCACGGCGTCGCACGCTCGTGCGCGACCGTGTTGTGTCCATACACTTCCAGGCGGTTGAGGACGTCAGATTCCGTCAGTCCCTCGGGTGTCGCGCCAAGCGTCTCGAAGACCGATGTCACGTGGTCCTTCGAGGCGTCCAGCAGGGCAGAAGACGCACCGGTGCTCCGCGGCCTCGACCGCCCTGCCGCGGCATGGCCCGCCATGCCTCTGGCCAGGCTGAAGTACGTGGCGAGCGCATTCATCGATCCCGCTCCTGTTCCCAGCGAGCCATCAACCGGCCGTCGCGGACGGTCCACCGCAGGCGGAGGTCGGTGGGCAGGGCGTGGCACGCTTGCGTCGCCTCGGGTTGCGCCGTGAAGTCCTGTGTGAGCACCGTTGCGCCCGTGTGAAACATGGTCGTTCTCCTCCTCCGTCTGCAGCGCGGCAGGCTCCGCCTGTGCGGTCTGCGCCGACCGTGTCCCGTGGTCGTGGTGCTGAAGGAGACGCCGCGCGAGGACTCGCGCGGGAATCACCTCATTCCGCGATCTTCAGTGCCGCGAAGACGCGATATGAGGGGCAGACGTTGATGCCGACCCTGCCTACGCTGGCGCGTCTTCCGGTCCGATGGCCGTCCCTCTACTCGGAGGGTGGTCGTCTTGAGTGCGCATAGCCCTTTCTGATCTGTCTGGCGGGCGGTGGCCTCTGTGTTGCGCGGGAGGCTCGCCTGCCGAGGTCCGATGAGAACGTCGCTTGCCGGCTCTCATCGCAATCATTGTCAACGACGCATCGCGGCGGTGTCAACCCAAAAACGACATCGTCGGCCTAAAAAAACCCTATACCCACCACGGGTATCACTGATAGGCCAGGGGGGTATACTGGCGGACATGTCGCATACGATTCGCAGGAAGAAGCGGCTCACACATCGTGTCGCGAGGATTCGCGGGCAGGTCGAGGCGCTGGCGCGCGCCCTCGACGGTGAAGCGGAGTGCGGCGAAGTGCTGGGCCTGATCGCCTCGGCTCGAGGTGCGATGGATAGTCTGATGGCAGAGGTGATCGAGGGACACATTCGCGACCACGTGTTTCGCGGGGCGCGTGGCAAGTCGAACGAGCGCGAGGCGGCAGCGGACCTGGTGAAGATTGTCAGGTCTTACTTGAAATAGGAGCGCATCTCGGCCTCACGGCAGACAAAAACCATAGCAGCGAGGTCAGTCAGATATGCGGATCGCGATTGTCTCAGACATTCACGGCAACCTGACGGCACTCGATGCCGTCATAGCGGATCTGAAACGTGTCGGTACGGACTACGTCATTCATGGTGGCGACCTGGTCGGTGGTGGGTCATCCCCGGCGGAAGTCATCGATCGTGTCCGGGATCTGAGCTGGCCAGGCGTGTACGGCAATGCGGACGAGATGCTGTGGGCGCCGAGCCGCGTAACCGAAACGCTCCAGGCTCCACACTTGCAACGAGTGCGCGACCTTCTGCTCACGTACACAATTCCCGCGACGCTCGAGGCGATCGGCATCGAGCGACTGAGCTGGCTGCGGTCGCTTCCTCTGCGGTGGACGCACGACGATCTCACGGTCGTGCACGCCGCGCCTGACGACGCATGGGGTTCGCCGTCCCCGAATGCTTCGGATGACGAGTTAGAGCGGACGTACGGCTCGCTTGGATCGCGGTCTGTCGTCTACGGGCACATCCATCAGCCATACGTCCGGCGGCTCTCGTCGTGTACCGTCGCCAACTCGGGCAGCGTCAGCCTTTCGTACGACGGAGATCCGCGAGCTGCTTATGCTCTTGCTGACGGCGATCGAATCGAGATCCGACGGGTCCCGTACGACGTCGAGGAAGAGATCCGTAAGCTCGGGACGTCGCGAGATCCGTTCGCCAGCTCGAATGCCGCGACGCTGAGAACCGGTAAGTATGTGCCGCTTCCTGCGCAACCCTGATCCAACCGCTCCGACTGCAGGGACTTGAGGTACTCGATGAGATCCGCTTTGTCGGGCTCGGTCAGCCCCAACTGGAGCAGAGTGTTGTCGCGAAGGTCATGACATGAGGCCCGCGCCGTGTGTCGTGAGCGTGGCGGACCACACCGGCTGGGCGCACCTCGTGTGCGTGGCGTCACGTGGCAACGTCCCGGCTGTCATCGCCCGCCGGCGCGTGGCGCTCATCGATCGGGGGCTGCCGACACTGCCGTACGAGCATGAAACGGCAGTCATGACGGAGGACGAGGCCAACGCGGTCATTGCGGCGGTGCGGCAATCAATCGCTGCCAGAACGTCGGAGGCATTGCGGCGAATCGTGATCGAGCTGGCACCGGCGCACACAGCCGTCGCCCTTGCGATTCGGGAGCCACCATTTGACGACCTTCCGGCAACAGTCGCCGCTGTGAGGACGTCGTATCGTCTCCTCTGCGCCGCGGATGGAATGCTCTACCAGCTGGCCATCTGCCACGCGGCGCGGCAGCTCAAACTGGACGTGCACATCTGCCGCCGTGGCGCGGAAATGGCACGGGCCGCGCAGCAACTCCGCGTGACACCAGCCGAAATCGAGGAGTTCGTCAGTCGCGTCGGCCGGCCCGCCGGCCCGCCGTGGACGCAGGAGCACAAGCGGGCGTACGCAGCCGGCATCGCGGCGCTGGCGGCGCACGCACGCGGGCGTCTCAGAATTCAGACATCGTAACGGCGCACCTGGGCCTTGGGGACGCGGCCGAGCCTTTTTTGAGTCCGACATGTTTCATTGAATCGGAATCCCGCCACACTTGTCACTCTCATCGTTTCGAAACCCGCCGCTAGAGTTCATCTCGTGACCTACAACGGGACTCACGTTGCACGAGGTCGATGACCGGGCAACTCAACAAGAAAGGAAGAGACGATGAACGCACTGAGAATCGAAGGAGCGGTCGCCCTGGTGACGGGCGCCAACCGCGGCATCGGGCGAGCGCTCACGGAAGCACTCCTCGCCCGGGGCGCGAAGAAGGTCTACGCCGCGGCGCGCAAGCCGGAAACGCTGCCCGCCCTGCCTGACGGACGGCTCGTTTCGCTGCAACTCGACGTCACTGACGCAGAACAAATCCGGGCCGCCGCAGAAGCGGTTTCGGACGTCGAGCTCATCTTCAACAACGCGGGCGTGCTGCTTGGCAGCGGATTCACGGACGCAGCGGTTCTCGATCAGGCTCGGGGTGAGATGGAGGTGAACTATTTCGGGCCTCTGCAGTTGCTCCACCGCCTGGCGCCGACACTCGCCAGGAACGGCGGAGGGGCGCTCGTCAACATCGGCTCGGCAGCCGGCCTGACCAACGTCCCTTTCTTCCCGACGTACAGCGCCTCGAAGGCCGCGCTGCATTCGCTGACCCAGGCCGCGCGCATCCTCCTCGGGCCCCAGGGCACCTCGGTCTTCGGTGTCTACGCTGGACCCGTTGACACCGACATGACGCGGCAGCTTGCGCTGCCGAAGACCTCGCCGCGTGACGTGGCGTTCGCAATTCTCGACGGCGTCGAGGCCGGGCAGGAGGACATCTTCCCAGATCCGTTCGCGGTGGATTTCGGCCGACAGTTCGGGTCCTCGCCGAAGGCCGCGGAACGTCAGATCGCCGCAATGACCGCTGCGATGCTGTCGGGCTCCGCGGCATGAGCGAGCGTCCTTCGCCCGAGCGGCTGAAGGAGCTCAGAGGAGGAACAGATGTGCCCAGCATGCATCGCAAGCACGGCCGTGATGGTTGCCGGAGCGGGATCCACCGGAGGAATTCTGGCGGCGTGCATCGGCAAGGTCAGTAAATTGTTCAGAGCGAAGCGTCTGGATCTATTTCAGAAAACAAGTCGGAGTAGGAATGACCATCACTGATCACCCCCTCCACGGATCCGGACGAGCGGGTTTCCCGCATCCGGCTCTTGCCTCAGGTGATGACGCCACGGCGGCGCAGAGGATAGGGATGACAGACACGGGCCGGCGGCAACCAGCGGTCAAGCAACCGCTGCATACGGTCCCAGGGCACACGGCCGTTTTGGCTCCGACGCGAGAGCGCGCGATGCCAGAGCCGGCCGACCTGAAACCGAAACACGCGCAGCGCGCGGCTGTTCATGGGCACGCCGTAATAGCGGATGTGCCCACCGACAACCGAGCGCAGCCAGGCGCCTACCGCCGGAATGGGGTCGTGCATGCGTCGTCGGAGTTCGGCTTTGACCGCGCTCAGCTTCGCCTGCAGTCGTTTGCGAATCGTCTGTCGAATCACCGTGAAGCGTCCGTTGCTCCTCTTCTTCCCGCAGATGTGCGTGAAGCCGAGGAAATTGAACGTCTCCGGTTTCCCGTCGCCGCGCCGCGTCCGGTGGTCGGCCGCATACGGCCCAAACTCCAGCAGACGCGTCTTCTCGGGGTGCAGCTCCAGGTGAAACTTCCGAAACCGCTCGGTGAGTGCCACCCAGAACCGTTCGGCGTCCGATTTGACCTGAAAACCCAGCACGATATCGTCCGCAAACCTGACGACGATGACATCGCCGCGAGCCTGCTTCTGGCGCCATGCGTGGACCCACAGGTCAAACACGTAGTGGAGATACAGGTTCGCCAGCAGCGGCGATGCTACTCCCCGAACGCAAAAGGTAACTTCGGTCTCCCCCGAGATTGGAGTGACCCGTCGCCGGAGGGTCGCTCGCGTTCGGCGGTCCCGACGGCACGGGAATGCAATGCCGGAGCACGATCGTATCATCGCCAACCAG
>DASZFS010000173.1:0-20509 GCA_035939575.1 Vicinamibacterales bacterium | reverse complement strand
CCCCTCGATTTCTAACGACCTGTACAACCCTTGAGAATCTTGGACAATCTTGACCTGGGGGCGAGGCAACTGCACGCGACCATGAGTCTTCGGCCCCGTTCTGTTGCGCTTGGCACGCCCTCGATTTCTAACGACCTGTACAACCCTTGAGAATCTTGGACAATCTTGACCTGGGGGCGAGGCAACTGCACGCGGCCATGAGTCTTCGGCCCCGTTCTGCGTAATCAGTGTCGCTTCTGCCGAGGCATTTATGAGATAGCTCCTACATCAGCGAGAGGGGATCGACACCGAATGCTGCGGCGTCGAGCGGCGCGACGACCGATCCTGCCTGCGCCTCGGAGCCATCGGCCTCCCACAGATTGATGTCGTACGGCAGGTCGAGCCGCTCGCCGTCGCGCCCGAAGATCACCCGCACCTGCGGGCGATGTGGATCCGGCGCATACACCTTGCGGACCACGGCGATCTCACCCGTGTTCAGGCGCACGAGGTTGCCGGGCGGGTAGATGCCGACGAGCTGCGCGAATCGGCGCACCAGATGCTGGTCGAACTGCTTGCCGTCGCTCCGCTTCAGGACCTGCAGAATCCGATCGCTTGGATGCGCCTGCTGATACGCGCGCTGCGAGCGCATCGCGTCGTACACGTCCGCGATGCTGCAGAGCATCGTTCCGATGTTGAGGGAGCTGCGCGCGATCCCGTCGGGATAGCCGGTGCCATCGATGCGGAGGTGGTGCTCGAAGGCGATGACGGGGGCGAGCGTCGGCACGTCCGGCGTCTTGCGCAGGATCTCGGCGCCTTCGACCGTGTGCCGCTTCATGATGGCGAACTCCTCGCTCGTGAGCGCCTCCGGCTTGTTCAGGATGTCGAGCGGCGTGCGGACCTTGCCGATGTCGTGCATCAGCGCGGCCATTCCCAGCTCGCGCAGCAGCGGACCGTCGATGCCGAGTCCCCGCGCCTGCCCCATGGTCAGGACCGACACGTTGACCATGTGGGTGAACGTGTAGTTGTCGTAGTTCTTCAGCGTGGTCAGGGCGAGGAGCGCCGTGCGGTTCTGCGCGACGGCCTGGGCGAGCCCGTCGATCATCGTCCGGGCGACGCCGACGTCCGGCTTGCCCTCTGCCCGCGCGCTGTCCCAGACCGATCCGGCAGCCGAGACCGCGTCGCTGTACAGCTGCTTGATGGTCGCCATGTCCGTCAGGCTTCCCTCGACGCGTTGCTCAATCGTCACCCGCCCCACCCGGATGTGCGGGAGGGTCGGAAACGGGCTCGACGCGAATGCCGCGTCAGCGGCGGAGACCGCCTCGACGAATGTCTTCAGCTCGTCGGTCGTGACACCCCGCTCGATCGTGATGCGCTCGATGCCTCCCTGCTGCAGCCGGCGGGCGAGCGGACCGAGCGCGTCGGCCTTCGTCATGGGCATGTCGTCGACCACGACCTGCTCGCCGACGAGGCCGACAACGACCGATGGCGACAGGCTGTGCAGGAGCTGCAGTGCGCCCGACAGCGAGTCGAGGTTGCGGCCGATGATGGGATGGCCCTTGGAGTAGAGCTGCGCCGATCGAAGGGCCGCGGCGAGGCGCCGGAGCAGCTCGTCGGCGAGTTGGAGGCGCGGCGTGGTCACACGGGCTCTCCCGAAGAACCCCGCGAACCCGGCGAACCGTGCGAACCCTGCGTCGCCCTCCGCGTCGCCCTCGCCACGTGCGGCTTGACCGCCGCGCGCACACCGCGAAGCCGCGAGCCTGCGGCCTCGTCGAGGACCGCCGTCGCGTCCAGCGTCCCGATGCGGGCGAGCGCCGCCGCCGCCGCTGCCCGCAGCGTCGCCGTCCGCCGCGGCGCCCACCATTCACCCTTGTAGAGCGACTCCTTCAACGGCGCCACTCCTCGCGGATCCTTGAGCGCGCCGAGCGACTCCACTGCTCGCAGATACAGCCCGGACAATGGCCCGCGGTGATCAACGTGCCCGAGGATGTAGACAAAGAGCGGCGTGGCGCGCTCATCCCGGACCGAGCTGATCGATTGGATGATCGCCTCGCGCGATCGATCGGAGCCGGTGGACAGCGCCCGCTGCAGGATCTCGAACGCCGTATCGGTGCCGATGTTGAGGATGGCGCGGACCGCCTCGCGCTGGACCTGCGGCTCGTTGTCGTCGAGCAGCTCGGTCAGGTCGGGCAGCGCCTCGCTGCCGCCGAACTCCCGGAGCAGGTACACCGCCGTGCGTCGTACGGCGGCGTTCGGCGAGCTCTTCAGCCGCTCGACGGTGCGCCGGCCCACCGCGCCGAACCCGATCAAGATCGCGGTGAGCCGCTCACGCGTGCGCGGCCGCTCCTCGACCGACAGTGTCTCGGCCAGCGGCCGCACGAGCACCTCGCCGAGCGAGATGCACATCGCCTTGACCCGATCGAAATGCGCGTCGTCGATCGTGCCGAGATGGGTGCTGACGTGGCGCATCATCGGTCCGGCGATGAGCGTATCGATCGCCGTCACGGCGTGCTGGCGCCGGGCAGTCGAGCCGGTGCCGGCGGCTTCGCGCACGAGCGCGTCAATGAGTTGTCCCGCGGCATCGAAGTCGCCCACGAGCAGCTGGTCCTCGAGCAGCTTCACGATGGGCGTCATCATCTCGCCCCAGCGATCATCGTCCGGCTCGATCCGCAGCAGGTCGAGCAGGAGCGCGAGATCCAGCGATCGGAGGGCGCTCGTCGCGACGGATCCGAGCCACCGGGCGACCCGCTCGGGCGGATCGTCGCTGACCTGTTCCACCTCGATGGCCTTCGTGCGCGCGCCGGAGAGCTCCCGGCCGTAGTCCTGCGACACGTACGACTCGTCCGAGTAGGACGTGAGCAGCTTCTCAGCAACGTGGTTCCAGACCGACTCGAACCCCTCGGTGCTGCCCAGCGGCGATGCCGCCACATCGTCCTTTGCGAGGGCGAGCAGACGCGGACGCTGCGCCGAGTCCGGCACGAGCGACTGAAAGGCCTGGATCACGCGATCGGTGGCCGTCCCCTCCGCGATCACGTTGCGGGACACGAACTGGGCGATCGTACCATCCGACATCCGGCTGACCACGGCGTTCATCAGGCGCGGACCGTCCTCTCGCTCGCCCCGCTGGTCGAGGAGGCTCATCAGCATCTCGGGTGTGAGGTGCCCGACGGCCGTGGCCATGTTTCGAAGCGCGCCCTCCACATCATCGGGGTCCCGGCTCGACACCGTCTCCACGATGCCGCGCAGGAGGCGCATCAGGGCGGCGGACTTCGCCGGAATCCCCGCCTGTGCCTCCACTCCCTGCTCGACGGCCGACAGGAGGTCCGCCAGTCGCTCCGAATCCGCGGCGGCCGCGAGCAGCTCGGCCACGGCTTCATCGTCGAGGCTCAGCGTGGCGCCCTGCAGGCAATTGGCGACGAGCCGATCCCACGCCGCCGAGTGTCCGCCGGCCCGTTCGCGCAGCACTTCGGCGTAGTCAATCTCGCGGATCTCGATGTGCCGTCCCGCGAGTGTGGTCCAGACCCGCGCGATGCCGCCTTCGGCGCGGATCGACTCCGGCGACTTGCCGAGCAGCAAGAGAAACGTGCGCCAGGCCTCGACGTCGCCGCCCGGATTGACGATCATCTGGCCGATGAGGTGACCGTGCAGCAGCGTCGCGAGCTCCTCGAGGGCCGGCTCGGCGCGCGCGGGCGGACGGTCATCGAGGAGCAACGCGTCGGGCAGCACCGTCAGCTTGAGCGGGCGCGGGAGAGACGCCGCCGACGTGACGAGCGCGATGCGTCCGAGCGTAGCGGCGATGGCGGGATGACCGGCCGGGTAGAGCAACACCGCCCGGGCAGCGGCCTTGCACGCGCGCGCGAACTCGATCAACCGTGCGGTGTCTTCGGGTGCGAGCGGGCTCGGGGTGTCCACGGCCATCAGAGATATGTCAACGGACCGGTGCGAGCAAAGTATACTGCCCGGGCCAGTGCGCGCTGTAGACATCATCGCCAGCAAACGGGAGGGCCGCGCGCTGTCCCGCGACGAGATCCGCTTCTTCGTCTCTGGCGTCACCGGCGGAACCCTTCCAGATTACCAGGCGTCGGCGCTGCTGATGGCGATTCTGCTGCGCGGCATGAGCGTCGACGAGACCGCGTGGTTGACCGACGCGATGGTCCACTCTGGGACGCGCGTCGACCTGGGGGACATTCCGGGCCCGAAAGTCGACAAGCACAGCACCGGCGGGGTCGGCGACAAGACATCGCTGATCATCGCGCCGCTGGCCGCGGCGTGCGGTGTGCTGGTGCCGATGATGTCGGGACGCGGCCTCGGACACACCGGCGGCACGCTCGACAAGCTGGAGGCGATTCCCGGCTTTCGCGTGAACCTGTCGCTCGAAGAGATGCGCGCCGCCCTCAGGCGCGCCGGATGCGCGATGATCGGCCAGACGGCGCAGATTGCGCCGGCCGACAAGACGCTCTACGCGCTGCGCGACGTCACCGGCACCGTCGAGAGCATCCCGCTCATCAGCGCATCGATCATGAGCAAGAAGATCGCGGAGGGCATCGACGCGCTCGTGCTCGACGTGAAGGCAGGCCGCGGCGCGTTCATGAAGACCGAGGCCGATGCGCGGCGGCTGGCGGAGTCGCTGGTGTCGATTGGCAACGCCTCCGGCGTGCGGACCGAGGCGATCATCACGGCGATGGACGCGCCCCTGGGGCTGGCGGTCGGCAATGCCCTCGAGGTCGTCGAATGTCTCGAAGTGCTGAAAGGCCGCGGTCCCGCCGATCTCATCGAGGTGTCCGTGGAGCTCACGGCTCGCATGCTCCTGCTCGCGAAGGTGGCGTCCGGACCGGCTGACGCCAGGCGCCGGGTGGCCGACGCCATGGGGTCGGGCAGCGGTCTCGAGCGCCTGCGCCGGATCATCGAGACGCAGGGAGGCGATCCACGCGTGGTCGATGACTACGACAGGCTGCCGCACGTCGCAGACCGCCACATCGTGACCGCCTCGCGCGCCGGCTTCGTCGAGGCGCTGGACGCCGAGCTCGTCGGCCGGGCGTCGGTCGCGCTTGGCGCCGGGCGCGACCGCGTCGAGGATCCCGTCGATTTCGGGGTCGGCGTGGTCGTGCGCGCGAAGCCCGGCACCGAAGTGCGCGTCGGCGACGCGCTCCTCGACGTTCACTACCGTGAACGCGCGCGGCTGGACGCCGCGCTGGCGCTCCTTTCCCGCGCGGCGACAGTGGGCGACGCGCCACCGCCTGCGAGCCGGCTGATCCTGGGAGAGGTGCGCTGATGCTCGGGATTCTCCAGCCGGTGTTCGGCGCGGTCGTCATCCTCGGCATGGCGTATGCGGGCTCGACCAACCGCCGCGCGATCAACTGGTCCACCGTGGCGTGGGGCGTCAGCCTTCAGGTGCTCTTCGCCATAGTCGTGCTGAAGACGTCAATCGGCCAGCGGGTCTTCACCACGCTCGGCGATTTGATTACGCGCCTCCTCGCCTTTGCCGGCGTGGGCGCGGCCTTCGTGTTCGGACCGCTGGGCGACGGCGGCGTCTGGGGCCGTGTGATGACCGGCGCGCTCGGTCCGGACGGCGCGCGGTACGGGGTCATCTTTGCCTTCCAGGTGCTGCCGACCATCATCTTCATCGCGGCGCTGTTCGCGATCCTCTATTACTTCGGCGTCATGCAGCTCGTCGTGCGCGTGTTCGCGATGGTGATGCACCGGGTGATGGGGGCGAGCGGCGCGGAGTCCCTGAACGTGGCGGCGAGCATCTTCATGGGCCAGACGGAGGCGCCGCTGACAATCCGCCCGTATCTGCCGGAGATGACGCAGTCCGAGCTGATGACGGTCATGACCTCCGGGATGGCGCATATCTCGGGCGGCATCATGGCGGCCTACATCCTGTTCGGGATCGAAGCGAAGCACCTGCTGACCGCGGTCATCATGACGGCGCCCGGCACCATTATGATGGCCAAGATGTTCGTGCCGGAGACGGAAGTCCCGAAGACGATGGGGTCGGTGAGTCTCGAAGTGGCGCGGACCGACGTCAACGTCATCGACGCGGCCGGGCGAGGCACCGGCGAAGGCCTTCACCTGGCGTTGAACGTGGGCGCCATGCTCATCTCATTTCTCGCGCTCATCGCGCTCGTCAACGCGCTGCTCGGCCTGGCGCATCTCAGCCTCGAGCAGATCTTCGGCTGGGTGTTCGCCCCCATCGCGTGGGCCATGGGCGTGCCGTGGCGGGACGCGCCGCAGATCGGGAATCTGCTCGGGACGCGTATGGCGCTCAACGAGTTCGTCGCGTACTCGAAGCTCGGCCCGATGAAGGCGTCGCTCGATCCGAAATCGTTCACGATCGCGACCTTCGCCCTCTGCGGGTTCGCCAACTTCAGCTCGATCGGCATCCAGATCGGGGGGATCGGCGCGCTGGCGCCCAATCGCCGCCACGACCTGGCCCGCCTCGGCCTGCGGGCGATGCTCGCCGGCACACTGGCAAACTTCATGACCGCGACGATCGCGGGGTTCCTCTTATAGGGCCCTCGAAATCATGGGCTACTACGACAATGTCGAGGAGGCATCGCGGGCGATTCGCGCGAGGCTCCAGGATGTTCCCCGGATCGCGATCGTCCTTGGCTCCGGACTGGGCGATTTCGCCAACGGTCTCGAGAGCGCCGTCTCGATGCCGTACGACACCTTGCCACACTGGCCGGCGTCGCGTATCGTCGGCCACGAGGGGCGGCTGGTCGTCGGCCGGGTACGGGGCACGATCGTGGCCGCGCTCGCAGGACGCTGTCATCTCTATGAAGGTCACGACGCGCAGACCGTGACGTTCGCGGTCCGGGCGCTGGGCCTTCTCGGGATCAAGACGCTCATCCTGACCAATGCAGCGGGCGGTATAAACACGGGCTTTTCGCAGGGCGCGCTGATGGTCATCGACGACCACGTCAACCTGACGGGTGCGAATCCGCTTGTCGGCCCCAACGACGGCCGCTTCGGTCCGCGCTTCCCGGACATGACCGAGGTCTATTCCGCGCGGCTGCGCGCGATCGCGGATCGCGCCGGCCGGGCGCGTGGTCTGTCGCTCCCGCACGGCGTCTATGTCGCGCTGCTCGGCCCGAGCTACGAGACGCCCGCGGAGATCCGCTACCTTCGGACGATTGGCGGCGATGCTGTCGGCATGTCAACCGTGCACGAGGCGATTGCCGCCCGCCACATGGGCGTCGAGGTGCTGGGCATCTCGTGCATTACGAACATGGCGGCGGGCGTTCTGCCGCAACGGCTCGATCACGAAGAGGTGATGGCGACGGCCCGGCGGGTCCGCACGCAGTTCATCGCGCTTCTGGAGGGCATCGTTGAGCAGCTCTGATCGAAGCCGGCTGTCGGTCGCCCTGGTTGACGTCGCGGCCGGCCACGAGGCCGATTTCAAGACGCTCGCGGCCGCGTTCGAAGCGCTGATGTTCCGCAAGGGTTACGGCCGCGCGGAGATCGTCCAGGACGAGACCCATCCGCTCCGCTACTACGCGGTACGTCACTGGAATGACGCCGCGTCCGCGGCGCGCTGCCACGGCGATGCGGACGTGCAGACGATCACAGGCCGCCTCTATCTCATCGCGCGCATCACGCACGTCATCAACGGGGCGAGACGCCAGGACGCCGCGCCGTCGACGCCGCCCGATCGCCGTGTGCGCGCGGAAGTCGATCGCCGCAGCGGCCTCGATCGGCGATTGGGGCAGGGCGAGGGTCCGCCAGGCCCTGAGCGCCGATCCAGTGTCGATCGGCGGACCGCCGCCAGGCGGTTTCGCGATCGCGATGGTCCGGCGAATCTCGTCGCCGCCGCGCGGCGGGCGCGCGAGCACGCATCGGCGGCGTTCTCGCGGTTCAAGGTCGGCGCCGCGATCGAAGCTGAAGACGGCACGGTCATCACCGGCTGCAACATCGAGAACGCCACCTATGGCCTGACCATCTGCGCGGAGCGCGTCGCCATGTTCAAGGCGCTCTCGGACGGCCACCGCGCCTTCTCGCGTATCGCCATCGTTGCCGACACCGACGAGCCGACGCCGCCGTGCGGCGCCTGCCGCCAGATCCTCTGGGAATTCGGCGGCAACCTCGAGATTCTGCTCGCAAACCTCGATGCCGACAAAGGCACTCATCGGCTCAAGGATTTGCTGCCGCTGCCCTTCGACGCGCGGCTGCTCTAGACGCTGTCTCATAAACGGGCTGAAGACTCAGAGGCGGCTGAAGATCTGAGGCGGGCCGAAGAGTCATGGTCGCGTGCAGTTGCCTACGCCCTCGATTTCTGACGCCCTGTCCAACCCTTGAGAACCTTGATTTTGGGGCGAGGCAACTGCACGCGACCATGACTCTTCGGCCCCGTTCGGCGCGCCCTGGTGCAACCCACCACGGGCTGCTAGTACAATCGCAGACAGCATGCTGCCGACGATTGCCCGCGAGGCCGATGCGGTCGTGATGATCGACCAGCGTAAGCTCCCCGCGCAGGAAGTGTACGTGCGCTCGAAGACCGCTGCCGAGGTGGCGCGCGCGATCAGGACGATGGTCATCCGCGGCGCGCCGGCGATCGGCGTCGCCGCCGCCATGGGAATCGCGCTGGGCTTGCGAAAGAGCAAGGCAACCGGTACGCAGAAGTTCGCCGCGGAATTCCAGAGGACGTGCGACATGATGGCCGCGACCCGGCCCACGGCGGTCAACCTGTTCTGGGCCATCGACCGGATGAAGCGCGCGTTCGCGACGGGAGCGCAAGCCGGTGAATCGGTTGATCAGATCAAAGACCGTCTCGATCGTGAGGCCGACGCCATCCACGACGAGGACGTCGCGAGCTGCCGCGCGATGGGGGCCTTCGGTGCCGAGGTCGTGCCGGCCGACGCACATGTGCTCACCCACTGCAACGCCGGCGCGCTCGCCACCGCCGGCTATGGCACGGCGCTCGGCGTGATCCGAGGCGCGATCGAAAAAGGCAAGAAGGTCGCGGTATTCGCCGACGAGACCCGTCCGTTCCTGCAGGGCGCCCGCCTCACTGCGTGGGAGCTGATACGAGACGGTATCGAGACGACGGTCATTACGGACAACATGACCGGCGCGTTGATGCGACAGGGCCGCGTCGATCTCGTCGTAGTGGGCGCCGACCGGATCGCCGCCAACGGCGACACGGCGAACAAGATCGGCACCTACGGCGTCGCCGTGCTCGCACGGGAACATCAGATCCCGTTCTACGTCGCCGCCCCGCTCTCGACGATCGATCTGGGCACGCCCGACGGCGCGCTGATCCCGATTGAGGAGCGGAGCGCCAGGGAGGTCACGCACGTCGGCTCGTCGCAGATCGCGCCGACCGGGGCACGCGTCTGGAACCCTGCGTTCGACGTCACGCCGCATGACCTGATCTCGGGCATCATCACCGAGCGGGGGATATTCCGGGCGCCCTACGTGGAGTCGCTCAGGAGGGCGTTCGCGGAGGTCACGCTCGCCTGAGAGCCGTCGCTCGCGAGAAACGTCATGCGCATTCTCGGAATCGAGACCTCCTGCGACGAGACGGCGGCGGCCGTGGTCGAGGAAACGGGAGACGCGGCGCAGCCGTGGGCGATCCGCTCTAACGTGGTTGCGTCCCAGGTGCCGATCCACCGCGCGTGGGGCGGCGTCGTGCCCGAGCTGGCGTCGCGCCAGCACATTCGCGACATCTGCGGTGTCGTCGAGCGGGCGCTCGAGGACGCGGGAACCGCGTGGTCGGACCTGGGCGCGCTCGCCGTGACGCAGGGCCCGGGGCTGGTTGGATCGCTCCTCATCGGCGTATCGTTTGCGAAGGCCGCCGCCGCGGCGGCCGGAGTCCCGCTCGTAGCGGTCCATCACCTCGCTGGCCACATCGAATCGCTTGTCCTGCAGAACGGCGAGATCCCGCTGCCAGCTGTCGTGCTCGTCGTCTCCGGCGGCCACACGAGCCTCTATCACGTGGACCAGCCCGGGCACTACGCGCTCCTCAGCCGGACGCGGGACGACGCCGCTGGGGAGGCATATGACAAGGTGGCGAAGCTGCTGGGGCTTGGGTATCCGGGTGGGCCGGTCATCGACCGGCTGGCCAAGACGGGCAACGACCGCGCCGTTCGGTTACCGACGACAAAGCTGACGCACGCAGATCGGAACGCGCCTCACTTGAAGGGCGATCTCGACTTCAGCTTCAGCGGCCTGAAAACGGCCGTGCTGCGCCACGTGCGGGCGCGGGGGGTTCTCAGCGAGCAGGAGATCGCCGACCTGTGTGCCAGCTTCCAGCGCGTCGTCGTCTCCACGCTGGTCGATCGCCTTTTCGACGCGGCACGCCGATTTCAGGCGCGCAGCGTGGGCATTGCGGGCGGCGTGTCCGCCAACAGCCGCCTTCGGGCCGATGCCCGCGCGCGGGGGAGCGCCCGTGAGCTCCCGACATTTCTGCCGAGCCTCGCGCTCTCGACCGACAATGCCGCGATGATCGCCGCCGCCGGCCTGCGCCGCCTGCGCGCGGGACTCCTCGCGCCAGGCGACCTCAACGCGGACGCCGCGCTCTCTTTATAGAAGAACGTCCAGTCTGCAATCCTCAATCCTCAATTCAGTAGTGAACTGAAGCTATCCTCAATTCCATGTCCTTGAGCCCCGATGACCGGGAATTCCCGTCGCGCCCCATCGTGGGTGTTGGCGCGATCGTTGTCGACGGGGATGCCGTCCTGATCGTGCAGCGCGGCCGCGAGCCGTTGAAGGGGCAGTGGAGTCTGCCCGGGGGCGCTGTTGAACTGGGAGAGACGCTCGATGCGGCGATTGGGCGCGAGGTGCGGGAAGAGACCGGTCTCGTCGTGGAGGTCGGCCCGATTGTCGAGGTGCTGAACCGGATCAGACTCGACGAGACCGGCCGGGTGCGATTTCACTACGTCCTGGTGGATTTCGTCTGCCGGCGGGTTGCGGGCCAGTTGTCTCCTGGATCCGACGCGGCCGCGGCGGCGTGGGCCACTGCGTCGGAATTCGCCCGTTACGATATCGCGCCCGAGACGGTCACCGTCATCCGCAAGGCGCTCGACCGCCTGCGGTCCGGCCCATGGATTCGCTACGATGCCGCCGCGAGCCGGAACGACTAACAAAACGGGGCTGAAGACTCATGGTCGCGTGCAGTTGCCTACGCCCCAGACCGGATGAGACTCACGCGCGGCGTGGCCTCCAGGCGAAGTACACCGGGACGCCAAGCAGCGCAATGATGAGACCGGGCCACGTCGTCGCGGTCCGGTAGACAAACAGCACGAACAGGATGGTTGCCGCGCCGGCGATGTACAGTCCGGGCACGATCGGATATCCGAACGCGCGGTACGGGCGATCCACATCCGGCCGCGTGGCGCGCAGGCGAAAGATGCCGGCGATTGTCAGGATGTAGAAGATCAGCGCAGCGGAGATCACGTAGTCCAGCAGGTTGCTGTACAGGTTGCCGTAGGCACGCGTCGCCGGATCGTATGTTCGCGGAAGCACGAGAAAGACGGCCCACACCCCCTGAAGCACCAACCCCCACGCCGGCACCTTGGCGGGGTTCAGGCGGCCGGCCGACCGGAAGAACAGCCCGTCGCGCGCCATGGCGTAGTACGCTCGCGCCCCGGCGAGGATGAGCCCATTTGTGCACCCGAAGGTCGAAATCATGATGCCGATCGCCATGATGGTCGGGCCCAGGCCCGGGAAGATGACGTTCAGCGTCGCCGTCGCGACGCGATCGCCGGGTGCGTGCTGAATCTGATCGAAGGGCAGCGTCACCAGGTACGCCACGTTGGCCAGCAGGTAGAGGCCGATGACGACGAACGTGCCGAGCGCGAGGGAGAGGGGGATGTTCTTGCGTGGCTCCTTGACCTCTCCAGCGGTGAAGGTGATGTTGTTCCAGGCATCGGCCGAAAAGAGCGAGCCTGTCTGGGATACGCAGATCGCCACGATAAGTCCGAGCGTCGTCACCGCCGTCAGCCCAGGCACGATGTCGACGGCGCCGCGCACTGCCCACAGCCGGCCGAAATTGTCGCCGACCGCGGCGGTGTTCCGGCCAAGCAGCAAGCCCACGAGGATCAGGCCGATCAAGGCTCCCGTCTTGGCGGTCGTGAAGACGTTCTGGATGATCTTGCCGTATTGAAGGCCGCGCGTGTTCGTCCACGTCAGCAGGACGATCATGGCGATGCCGACCAGCTGCGTCGTGGACAGCGAGAGGGCGTAGCCGACAGAGACGTGCACGGGAGGAATCAGGTAGTTGTCGTCGCGGATCCACGGCACCAGCGCGCCGAAGTAACGTGCGAACCCAACCCCCACGGCGGCGATGGTGCCGGTTTGGATGACCAGGAAGAGCGTCCAGCCGTACAGGAACCCCCACAAGGGGGAGAAGGCCTCGCGCAGGTACACATATTGGCCACCCGCGCGGGGCATCATCGCGGCAAGCTCCCCGTAGGACAGTGCCCCAACGACCGTCAGCAGCCCGGTCAGCAGCCAGGCACCCAGCAGCAAGCCTGGACTCCCGAGGGTGCGCGCCATGTCCGCAGAGACAATGAAGATGCCCGAGCCGATCATCGATCCGACGACGACCATGGTGGAGTCGTAGAGGCCGAGACCGCGATGGAACTCGGTGTCAAGCGCCGTGGCGTGCGGCTGCGGGATCGTGGCGGGTGCGATCGAATTGGCCATCCGGCGCTCCTGAACTAAGATTTCGGGAACGTTACCATATGAGCTTGAATCGAAACGACGCGTGGCAGCTGCTGACCGAGTACACGACGGGCGAAAGCCTGCTCAAGCACGCGCTGGCCGTCGAGGTGGCGGTCCGCGGGTACGCCCGGAAGTTCGGCGAGGATGAGGACGACTGGGGTGTCACCGCGCTCCTGCACGACTTCGACTACGAGCGGTGGCCGACGCTTGGCGACCACCCGAACAAGGGGAGCGAGATTCTGCGGGCGAAGCAGTACCCCGAGTGGATGATTCGCGCGATCCAGTCTCACGCCATGGAGATCACCGGCGTGACGCGCGACAGCCCGCTCGAGAAGACACTCTTCGCGTGCGACGAGCTGTCCGGCTTCGTCACGGCCGCGGCGCTCGTGCGGCCGAGCAAGAGCGTGCTCGATCTCGAGGCGAGCTCGGTCAAGAGACGGATGAAGGACAAGGCGTTCGCGCGCGGCGTGAAACGGGAGGATCTGGTGGCCGGCGCCGAGCTGATCGGACTGCCGCTCGAGGAGCACATCGCGAATGTCATCGGGTTCATGCGGGAACGGGCCGACGAGCTCGGCCTGCGCGGCACGTTATAGCCGGACCTTTTGACGAGCGCACAGCGTATATCAGGAGTGCATGGCTGAGACCGTCACGGGCGCGGGGGCCGCGGGCCCGGCAGCGCCCGGAGCGCCTGGACTGCCGGGAGTGGCGCCGGTGCGAGGAGTGACGGGGCCTCCGGCAGCACTCGGCGAGGTCGTCACGCTCGAAGGCGTGACCGTCGCGTACGGAAAGAGCGCCGCTCTCCGCGACGTCACGGCAGCGTTCCCGCCTGGTGCCGTCGGCCTGCTCGGGCCGAACGGGGCGGGGAAGAGCACGCTGATCAAGTCGCTCCTGGGCTTTCTCGTGCCGGAACGCGGCCGTTTGCGCGTGCTTGGACTCGACGTCGCTGAGGCGCCGCTCGACATCCGCGCGCGCGTGGGCTACATGCCCGAGATCGACGGTCACATTCCCGGCATGAATGCCGTGTCGTTTGTCGCGTATTGCGGCGAGCTCGCCGGCCTGCCGCGCGTCGACGCGATGCAGCGGGCGCACGAGGTCCTGTTCTACGTCGGCCTCGGCGAGGCTCGGTACCGCAACGTCGAGACGTATTCAACGGGGATGAAGCAGCGCATCAAGCTCGCCCAGGCCCTGGTTCACGATCCCGATCTGCTGTTTCTCGACGAGCCGACCAATGGCATGGATCCGCGAGGCCGCGACGAGATGCTCGAGCTCGTCCGCGACCTCGCGCACAACAAGGGTGTCAACCTCATTCTGTCGTCGCACCTGCTGCCCGACGTCGAGTACACGTGCGACCACGTCGTGGTGATGGACAAAGGGCGCGTGGCGGCCGCCGGGCCCATTGCCGCGCTGAAGCAGCCACGCGGCCGCGTTTACGAGCTGCGTGTGAAGACGCAGACCGGCGACCTCGAGGCGTTTCTCGAGCGCCTGCGCGCGGCCGGACTCGATTGCTACGCGACCGACGAGGACGTCATGCGGGTGTTCGTTCCGGGAGAGGGCGGGGCCCGGGACGTGTTCGCCCTCGCGGCGGCCGACCACGTCCAGGTGCGCCATCTGCGCCCGAGCGTGCCGACGCTCGAGGACGTTTTCGCGAAGGCGGTGGGGGAGGAGTAAATGATCAGCGGCCGGCCCCCATTTACCAGCTCCCGGAGCCCTCGTTAACGTGCCCATCCACGACCAAGGCTACCGGCGATACGGCGGCGGCAAGGCGCGCGGTCAAGGCTGGGTCGTCATCGCCAGCAGCGGCATCCGGAGCTTCTTCGGCCGGAAGGCGTTTCTAGGCCTGCTGCTGCTGTCGTGGCTCCCGTTCTTCGTTCGCGTCATCCAGATCTACGCCGCGGCCAATCTGCCGCAGGCCGCGTTTCTCGCGCCGAAGCCCGAGACGTTTCGCCAATTCCTCGACCAGCAGGAGATCTTCGTCTTCTTCATCACCGTCTACGTCGGCGCGGGGCTGATTGCCAACGATCGACGCGCAAACGCCCTGCAGATTTACCTCTCGAAGCCGCTGACGCGAACCGAATACGTCTTCGGCAAGCTCGCGATCCTGACGACGTTTCTGCTGCTGGTCACCTGGGTGCCAGCGATCGTTCTGCTCCTCGTCCAGATCGCACTCACGGGCAGCTTCACGTTCTTCAGGAACAACGTGTTCCTGTTTCCCGCCATCACGGTGTTCGCGTTCGTCCAGGTCACGATGGTGGCCGCGACCATGCTGGCGCTGTCATCGCTGTCCAACAGCAGCCGCTACGTCGGCATCCTCTACACGGCCGTTCTGTTCTTCACCCAGGCGATTTACGGTGTGGTGTACGCCGTGACGCGCAGCACGGCGATGTCGTGGATCTCCGTGTCGGCGAACCTCACCCAGATCGGCGACGTCATCTTCCGCCTCCCGCCGAAGTACGACACACCGTGGATCGTGTCGCTCCTGGTGATCGTGGCGCTTGTCGGCGCCTCGGCCTTCGTGCTCGAAAAGCGCGTGCGGGGCGTCGAGGTGATCGTGTGACCGGGGGAGCGAGCATCGTGGCCGCGGACCACCTCTCCAAGTGGTACGGACAGGTCATCGGGCTGAACGACGTGTCGGTGTCCGTGCCGTCCGGCATCACTGGTCTCCTGGGCCCGAATGGCGCGGGCAAGTCCACCTTCATGAAAGTGATGACCGGCCAGCTCATACCGAGCAAGGGCAGCATCACCGTGCTCGGCGAGCCTATCTGGGGCAACCCCGGGCTCTACTTCCGCATCGGATTCTGTCCCGAGCAGGACGCGTTCTACGAGCGCATGACCGGCCTCGAGTGGGTGACCGCGCTCGTGCGCCTGAACGGCCTCAGCGAGGCCGGGGCTGAAGCGGCCGCGCGCCGGGCGCTCGACGCGGTCGACCTGGCCGACGCAGCCGGCAAGAAGATCGGCGCGTACAGCAAGGGCATGAGGCAGCGCGTGAAGATGGCGCAGGCGCTGGCCCACGATCCCGATCTGCTGATTCTCGACGAGCCGCTGTCCGGCATGGATCCGATCATGCGGCGCAAGACCATCCGCATGATCAAAGACTGGGGCCGCGCCGGCAAGAGCATCATCGTCTCGAGCCACATCCTGCACGAGATCGAGTCGATGACCGCGAACATCCTGTTGATCAATCAGGGCCGGATTCTCGCGGAGGGCAACGTGCACCAGATCCGCGACCTGATCGACGAGCATCCACACACGGTCTCCGTCAAGGCGGAGCGGCCGCGCGCGCTCGCGCGCGAGTTTCTCGCCTTCGACGACGTCCTGAGCTTGAAGTTCGAGGACAACGCGATCGTCGTGCAGACCGGGCGCCCAGACGCGTTCTACGCGCGCCTGACCGATCTCGCGGCGTCGGGCGCGGCCGGCGCCATCCACGAGGTCACGTCGCCCGACGACAACCTGCAGGCCGTCTTCCAATATCTGGTCAAGGGATGATGCGATGAGCCCGGATGATGCCATGACCTCGCGCGCCCCCGATCGGCTGTCATCCGCCGTCCGGATCTTCGACCTCTCGCTCGGCCAGATGCTCTGGTCACGCCGTTCTGTGTTCCTCGGCGTGCTGCTTGGCGGGCCGGTCGTTCTCGCCCTTGCGCTGCGCGTGATCTCGGAGCTGTACACGTCCGGCTTCCGGGTCAACGGCGCGATGGCGGGCGGCGCCACGATCTTCGGGATGATGATCTGGCTGCTCTATATTCGCTTCATCATTCCCGTGCTCGGCGTCTTCTACGGCACCGCGCTCATCGCGGACGAAGTCGAGGACAAGACGATCACGTATCTCTTCACGCGGCCGATTCCCCGCGGCGCCGTCCTGCTCGGCAAGTACCTCGCTTACCTGGTCTGCACGTCGCTGCTGATTCTCCCGTCGGTCGTGGTGGTCTATTTCCTGATCGTTCCGATCGGCGGCGGCGGCATCGGCAGGGCGTTCCCCTCTCTCGTCAAGGACCTGGGCATGCTTGTGGTGGGGCTGGTCGCGTATGGCGCGGTGTTCGCCCTCGTTGGAACGCGGGTCAAGCGGCCGCTTGTAGCCGGGCTGGTCTTTGCCTTTGGCTGGGAGCCAGCCGTCCTGCTCTTCCCCGGATATCTGAAGCGGGCGACCGTTGCCTACTACCTGCAGGCCCTGGTCACGCACGAGATGCCGCAGGACTCGGCAGTCAGCCTCATCATGCAGGTGTTTCGCGAAGTGCCCGGCGTCCTCACCAGCCTGCTTTCACTCGCGGTCATCGTCGGCGTCGCCTTATGGCTGGCCGGGCAAGCTGTCGAGCACCGCGAATACGTGCTCGATCAATAATGGGAACGACAGACAACGCCGTTCCGTATAACAATTTGAGGGCGTTCCCATGACTGCGAGGACCCGGTACTTCGTGATCGCTTCGCTTCTGGTGCTGGGCGTCGGGCTCGGGACGGGCCTGGTTGCGTACTATGTCGGGTTTCCCGCTGGAGCGTTCGCCCGGACCGGTGGCCCCGACGAATTGCAGTTTGTCCCGCGCGACGCCACCGTCGTCGCTTTCGCCGACGTTCGCGAGGTGATGGCCTCCGAGCTGCGACAGAAGCTGCACAGCGCGATCCCGGTGCCCGTCGAGGGACGCAAGGACTTCGAAGACAAGACCGGCATCAACATCGAAACCGACATCGACCGCATCGTCGCCTGCCTGCACCCCGACCGAGAGAGCACCAATTCACCAGGCGCGGGGATGGTCCTTGCGAGGGGCCGCTTCAACGAAACGAAAATCGAGTCATTGATGCGCGAGCACGGAGCGCAGGTCGAGGACTACCACGGCAATCGGCTCATTGTCGGCGCCTCAGACGGTGACAGCCGGTCGAGCCACCAGTTCGCGGCCGCCTTTCTCGAGCCGGGGCTCGTTGCGCTCGGGAGCACGACGCTCGTGCGGTCCGCCATCGACCTTCACCAGTCGGGCGCCAACCCGCAGACCGGCCTGCAGAGCGTAACCGGCAACGACGAGCTGATGAACCTCGTGCGATCGCTCGACAGCGGCAACGCATGGGCAGTCGGCCGCTTCGACGTGCTGCAGTCCCAGGCTCGGCTTCCGAAGGAAATCGCGACGCGGCTGCCGCCCATCACGTGGTTCGCTGTCAGCGGCCACATCAACGGCGGCTTGCGCGGCGTCGTTCGCGCCGAGGCTCGGGACGAAGAAGCCGCAAACAACCTGCGCGACGTCGTTCGCGGTTTCCTGGCGCTCGGGAAGATGCAAGCTGGGTCCCGCCCCGACGTGCAGGCCATGATGCAGTCGCTCGAGCTCGGCGGCACGGGCAAGACTGTGGCACTGTCCTTCCAAGTGCCCGCCGAAGTGTTCGACACGGTGGCGGCGGCAGCAGGGCACCTCTCGAAGAAACCTTAGATTCAGGCTCTGAGGCGGGCTGAAGGCTTTGAAGGCGGCCATGAGTCTTCAGCCCCATTGTGATTCCTCAATGTCGCTTGCGCCGAGGCATTTAAGAGATAGCTTTTAACGTAAACGTTTGTCTCGCGCGGGCGGCTTTGCTTGACGCCCTCGCGCTCCGCCCCCTACACTCCACCGCAAGTTGACTGATCTCGTGTTCTTTTACGGCACGTTGATGAGCGGCTTCAAGCGCGAGGGACGTGCGCGCCTTGATGCAATGCTCGCGCATCAGGGCCGGGGATGGATTCGGGCCGCGCTGTTCGATCTTGGCATCTACCCGGCGGCGATCCCGGCGACTGACAGCAAGGTCTGGGGCGAGGTGCATCGCATGCTCGACAGCGAGGCGGTCCTCGGGGCGCTGGACGAGATCGAAGGCTACCGTCCGAGTGAGCCCGACGCCAGCCTGTATCGCCGGGTGGATGTTCCCGTCACGTTCGACGATGACCACACCGCCACGGCGTGGACCTACTTCTACAACGCCCCGCTCGGGCGCGCGCAGCGCATCGAGTCGGGTGACTATCTCCTGCACCTGAAGGTGAGGTGATGAGAGCTCGGCAGCTGCTGGGATGCTTCGTCGCCTGGGCGCTGGCATCGAGCGTGGCAGGCCAGGCAGCGGCCCAGACGTCTGAGCTCGATCCCCGCGTGGCGGCGCTCGTCGCGAGCGTCTCCGAGGAGCGGCTGGGCACGATCCTGAAAAAGCTCGAGAGCTTCGAGACGCGCAGCACTCTGTCATCGACCGATTCGCCGACGCGAGGCATCGGCGCGGCGCGCGAGTGGATTCTCCAGGAGATGCGGAGCTACAGTACGAGGCTGCAAGTGAGCTTCGACGCGTACCAGGTGCCGCCACAGGGTCGCATTACGCGGCAGGTGGACCTCCGCAATGTCATGGCCGTGCTCCCTGGCATGAGCCCGCGCCGGATCTACATCAGCGGGCACTACGACACGGTGGCGCGCCCCGGCGGGCAGGGCGCTGCCAACGCGGGCGCGGATTCCGGGGCGGCCGCCGCTCCGCCGGCCGATCCAAACGCGCCGCTCGACAACCTGGCTCCTGGCGTCAACGACGATGGCAGCGGGACCGCGCTGGCGATCGAGCTCGCGCGCGTGTTCAGCCAGAGCGGCATCCAGTTCGACGCAACCCTTGTCTTCATGTGTCACGCTGGCGAGGAGCAGGGGCTTGTCGGGGCGCGGCTCCACGCGCAGAGGGCAGCCGCCCAGAAGATCCCAATCGAGGCCGTCCTGAACAACGACATCGTCGGTAACGACAGAGGCGGAAATGGGATCGTCGACGGCGCGACCATCCGGGTCTACGCGGAGGGACCCGAGGACTCACCATCCCGGTCGCTCGCCCGCTTCATCGAGCGCTGGGGCGGTCGATACGTGCCGTCGCACAGAGTCCGGCCCATGGCGCGGCCCGACCGATTCGGGCGCGGCGGCGATCACTCGGCCTACAACGCGCTCGGGTTCGCCGCCGTCGGGTTCCGCGAGTCGCGGGAGAACTTCACGCGTCAGCACGACGTTCGCGATACGTACGAGGGCATCTCGCTGCCGTACCTGGCGCAGAACGCGCGTGTGAACGCCGCAGCGGCCGCGACGCTGGCCCTGGCGCCGCCCGCGCCAGGAGTCCTGTCGGAGCGAGGCCAGCCGCTCATCACCCGCGCACCCTCGGGCTACGCTGCGAATCTCAAATGGAACGCCGTGGCCGGTGCAACGGGGTATCGAATTTTCTGGCGGGAAGCGTGGGGCCCGGACTGGCAGCACGACCTGCTCGTCGGCAACACGACGGCCATCGTCCTGCCAAACATGCAGATCGACGACTACGTCTTCGGCGTGGCGTCGGTCGATGCGGGCGGCCACGAGAGCCTCGTGACGGCGTATGTGACGCCACCTCGCGCCGACACGCCGGTCAAGGAGATCGGCGCCCGTCCTTGATGGCGTCGATGAAGTCGGCGACGACACCGTCGACTCGATCCGGCGGCTCGACGAACTCGATCCCCGACCGATACACGACGCTCTCCTGATCGACGTCGGTTATGGCGCAATGGACGACGCGTCCCTTGACGACGACCGATCGGTCGCCGAGGGTCAGACGGCATTCGTGAAGCGAATCGAGGTGGAGAGGGAAGACCGTTTCGACTTGCACGCCGCCGCGGCCGATTTCCTTGACGGTCATCGGCTGGTACACCATGACCTCGGCCCGCAGGTCGCCCAGTATCTGAATTCGTTCGGCGTCTCGATGGTCTCGTAACACGTCGGGCCCAGGAAGGGCCCGACTATAGCATCTCTTTTCCCAGTTCGTCGTTTTCCTAGTTCGTCGTTTTCCTAGTTCATCCACACTGCGGGCTTCGGCGCGAACATCTCGGTCTCGGACGGCTCGGCGACGTTCTCCTCGGCTTGTTCGGGCTCGCCCTCCGTCGTGTAGGTCA
>DASZFS010000172.1:0-2422 GCA_035939575.1 Vicinamibacterales bacterium | reverse complement strand
GGCACCGCCGAGGGCTGCGCCCTGGCCGTTGCCGAGACCGAGCAGCGACTGGGGCCGATTGACGTGCTGGTCGTGAACCACGGCATCGGCTCGGCCCACGAGCGGCTCGTGTGGGAGCAGGATCCCGAGGTCTGGCGCGAGACGATGCGCGTCAACCTCGACGGTCCGTTCGAGCTCGCGCGACTGACGGTAGGCGGGATGTGCAAGCGCGGCTTCGGCCGGCTCGTATTTACCAGTTCGACCGCCGGCGAGAAAGCGGAACGCTCCGGCAGCGCGTACACCGCTTCCAAGCATGGGGTTATCGGGCTCGCACGCGCAGTCGCCCAGGACGCTGGGCCGTTCGGGGTCACATCCAACGCGGTGCTGCCCGGCTGGGTGCGAACGGCAATGGCCGAGCGCTCGGCGAAGACGGAGGCCGAACGGCGCGGCATCAGCGTCGAGCAGGTGTGGCGCGAGCGTGCCGCCATCTACCCGCAGAACCGGGTGCTGGAGCCGCGCGAGGTCGCGCAGGTGATCGCGTTCCTGTGCAGCGACGCTGCCGGGGGCGTGAACGGCGAGGCGATCACCGTGGCACTTGGCGGCATTTGGTAGGCGTTCGGAGCGTCTTGCATCGAGCCGACGCAGCGTTACGGACTCGCGCCGCGGATAGTTGGGATAATCCTCTTGCGAGTGCCGTTTACCATGACGGCGTTCGGCGCGCTTAGCGGTCTATCAAGCGCACTCGCCAACACCTGACGGCGGCGATTCGTCATCAATTGCGACCGGTGCCATTGGCGCATCCAAGTTCGGCCCGAACATCTGCCGGGTGGCGCGGCTGCAATCGGGCGCCTGTATCCTCACTTCGTTGGTGGTCGATCCCGCATGCTTTCGGAAGTAACCCATGCC
The DNA here is from genome assembly GCA_035939575.1 of Vicinamibacterales bacterium. Lineage (GTDB taxonomy): Bacteria > Acidobacteriota > Vicinamibacteria > Vicinamibacterales > CAVVIG01 > DATKHR01. Next base: position 1,537 of record DASZFS010000172.1, on the reverse strand, counting down.
GCTCACGGACTGCCGGTACTTTTAGGTTAAGGTTCAGGTTCGTTCGTCAAGATTGCATAGGCGCCCTGGCGTCGCAGCGGGAAGGGCCTCGGTGACCTCCAAGCTTCAAGTTATCGGCACCCGACGGGCGAATCTGCCGTATCGATTCTGTTGCTGGCCCGGCCTTCATGCGCTGGCTCTCGTCGTGGCGTGCCAAGCTGCGAGGGCCGCAGACCCGCCGTCACCAACCTCCGCCCCTCCAGTGGAATCCATCGTCGTCACGGGCCATAAGCTTGCGGTCGAAACCCTGATCGACCGCAAGGTGTACAGCGTGACGGACGATGTGCAAGCCACCTTCGGCACCGTGAGTGACGTGCTCAGCGCGATTCCATCCGTGGATGTGGACCCGGATGGCAACGTCTCGCTACGCGGCGACAGTAACGTCTTGATCCTGATAGACGGCAAACCGTCGACCCAGTTCTCCGGCTCCGCCGCAGGTGACAACCTGCAATCCATTCCCGCAAGGGATATCGAGCGAATTGAGGTCATGACGACTCCGCCGGCCCAGTTCAAGGCCGACGGCGCCGCCGGCGTGATCAATATCATCACTCGGAAGAAGCGGCCGGACGGGCTCGCGGGCTCGTTCCAGGGCAGCCTTGGTAGCAGCGGACGATCGGTCGCTGGCGCGGACTCAAGCTACAGTTCCGGGCGGCTGAACGTTTCGGCCACCGCGGGCTTCCGTCACGACATCCGCCAGCGACTGCTCGAATCAGACGTGCGTGCGCCGAACACGCCACCGGCACAGCTGCTCGACAACAATAGTTCCCTAAGCGAACGGATTCGCCGTCAGGTCCCGACGGTCGGCGTTAAGGCAGAATACGCGTTGGACGATCGGCAGTCCGTCAGCGGATCGGTTCGTTGGAACAAGCGCGGCGGGCTCCGCACGTACACGCAGCTCAATGACAGCAGCACTCCATCGGGAGTGCTCACCAGCTCGTCGCGGCGCATGAGCGCTGGACACGATCCCGAAACCGACTACGACGAGAGACTGGGTTTCTTAAGGAAGCTGGCTCGCCCCGGCGAAGAAATTGATATCTCCGTACATCGATCGACTTCGCAGCAGCGCGAACATTACGATTACACCAACGACTCGCTAATTCCGGCGGCCGCTACCTTTTACAACAACCTGAATCTCCGCGAGGACCATGGGACAACAGAGTTCGGCGTGGATTACGTGTTGCCGTTCTCGAAGGCGCGCTCCCTGAAGCTGGGCTACGCGTTCGAGCAGGACGACTTCCGCTATGGTAACGCCGGCAACAATGTCGATCCGGTGACCGGCGTTCAGACCGTCGATCCTAACGTCACCAATGATTTCAAATTCCGGCAGCAGATCAACGCCGGCTACGCCAGCTATCAGGCGACTATCGGCACCTGGAACTGGCTCGCAGGTTTGCGCGCGGAGCTGACCCACACCGATGCACAGCAACTGACGGACAATGTCTCGAATAGCGGAAGTTACTTCAGGATCTACCCAAGCCTCCACGCGGATCGCAGTCTG
>DASZFS010000171.1:0-5116 GCA_035939575.1 Vicinamibacterales bacterium | reverse complement strand
AATGGCAAGCCCGGAGATGATGACCTCTCGGACGTTGTCGACCTGGGTGTGCGTCGCGGCGTCGATCTCGAGGACGTCAATGTCGCGTCCTTCGGCGATCTCGACGCACGCATCGCACGTCCCGCACGGATCGGGCGTCGGGCCGTTCACGCAGTTCAACGCGCGAGCCAGGATCCGCGCCGAGGTGGTCTTGCCCACGCCGCGGGGACCGGCGAACACGAACGCCTGGGCGAGCCTGCCGCTCGACAGCGCGTTGCGAAGCGTCCGCGTGACCGCCGGCTGTCCGACGACGTCGTCGAACTTCTGCGGCCTCCATTTGCGCGCGATCACCTGATAGGACATAACGATTGCGGATGCGGATCGTGGATTGCGGATTCCACCGCAGCCCGGAGGGCCTGCGGCACATTTCAGGATCTGTTTAGCGCTGCTGCCTTCCGGCCCTGACGCGGTTCGCAGGCTGAAATTGCACAGGTTCCGGGCCGCGGTGCAATCCGCAAACCCTCACTTTACTACACGTGCCCGCGCTAAACCGGCACGCGCGTCGCCAGCAGCAGATACTTCGCGAGCACTTCGCCCACAACGACGGTGAAGAAGTCCACATACAGGATGCCGGTGGCCGATTGGGTCGAGCGGATTTTGGCGGTTTCCCACGTCAGATACGAAAGAAGCGCCGGACCTGCCAGGCCGAAGAGCACACGCTGCCAGAAGAAGATGCCGCCGGCTGACAGCACGTAGTGCCGAAAGCTGGGACCCAGGCCGGGCTGCCACGTCGCAATCGCCAGAAACACGGCCGCGACGACGACGACGACGCGTACAACCATCGAGATGATGTGGACTTTGACGATTGACTGCAGGTGCGAGACCTGCATCGAGGGGAGGATCAGGTACCAGTGCCCGAGAATCATCGCGGTGCAGGCGCCGCCGAGCAGCGCGGCGGAGCTCAGGAAGCTCAGAACCGTCAGGACCTGCATGGGCAGCGCCCGGTCCGCGGAGACGACCAGCGCCTGGGCCACGACTGCCACCACGCCGCCACCGATTCCAGCGGCGACGAGCGCCGGGCGGATCGACGCCAGCGTTCGCCCCACCGTCGCCCAGTAGACGAGCATGGCGCCTTCGCAGATCCCAAGCGCGATCATCGCCGTGGGACTGGTCGCGATGGCATCGGCGCCCGTCGGGCGGAAGGCAAACGCCACGGCGAGCAGTATCGCGACAAGGCCGGCGTTGAAGCGGAAGAACTTGACACCCGCTTCCCGCGAGACGAGCACGAGCGTGAACGCGATGCCAACGCCGAGGTGGGCGAGGAACAGGAAGAGGATCGTGGACAGAGACATGTGCTGGATTCGACGGGAAGATTGGCGACGCGACGAGCTAGTCGGCAGTCAAGAAGTCGTGGTCAAAGTAAAGAGTCGAGAGTCGAGAGGCCGGAGACCGGCGACTCCCGATTCCCGACTCGCGACGAATCGATTTCTCCTCTTTATCCGCGAAGCCGCTTGTTGATTTCGGCCCAGTTGACCACGTTCCACCACGCGTCGATGTAGTCAGGCCGCCGGTTCTGGTACTTCAGGTAGTAGGCATGCTCCCAGACGTCGATGCCGAAGACGACCTTCTTGCCCTCCATCACCGGGCTGTCCTGGTTGGCGGAGCTCTCAATCGAGAGCTTGCCACCCTTGTCGATCACCCACGCCCAGCCACTGCCGAAGCGGCCTACGGCTGCCTTCTTGAGCTCTTCCTTGAGTTTGTCGAACCCGCCGAACGACGAGGTGATGGCGTCGGCAATGGCGCCGGTCGGCGTGCCCCCGGCCTTCGGTCCCATGATCAGCCAGAACATCGAGTGGTTCAGGTGTCCACCGCCGTTGTTGCGCACCGCGGTACGGATGTCCTCCGGCACGCTGTTGATGCCGTGCAGCAGGTCTTCGATGCTCTTCGATTGGAGCTCGGGATGCTTCTCCAGTGCCGCGTTCAGGTTCGTCACGTACGCGTTGTGGTGCTTGCCGTGGTGAATCTCCATCGTCTGCTTGTCGATGTGCGGTTCGAGCGCATCGGATGGGTATGGAAGGGGTGGGAGCGAGTAAGCCATCGAACGTCCTCCTATGAGATCGAAAGCATGCGGTCGAGCGCGACTTTCGTCCACTGCTTCCGGTCGTCGGGCACGACGATACGGTTGTGGACGACGCCGTCGACGAGGCCCTCGAGCGTCCAGAGCAGATGATTCGGTGAGACCCGGAACATCGTCGAGCAGAGGCAGCCAAACTGATCGAGCGAAAGCACGATCCGTTCCGGCGCCACCTGGCGCGCGAGCCGGTTGACGAGATGAATCTCCGTCCCAACAGCCCAGGTTGATCCGGCCGGGCTCTCCGTGACGGTCTTGATGATGTGCTCGGTGGACCCAGAAGCGTCAGCGGCCTGCACGACCTCCCAGGGCACTTCCGGGTGCACGATGACGCGGACGCCGGGATGCTGGATGCGGAGGTTCTCGATCTGGCGGACCGTGAAGCGCGTGTGTACGGAACAATGCCCTTTCCACAGGATGATGCGCGCGCGCTTCACTGCGTCGGGATCGAGCCCGCCGAAGATCTCGTTCGGATCCCACACGACCATCTGGTCGAGGGGCACGCCCAGCGCGTACGCAGTGTTGCGGCCGAGATGTTGATCGGGAAGGAACAGAATCTTCTCGCCGCGCGCCCACGCCCACCGAAGCGTAGCGGCCGCGTTGGACGAGGTGCAGACGACGCCGCCACGCTCGCCGCAGAAGGCTTTGATCGATGCCGCTGAATTGATATAGGTGACCGGAACGACGGGCTGCCGCGTCTCGCCGGGCTGTGGCGCGTCAGGCGGGCGGAGAATTGCCTCCAGATCGCTCCAGCACATCTCGAGCTGGTCGGGGTCCGCCATGTCGGCCATCGAGCACCCAGCCGCGAGGTCCGGCAGGATGACCTGCTGGTGCGGCGCGCTCAGCACATCCGCGCTCTCGGCCATGAAGTGCACGCCGCAAAAGACGATGAACTCGGCCTCCGGATGCTTCGAGACCTGCTGCGCGAGCTTGTAGGAATCGCCGGTGTAGTCGGCGAACTTGATGACCTCGTCGCGCTGGTAGTGGTGGCCGAGGATGACAAGACGGTCGCCGAGGCGGGCCTTCGCCTCCTCGATCCGGCGGTCCATTACCGCATCGGACAGGCCGAGATAAGCGTCGGGCAGCGGCTGGCGCTCGCCGATGTGTTCCTTCTCGTACTCGGTCAGCAGAGGAATCAGCATGTTCACGGCCCGCCGGTTCACGCTCGGCGAGATTGTGAAATTTTTCTCAATCTCGGGAGACGAAAAAGCCAAGCTCCAATCGGCCGATCCGCCGGAGCTTGGCGTCCCACCAATTATAACACCGGGACAACACACCCTATTCCCGGCCAGACTGGCTCATCAGGTATCTGGCTATCTGGTCATCTGCTGATTTGGTTAGTGATTAGCATTGACCAGACCGCTACACGACCCAATAACCCGATAGAGCGTGTCGCGCTCGATCGGCTCGCGGCCCGCGGCCCTGATCAGGCGCTCGATCTCGCGCGGCGTCATGGCCGTCGGCGTGGGCGAGCCGGCCATGTGGTAAATCCTCTCTTCCTGCACGGTCCCGTCGAGATCGTCTGCCCCGTACCACAGGCACGTTTGCGCGGTCTCGACCCCGGTCGCAATCCAGAACGCCTTGATGTGATCGATGTTGTCGCACATCAGGCGCGACACCGCGTGCACGCGAAGCGTGTCGGCCGCGCTCGGCGCCGGCAGCTTGCGCATCTGGTTGTTGTCGGGATGGAACGCGAGCGGGATGAACGCCTGGAACCCACCCGTCTCGTCCTGCAAGGCCCGGGCGCGCAGCATGTGGTCGACGCGCTCCTCGGACGTCTCGATGTGGCCGTAGAGCATCGTCACATTCGTACGCATGCCGAGCCCGTGGGCCAGCCGGTGAATCGACAGATACCGGTTCGCGTCGCATTTGTTCGGGTCGTTCGCGATCTTCTTCCGCACCCGCTCGGCGAAGATCTCCGCCCCACCGCCCGGGAGCGAGTCGAGACCCGCCGCCATCAGGTCGCGCATCACATGCTCGTCGGACATCTTGTAGAGATCGGCAAAGAAGGCGATCTCCACGGCGGTGAAGCATTTCAGGTGAATGTCTGGACGGATTCGCTTGAAACCGCGAAGCAGGTCCGTGTAGTAGCTCCACGGCAGATCCGGGTGAAGACCGTTGACGACATGGACTTCCGTCAGCGGCTGATCGGCGCGCCGGCGAAGCTTGTCCCAGGCCTCCTCGAGTGAGAGCGTGTACGCGCCAGGATCGCCCGGCTGGAGCCGCGCGAACGAACAGAACAGGCAGCTCGCGACGCAGACATTCGTCGCCTCCAGGCGGATGTTGTAGTTATAGAACGTGCGGTCGCCGTGACGCTTCTCGCGCTCGCGATTCGCCAGCCAGCCGACGGCAAGCAGGTCCGGTGACTCGAACAGGCGCACGCCGTCGGCAAGATCGAGACGCGCGCCGCGATCGAGCTTCTGTTCGATGTCGAGAAGGCCGGCGGTGCGGATGCGAGACTGGGGACGGGACTCGCGCATCTGGTTATTGGGTTATCTGGCCTAGATAACCAAATCTCTGGGGTCAGGAAACGCCGAATATCTGAATCCTCAGCGAGCGAGCTCGAGGTCCGTCGAGCTCGGCCATCAAAATCCGTTGCCATTGCCCGAGCACGACTTCGCCGCCGCTCACCTGCAGCGTCAAGTTGTGGCCGAGCAGCAGTGCCCGGAGGTGCGAGTCGGCGTTCATGCGGTCGCAGTCCGAATGGTTCGGGTCGTTGTGCATGTACTCGGCATCGCGCGCGACCATGTGCTCGAGAAACCGCTTGATGTCAGACAGGAGCGCTGTCTGGAACTCGTTGATGAAAAGCGCGCAGGTCGTGTGCATTGACCAGAGGCTGACGAGGCCTTCGCTGATATTGAACCGGCGCACGAACTCCATCACGCGGTTCGTGAGGTCCACGAGCTCGATCCGCTGGTCGGTCTGAATGACGAGCGTCTCCCCGTGAATGGTCACGCCGCCGACCTTCGCCGATGCCACACCTTCGACGGGCTTCTCGCGAACGGT
>DASZFS010000170.1:0-2176 GCA_035939575.1 Vicinamibacterales bacterium | reverse complement strand
ACGTTCGAGCCGAAGAGCACAATGAGGTCCGCGTTCAGCCAGTCGACATAGCTGCACGTCGACGCGCCGTATCCGAGCGTCGTCTTCATGGCGGCCGTCGACGCCGCGTGGCAGAGGCGCGCGGAGTTGTCGACGTGATTGGTCCCGAGAAACCTCGCCGCCTTCTGGGCGGCGTAGTAGGTTTCGTTCGTGATGCCGCGTGACGTGAGGTAGAAGGCCGCACGCGTCGGCGCCACCGAGCGAAGCTCCAGGGCAATGCGCTCGTAGGCCGCTTCCCACGCAACAACGCGGAACCCGCGCTCGCCGGCCCGCCGGATCATCGGCTCGGGCAGGCGTCCCAGATCGCGAAGCTCGCGCGAGGTCCGACCGATCATCCGGGTGACGTCTTCGAGCTGGCCGGTCTCGAGTGCCGGCGCTGTGTTCAGCCGCATCAGCTCGAGGCGGACCATGCAGAGATGCGTCCCTTCGATCGTCCAGTCCGACAGGCCGGATGTGCCAAGCGCGCAACCGTCGCAGACCCCGTCGCGCAGGATGCGCCAGGCGAATGGCAGCTCCGCGCGATTCTCCCAGACGACGCGGACCATTTCGCGATAATGATGCGGCTTCTGACGCCCCAGCCCGAACATCCTGCAATGGTAGCTCGAACGTCGCCGCGCGGTGGAGGCAGGGCCGCTAGGACGTGATGCGCTCGGAGTGCGTGTAGATGTTGAAGCGCTCGCCGCGCACGAACCCGACCAGTGTGATGCCCATCTCGTGCGCCAGATCGATCGCCAGGGTCGAGGGCGCCGAGACGGCCGCGACGATCGGGATGCCCGCGAGCAGCGCTTTCTGCAGGATCTCGAACGACGACCGTCCGCTGACGAACAGCGCGAGATCCGACACCGGCCACATCTCCTGCATCAGACGCCGGCCCACGACTTTGTCGACCGCGTTGTGCCGGCCCACGTCTTCTGCGACGTCCACGAGATCGCCCGTTGGTGTGAAAAGACCGGCCGCGTGAAGGCCACCCGTCTCGTCGAAGACGGCTTGCGCCTCGCGCAGGCGCCCAGCCAGTGTGGCGAATGACACCGCGTGCATCTTCCAGGACGCCGACAGCGGCGCCACGTCCACAGCGAGCGACTCAATCGAGCGCCGGCCGCACAGTCCACATGACGAGCCGGTCATCACCTGGCGCTGGCCCGCGAACGCCCGATCGAGTGCTGTGGGGTCGGTCAACGTGACGTTGACGACGTTCTCGCGCAGCGTCTCGCGCGGGGTCTCGCGCGAAGCGTCCTCCGCGCGATCCCGGCAGCGCTCGATCGTGCCGAACCCGTCCGGATTCGTGACGACACGCTCCGAGAACAGAAAGCCTGCCGCCAGCTCCCGATCGGCTCCAGGCGTGCGCATGATCACGGCGAAGGGGCGGCCATGGAGGCGGATCTCGAGCGGCTCTTCTACCGCCGCGCAGTCAGCTGCAGTCGCGCGGCGCGCGCCCTGCACGCGGACGACGTCGATGGTCCGTTTGGTGAGCGTCATATCCCCTCAGGCGTCGGTTCCCTTAGAATGGAGCCATGCCGGCCGCCGCGTCGTTCGATATTACGTCCACCATCGATTTTCAGGAAGTCGACAACGCCCTGAACCAGGCGCGCAAGGAAGTCGGTCAGCGATACGACTTCAAGGGCGCCACGGCGGACATCGACCTGAGCGTCGCTGACAAGACGCTCACGCTGACAACCGACGACGAGATGAAGATGAACGCGCTGTGGGAGATTCTGCAGACGCGGCTCGTGCGCCGCGGCGTTGCGGTGAAGAACTTCAAGAGCGAGGCGAGCGTGGCGGCGGCTGGAGGGAAAGTTCGACGCGTCATCGCGATCCAGCAGGGCGTCCCGATCGAAGCGGCGCGCGACATCATCAAGTTCATCAAAGATCGAAAGCTCAAGAAGGTTCAGGCGTCGATTCAGGCCGATCAGATCCGCGTGACGTCGCCGTCGAAAGACGAGTTGCAGGAAGCGATCAGGGTCTTGCGCGAGCACGACTTCGGGATCGCGCTGCAGTTCGGCAACTACAGATAGGGGAGCGAAAAGCGGGCTGAAGACGATGAAGTGACCTGAAGACCCATGGCCGCGTGCAGTTGCCTACGCCCTGGATTTCTGACAGGGCTGTCGAACCCCTGAGAACCTTGATTTGGGGGCGAGGC
>DASZFS010000169.1:0-5457 GCA_035939575.1 Vicinamibacterales bacterium | reverse complement strand
CCACACGATGGTCGTGAACCCCAGCGACGTCTACGTCCTGGATCCCACCGAACGTCCGACGCTGACCCTCGTCACCTGCTACCCGTTCACGTTCGTCGGCCATGCGCCGCAGCGTTTCATCGTCCGAGCCGAACTGGTGGGCGAAGAAATGCGCCCGCCGCGAGAGTAGGGCCGAGCCCCGCGTTAGAATGGATGGGCATGCCGCTTCACGCGCCGTTACGCCGTCCAAAGGAGAGCGAGTGATGGCCAGGACTCAGCGCTTATCGACGACCGGTGCCCTGATTGTCTGCTTGGTTGGTACTCAGTGGAGCGGCCCGCTTTTCGCGAGCGAACAGGAGCCTTCATCAAGGGACGTTCCGTCAACACAGTCGGCGTCCAATAGCGTCTCGGAAACGTTAGCGGCTGCGTCGGCGGTCTCGGAACATTCAGGCCTCACGCTCAACGGTGAGGCACTCACAGCGATCGGGTTGAGCGGACCGGCCAGCGTGCGAGCCTTGCCTGGCGCATTGGCATTCACACCTGTTGAATCCAGCTCCTTCGCGCAGAGGGGATGGGGGCGAGGCCGTTCCGACGCCGCTCGAGGGGAAATAATCTTCGGGGCCGTTGCCTCCATAGCGGGCGCGGCGGTGCTGGTGTATGCCAACAGGCCCGAGTGCAACACGAACCAGATGGCGAGTGGCTGTGGCTACGGGACCAAGGTCATTGGCGGCGCCGTGCTGTCGGCTGGCCTGGTGACACTTCTCATCGGAGCCGTGACGTGGAGGTAGACTCCTCCTCGAGGTTGGAGATGCAAACATTCCTCTGCGCCGGGGACGCCGTCACACCGCAGCCATCTTGAACACGCGAGCTGCTGCCACCGGCCTGCTCTCGCGCGCGGAGGAGATGGCCTGACGCCAGTCAGGGCGCACCGTCGCCAGCAGCTCGTCGCGCGTGATCCACGGAAGAGGCCGGCCGGCGTAGATCCGGCCGGTCCGTTCGAGCCATCGCTCCGGCATGGCACCGGAGAACTGCATCAGCGGCCACGTGAAGTTGGGACCGTTGACGCGCCTCAGTCGCCCGGCCCAAAGGATGAGCGCGCCGGCTCCGAACGACAGCTTCCCCCAGGCCGTCTGCAATCCGATGCGCGAGGCGATCGCCCAAGCCTTCATGATGACCTGCCACTGGAGCTTCGAGAGATGCTGCGTCTCCCGTACGCCCTCGCCGTGCTCCATCCGCGTCTTCACCAGAGGCGTGAAGATCGAGGGCACCCACATGCACTTGAGCCCACGGCGCTCGACTTCGTACAACAGGTCCAGCGTCGCCATGGAGTCCTCATCGGTCTCACCGGGCGATCCGACAATCAACGTGCACACGGGAAACCAGTTGTTCCGGTTCAGAATCTCGAGCCCGTTGAGGACGATGTGCGGCCAGTCCTTGATGTCAAACGGCAGCGCTTTGCCGGCCATGATCCGGCGTGCGATGCGCACAGAACCGGTCTCAATGCCGATGAGTGGCGCGAGCGCGCGATGTTCGCGATGTGTGCTGACGGCCTTGAGCCGAATCGGGCTGCGGTCGAGCAGCATGTCGCTCAATTCTTCGATCAAATCCGGATCGACCAGCGCAGGCGCGATGGTGGCGTGAGACAGCGTGATCTGCTCGACGCCGGGATGGTCGACGATGCTCCGGTAGAGATCGAGCAGTTCCGAGCGGTTCGGGACGAAGAACGGCAGGCCGGCCTCGTCGGTCCGCCACACGAACATGTCTTCGGTCGCCAGTGAGATCTGACGGTTGCCGGCCGCGACGTTTGCCCGGACGGCCTCCATGATCGGCCCTTTCGGGACGGAGATCCGCGGGTTCAGGTCGGGCTGACAGAACGCGCATCGCCGGCCGCAGCCCGTCGTCATCTCGATGACGCCGAACGAAGTGCGCGTGTGCGGCACGCGGAGTTGGCCGGCGTCATGTGGATGGTTCGCCTCGAGCGCCCGCGGGAGCGCCTCGCCGGCAAGCGCGCGGCGGAAGAGATCGATGACGTCGGCGCTCTCGGCGCGGCCTCTGACCACCGTGTCGATGCCGAACTCGGCTTCACTGCCGGTTTCTTCAATCTGCCACGCGCCGGATCCCCCGAGAATCACCGCGAAGTCATGCCGCTGCCGGCACGTACGAATCGTGTCGAACATCCGCCGTGCATACAGTGCGTTGACCGGTTCGCGCGAGGAACCGAAGATGGAAGCGTACACACCCGCCGCGAACGTCGTACCGAGTGGGTTGTGGGTGGAAACGGCGACCACGCGTGTGCGCTCGCCGATGAACGAGGGCAGCTGATCCGGGTAACACACCGCGACCTGATCGGCGCCGAACTCCTGCGCCAGCACAGCCTCGAGGACACGGAGTCCCGCCGGTGCCGTGCCGGCGCGACCGTCGGCGGTTGTCGGCACCTCGCGCCAGGTCGGGTACTTCTTGTCGATGACCCACTCCATCCACCCGGGAATCGAGGCCAGGGACATCTGGATGAAGAAGCCTGCGTGGTCGATGCTCTCGGTCAAAGGCGCCGTCAACACGATGGGCGCCCCAGCGTCGTGACCCATGATTCTCTCCGTTTTCGGGCTCATTCACATCAAGAGCGCCTCGACACGATGCGCCCGAACCATGCGCTCAAATGAAGACCATGAGAACACCGTGAAGCGCCCATCCTGCGAGGCGACGAGCGCCAGGGCGTCGCGTTGTTCGCTCACAAACTGCGCGGCGGAGAAGTGCCGGGTGCCGCCGAGCCGCGTCGGATGTACGATGACAGGCGCGACGCCTTCGATCGATTCGGTCACGGCCACTTGCTCGACTCGGAAATGACCCACGCGGGGCGCGATTTTAGCCCCGAATGCAATCAACTCATACCGACTGGTGATCACGGTTGCGCCATCGACGGCGGTCAAACCCGCAACCATCTCCACTGCAGCGTTGAGATCAGCCTCCCATTCACGGCCCCGGCGCTCAGCCGGCTCGCGTGCCAGGTCGTCGAGCGCTGAGAATCCCGGCCTCACGGCGTACGGCATGGGATGCACCACAGACTCTCGCCACAATTCGTTGTCGCCAGGGACGACCAGCAGCGTTCCACCGTGTCCGTGCGCCTGCATCGAAACGGCAAGCTCCTCGAGGACATCAACCGAGTCGGACCCGGACGGCGTCGAGCCGAGCAACGAGCTGGCGAGCGCAGAGCAGTCAATGGGCGCCGACGCGTGGTCGTCAACCATTTTGACCTGGTCGCCTTCGAGGACCGCCACGTTGACAAACTTGCGTGACGCATCGCTCGGGCCGTGCTTGATCACCAGCATTCCTGGTGCGACGACCTCGATCACGCAACACGCGACCGGGATCGAACGAACGGTTCCCCACGCGAGGAGCTCATCGCCGAATGGCCACACCGCGGCGTGAAGCCGTGAACGCGCGACAGCTGGGGAGACCCGGGCGAGGCTGCCGGGAGTCAACGACAGAGCCTCTTCGAAAACGAGCGGGTTCACCGCCTCCACTGGCGCGAGAATGGCGAACGACAGTCGCGGGATGTAGCCTTCCTCGCGTCGCAGGCTCGTTTGAAACGCCACGTCGATCACCGCCTCGATCACCTCGGCAGAGACCACCGACGCCGGTGTGACGCGGCGCGTTCCCCGTATCTGCTGCCAATGGCGAGCGAAGTACTCGTGCACCTTCCCGGCGGCATTCCTGGCGACCACCCGCCCAGGCCGATGCGCCGGTTCGTTCACGACTGTGGACACCAGCACCTCCTCCGTATGCAAGAGCCCCTCCCTCAGTTCTGGTCCGTTACCCCTCGTCCGTCTTCAGGCTGCAGCGCTGAAGCCGCGAATCAATCCGGGCGGCCGCCTCGGACCAGAGAGCGGTTTCTATGGCGAGCAACGCATCGACCTCGAGGCGGCTCAGATCCCAACCTTGCTCATTCAGCTCCACGAGCGTTCGGCTTGGAGCCTGAGCGAAATCGTGCCGCAGCTCTTCATCGGTCAAGAGGCGGCCGATGACCTGTTCGATCGTTCGTTGTGACATAACCCAGCCTTCTTGCGAGCGGAATGCCGAACCCGTCCACATGGCGTGCGCAGTGATCGATGTGCAGTGTCGTGACTCGGGACGAGCATCGCTTGATCACCGCGACGAGAGCGGCGATGCCAGCCTGAAAGGCAAGGAATGGGCCCGGTCAAATCTGGCGAGTCGGCAGGCGTATTCCCCTGTGTTTGCTGGCGATTACGCGCGTTCCCCGGCGGTCGACGGCTGGAGCGGCAGCGACTGACTGCGCGGCCTTGCGCACCCCGTTCAAGGGTGAGCAAACACAAGCTCGGCTTATCTGTCGGCTCTGTCGAAGCCGTACTTGCGCAGCCGGCCGTACAGCTGCGTGCGCGAAAGCCCGAGTCGCTTGGCGGCCCTTGACTTGTTGCCGCGGGTCTCGCGCATCACCTGCCCGATGGTCTGACGTTCGACCTCATTGAGATCGGTCGTTTTCGCGGCAGCGTCGTAGGGCCTGGTTGGCAGCAGGAGGTGTTGTGGCGCAATCAGACCGCCCTCGGACACAATGGCGGCGCGTTCGAGCGCGTTGCGGAGCTCGCGGACGTTTCCAGGCCAGCTGTAGTCGAGCAATGCGCGCTTCGCGTCCGCCGTGAGACCCGTCGGCGGACGACCGAACGAACGGGCAATGTCCTTCAGGAAGGCATCGGCGAGCGGAAGCACGTCGCTCCTCCGATCCCGCAGCGGCGGGATCGCGATCTCGAACACCCCCAGCCGGTAGTACAGATCTTCGCGAAACGTTCCCCGCTCCACGGCCTTGCGCAGATCGCGGTTTGTCGCGGCAATCACCCGCACATTCGCCTTGATGGGCCGCGTGCCACCCAACCGCTGGAATTCGCGCTCCTGGAGGACCCGCAGGAACTTCGCCTGGGCTGACAGACTCATCTCCGTGACTTCATCGAGAAACAGCACGCCGCTCGATGCGAGCTCGATCTGACCGACCTTCGATTGCTGAGCCCCGGTAAAGGCGCCCCGTTCGTATCCGAACAGCTCTGATTCGAGGAGTTGCTCGGGCAACGCGGCGCAATTGATCGCAATGAACGGACCGTCTTTGCGCGGCGAGGCGCGATGAATGAAGCGCGCCACGACCTCCTTGCCGGTGCCTGACTCCCCCTGCACCAACGCCGTCGTCTCCGTGGCGGAGACCTGAGTGGCCTGTTTGAGAATGTTCATCCATTCCGCAGACTGTCCAATTGCGTGGCCCAGCCCCGATCGGAGGTCGAGTTCCGCTGCGAGCGACTTCACGCGCACTTCCAGGCGGTCGGCGCGGGCACGGGCCTCCGCGGCGCGCCGCTCGGCATCCGCAAGCTGCTGATGGGAGAACACCAGTCCGACGCAGGCGGCGATGTGGCGGGCGACCGTCACATCCTGCAGGCTGAACGCGTTCGGCTGCTTGGACCAGAACGTCAGGTGCAGCGG
>DASZFS010000168.1:0-2229 GCA_035939575.1 Vicinamibacterales bacterium | reverse complement strand
GCTGGGACTTCGCCATCGACGGCGCATCCTACTCGCACGCGGGCTGGCTTGGGGTTAGGACGGCGGTTCGGTCCCCACGCCGATGTCCACGGTGGAGAAGCCCATCGGGGTCGCTCCGGGACGCGCCGGCACGCAGCTCCTGCCGACGCTGGTCGTCGAGGCGGACGCGCCGGCTCGTGAAGTAGGTGCAGTAGATGTCTTCGCCGGCGCGAGAAGAAGGCGTTCGTCCCGAACATCTCGCCGTCCTGGTTCTCAACGGCTCGGCGAGTCCTGACTTCCCCGACCGAGCGGGAGCTGCTCGGACGTTCGGGGGAGATCGCGACGGTTCTCCGCAATCAGCCGGCCTTCGTGGCTGCTCCCTCGAGATTCCCGAGTACGCCGAGCTGCGCCAGAACCGTCGCCGCAGACCAGTAACAATTGAACGTTTTGATTTTTCCGCCCACCAGGCGAAATACGTCGCAGCAATGCGCGCTCATGCGCTTGCCCGTCGGCGGGATGAACCCGCCCGGCACCGCAAGCGGCCCTTTGTGCGTTCCTTGCAGCGCGAGCTCGACGATCACCATGTCATCTACCGAGTACAAGCGCTGAATCTCTCGGTGCATATCGGGGAAAGCGTTGCCGAAGACCTGGAGCATCGTCGCCAGATCCTTCGGACCGGTGAACACGTTGCCAAAGGCCTCGTCCGTGACGGTGCCGTCGGGGGTGAATGCGTTCACGAACCCGGGGACATCCATCGCCTCGGCGACCGCGTATCCGTTTCGAATGATCTGCTCGTGTTGGGGGTTGCTCATCGCGACTCTCCTTCCTGCCATCCGCTGAACGTTGCGTGCTGCAGTGCCACGTGCTCAGACCTGCGCCATCCCGCCGTCGACAAAGAGCTCGGCACCGTTCACGAAGCTGGAGTCGGGCGACGCAAGGAACAGGACCGCCTTGGCCACCTCCTCCGGAGTGCCGACGCGGCCTAGGGGAATCAGCGGCGTCATCTGCGCGGCGAACCCTTCGATTTGCTCGCGCGTTAATCCCGCGGTCTCGTAGCCCCGGGTCGGGATCACACCGGCGCTCACCGCGTTCACGCGGATCGCGCGCTCCTTCAAGTCGACGGCCCAGCTGCGCGCGAACGACCGCACGGCCGCCTTGCTCGCTGCGTAGACGCCGAAACCGGGCATCCCCTTGGAGCCGGCCATCGAGGCGTTGAGCACGATCGCGCTGCCGCTCTTGAGCAGCGGGAGCGCCTTCTGGACCGTGAAGAGCAGACCCTTCACGTTCAAGTCGAAGATCCCGTCAACGAGCTCCTCCGTGACCGTGCCAAGCGGCGCGAGCCAGCCCACGCCGGCGTTGGCGAACAGAATGTCGATCTGCCCTGCGTCCCGTTCGACCGTCGCGTACAAGCGGTCGAGGTCGGCGGTCTTCGTCACATCGCCCGGGACGGCAGTCACGCCGGGACCGAGCTTTCTCGCCACCTCGGCGAGTTCCTCCGCGTGCCTGCCCGTCACGAAAACACGCGCGCCTTCCTGCGCGAAGAGCGCGGCCGTCGCGAGACCGATGCCGCTGCTTCCGCCGGTCACGACCGCGACGCTTCCCTGGATTCTGCCCGCCATCCGTCTGACCTCGAACTTCTGTACCGATTGGTACTGAATTGCATGCGACCGCCCGCTCTGTCAAGCGTTTGCTAGTGTCAGTGAGGTGAAGGTGCCGCGGCGAGACAAGAGGACCCGGGGTCGGCCGCGGGAGTTCGACGCCAACAAGGCGTTGGACCGCGGTATGCGGGTGTTCTGGCGCAAGGGGTTCCTCGGCGCCTCGCTGACGGATCTCACCCGCGCGATGAGGATCAGCCGGCCCAGCCTCTACGCAGCGTTTGGCGACAAAGAGCACCTCTTCCGCAAGGCCCTCGAGCGTTACTTCGAAGGGCCGTCATCCTACGCACGCGAGTCGCTGGAGGCGGCGACCGCGCGAGCCGTGGTGGAGAAGATCCTCAGAGGGGCGATCAACATGCTCACGGGGCCGGGGTCTCCGGCCACGTGCATGTGGGTCCGCTGCGCGCTGTCCTCAGGCGACGGTCGCTTGCGTGAGGAGTTCGCGGCCCAACGGGCCGAAGGCCATGCGCTCCTCCGCAAGCGTTTCGACAGTGCCGTCGAGGCTGGGGACCTCCCGGCCGGATCCGACACCAACGCGCTCGCGCATCTCGTGCTGACGGTCAACTACGGCCTGACGGTCCAGGCGACGACTGGG
>DASZFS010000167.1:0-5453 GCA_035939575.1 Vicinamibacterales bacterium | reverse complement strand
TCGCCGTTCATGCCGTAGGCCACGATGCAGTCGTCCATCGCCTTGGCGATCGGCATGCTCGACGCGCCCTTCACTTCCTCCACCCCTTCTGCGACGAACCAGGATGCCCCGCCTTTCAGTCCGCACTCCTTGAGCAGCGTCGAGAGGAGCACGCCGGTCCACTCGGCGCAACTCGTCATGCCGTGCGTTTCTTGAACGGTTTTCGCTCTCCGCGACGATCGATTCCCTGCGCACTCGATGAAATGAAGGCGGGTGACAGACGGGAGGCGCTTCAAGTCCTCCATGGTGAAGGTCAGCGGACGGTCGACCAGGCCATGGATCGTGAAGCGATGCTCCCGCGGATCGATATCCGGGAGGAAGGCGCCCCGTGTCGTCGCAAAGTAGTGCAGCGAGGACGGCGTGATCACTCCCACTGAATCCTGAAGCGGCGATGCCACATGAAACGTAAGCCCGAAGTTATCAGGCGACGGCCGGCCGCCGTGAGGGATGCGGACCGACTTCACATGCTTAGAGCGATCGCCATAGGCGATTTGACCATCGCTGTCGCCCTTGATCATGGGCGGGGATGCATGTGTCATTGGTTCCTGGCCGAGCGCGGGTGCCGCGGCTCCCAGGGTGAAACCACCGGCTAATGTGGCGCCGCTCTTCAGGAGTTCCCGCCGATTCAAGCGTGTCGAACCCATCGGTCTCTCCCTCGCAGATGAGCCTAAGAGGAAATCGCTGACCCGAGGCCGAAAGTATACGCCCATCTCTGGATCCAATCGAGCAACTCCAGAGTGCCCTTGAGCCTCTTACTTCTTCAGCATCGTCCGGCCGACCTGCCCTGTCGGCAGCCAGCCGTCATCGTCGGTCGCGACGATCTGCAGCGTGATGCCGTTCGGATCCGTGAGATACACAGAGCGCGTGTTCTCGCCCGCGGCAGTCGGCCCGGTCGGTTTCGCCTTCGCCTCAGGGTGGGCGCGGTTGACGGCATCGGCAATCCGTACGGCATCGCCGCCGGCGACATTGAACCGGGTGCCGAACGCGATATGGTTGTAGCTGCCTTTGTCGCTGCTGGTCTTCGTCAAGCTGATCCAGCTCGGCTTGCCCGGGAGCGACAGCGTCGCGTCCTTTGGCGGCGCGCTGTCCCGGAGCGTCGCGCCGAACACGTCGCGGTAGAACGCGATCGATTTGTCTAGATCGATCACGTTCAAGTGGACGTGATTCAACCCAAGCGCGGGTACCGGCGGCGGTGTCGTCTGCGACTCCGCAAGCGCGGGCGCCAGCCCGGCGAGGAGCAGCGCTTTCACCAGCTCCCGGCGCGTGATGCGCCCTCTCTCGAACTGCTCGATCAGCGACTCGATCGCATTCAACACAGGTCCTCCTCGTCCAGCGGAACGAGCCGAGCCGGGAGCTCCCCTGATCGACCGCCCGTTTATTGGATCGACGCCACGTACGCGCCGATGGCGATTAGATCGTCGTTGGTCAGCTTCGCCACGACCGGCTTCATCAGCTGCGCCCATTCGCCTTTCCGCGAACCCGACTGCATGTCGTAGATCTGGCGGATGAGATAACTGGGCGATCGCCCGGCGATGCCCGGCACCGGTCCGAGACCTTTCAAATCGGACCCGTGGCACACGGCGCATCGGACCGTCTTGCCCGCTCCACCCGTTGCCGCCAGCGCCTCACCCTTCTTGATGCTGCCGGGCGGCACGTACGCGATGAAGCCGGACCGCGGATCGCGGAGGTTCTCGCTCAGATCCTCGTTCTCGGGCACCTCGACGATCCGGTTGCCGATCGGCTCAGTTCCGCCGCCTTCAGTGGGCACAAACAGGTTGTTGTCGATGTGCGTCTTCGGGACGGTGGCTGTTTCCTTTACCTTCACCCAGAGCGGCTGCCACGGGATGCTACCGAAGTAGTCTGCCGCCGCCTTGATCTCCATGTCGGTCATGGTCTTCGCATATCCCGCCATCATGCCCGCGTTGCGCTTCAGCGTGTCGCTGCTCTTCCGGCTGCCATCCTTGAAATCCATCATCGTCTGCACGAAGTACGACACCGGCAGGCCCGACACCGGGGCATTTTCAGGGCGCCCTCTGCCGTGCTGGAGATGGCACAGGCTGCACGCGTAAATGCCCGCTCCCTCGCGGCCCTTGGCCACGATTTCCGGCATCGGCGGGTGCGCGCCGGGGAACCAGTCTGCCGGACCCCAGCGGTTGTAGATCTGCGACCGCGTAAACGAATTGGCAGAGCCCGCCAGAGTCCTCGGCGTTTCGGGCGCGGCAGGCCGCGCCGGGGCCGCAGCGGGCGCGGGTGCTCCCGCAGGAGATGGGGGTGCGTTGTAGCCATAGGCCCACAGCGGCATGCCGTCCTCGGCCGCCAGCACACCACCCACCAGCGCGACGACCCCGAGCGTCACCACCAGTACGACACGACGCATGGCCATCCTCCTTGGATACATCGATTCCTGACGTCTATCGAAGGCGGCCGACATTCTACCCGGGAAAGTGTCCGGATTACTCAGGCTTGATCCGGATGTGCCGCCAGCGCGTCGGGATGCCTTGGTTCTGGAAGCCGATGTGAGTCGGCTCCTTGAGGTCGTCGCCGGTGAACGACGAGACGAGCGTGCCGTTCAGCCAGGCTTTCACCTCGCCGTTGCGCGACACGATCTCGATGTACTGCCACTCGTTCGGCCCTTTCACGGCGCGCCTGCGCGCGTCGTCGTCGAACATCTTCTTCACCGTCGTCCCCACCGCCTGGATGTTCATGAAATCGTAATAGCGGCCGTCGACGAGGATCATCTTCTGGGGCCAGACGCGGGCGTCGTCGCTCATGAACGCGATCACCCCGCTGTTGCCGGGAAACAGCGCCTCGTCATCATCCCATTTGTAATCGAACCGCTGCTCGAGCTGCAGCGTGTAGTTGAGGTACTTCTTTTCCGTGTACATCATCGAGTGCATCTTGCCGCCGGTCACGATCATGCCGTCCTCGATCCGGAACTCTGGCGCCGGATCGGTCTTGCCGCACCCCTGAGGAGCCGGCGTGCAGAAGAACCCGAGATTGAATTTCAGCCCGGTGAAATCGTATCCGTTGAACATGTGTTCGAAGCCGGGCTGATCGATCAGCAGCGATTTCATGACCGACGGATCAGCCTTCAGCTCGCTGGCGCCGGGCGGCAGGCCATTCTGCTGAAGCAGGTAGGCGAGGATATCGAGCTTCTCGGCGTTGGGCACGCGCTCGGTGTTGTCGGCCGGCATCTCCTCGAGCTTCCTCCAGATGTAGTACACGCTCGGATAGAGCGGGCGACCGTTGTATCGCTTCGACGCGAACCGCGTCCCGGCGAGGTTCCCGCCGTACGGAATGCGCGCCGGCCTGGCTTGATCGACCGTGTGGCAGTTGCTGCACTGCTTCTGGAACGCCGCGCCTCCGCGCGCGGCTTGCGCCTCGGTGTAGTAGCTGGGACGGACGCCGCCAATGGCCTCCACGCGACCCGCTGCGGCCCACCCCTGTGCGGAGAGGGCCGCCCCGATTAGCGCACAGAGCGCCGGCCCCCGACTCCACGCGGTCGCCGCGTTTCGTGTCGACTTCATGCGTGCCCCCTCAGTGCGCCAGCGGATCCGGCCGAAGCTGGAAGTGGACCACCTTCGGCAGCGTGCCCTTGCCGCCCTCGATGTGCCACGTTGCCTGCTCGGCGTACGTCGACCACAGGCCGCGTCCCTTCCAGCCGACCTTCGGATCGTCAATGCGGCCGTCGAGGCCGCGAGGATGGAAGCCAAACGGATACGGGACCCGGAGCACGACCCACTTTCCGTTCACGTACGCGAGGAGCGAGTCCGATCCGGAGCCCGTGAGGATTGGCACGTCCTTCCCAAGGCCCAAGGTGTCGAACTGATCGGTCCAGTTCGAATAGAACGAATCGGCCGATCCCGAGTCGGTCACCCCTTTGAAATTGGGGCCGGGTGCTTGGTACAGCGTCCACCCCTCGGTGCACTGCTGTCCGAGCGGCTCTGCTTTCGGGTTGTACGGCGCCTTGCACTTGCGCCGATCGAAGCTGGCGAGGTGACCCGAATTGAGCCCTGTCCAGATCACGCCGCGGCTGTCGACGTCGATGCCGTGCGGCTCGTACCCTTCCACCTTGGCTCTCGAGTTCATGAACGGCGGCTCGTACACTTCCGACAGCTTCGTCTTGGGATCGACGCGCACGATCGCGCCGGGGACCTGGTTGTACGACAGCCAGACCGAGCCGTCGGCATAGTTCGGCATGACCGCGTACGCGCCACCAAGTTTCGGAACGAGATCCCGGGCTGGATCGGGTTTGTCACTCGGCGCCGGGTTCTCGTCCAACTTCCCGTTGCCGTTGTAATCGATGACGACAGGGATGCGGCCAGACGCCTTCGCGGCGTCGCCCGTCCGATCCCACACGCGCGTGTCGAAGTACCCCGCGCCGCCGGCGTCGAACCACAGGACGTCGTTCCCGTCGAGCTGGAGATGATGGCTTCCGGGGCACGGCCCCATCGTGGTGAACTTGTCGAGCTTCGGCTCGTACAGGCGGCATCCGCCGTGTGCGGTGACCCAGAGGCGGCCCTTGCCGTCGATCATCGGGTTGTGCGGATCGACACGGCTCTTCCAGATGATCTCATCGCCCCAGTACGGTGACGGGTTCGGCTGGCTCTGCGCCCACGCGTAGGGCGCGTTGTCATCGTGCAGAGGCACCACCATCCGACGCGCCTCGTTTTTCACCGGGTCCAACATGGTCACCCAGTCGCCACTCAGCTCCTGCGTGCCGTACACCGGACCGTAGGCGTTGACCGTCGGGTTGCGTCGATCGGTGGAAATCTCGTCGTGCACGAACGTCTTGGCGTCGGCCCAGTCCCACAGCGTGACGACGACGTTGCGCTCGACGCCCTGCGGACGCGGAGGCGCCTGCGGCAGTTCACCCTTCGCGATACGATCCGACCAGCTGGCGAGCGCGCTGAGCGTCCCTCGCCGCCCCAGCGGGCCGAGGGTGCTGTCCATGAACGCGCCGCTGACGCCGACCTCGACGCGATAGCTCCACGCATCGACCGAGCTCTTGAACGTCCCGAGCGCCGGCGAGATCTCGCGGGTGACCTTGTTGCCAAGCTGGTGGCACTGCGTGCAGGCGTTCGTCATCTTCAGATTGCCGATCCACATCGCCTGCGTCTTCAGCATCTCGGGGAAGCCGTTGCCGTTCGGGCCGGTGCCGGGAAAGTCGCTCTTGTGCGGCGGCTCCAGCAGCGCCAGCCAGTAATTCGCCGGGTAGTACTCGGCGGCAGCCTTCGGGCTGGGCGCGACCACCGCCGTCAGGTTGAGCGTCTTCCCTGGCTGCGCTTTCACTTTCGGCGAATCCACCAGCCCATAGCCGCGCACCCACACGTCAAACGAGACCTTCGGCAGATCCGGAAGGACGTACTGCCCGTTGTCGTTGGTGACGACGATTCGTGCGAACTTGGTCGGCG
>DASZFS010000166.1:0-11434 GCA_035939575.1 Vicinamibacterales bacterium | reverse complement strand
GGAGTTCAGTCAGCGTGTGGGTGAAGTCCAGAACGCCACGATCAAACGCTTCGAGAACGGCGACATCGTCGTCGAGATCGGCCGGAACGAGGCGGTCATCCCGCGCAAGGAGCAGTCGCGCGCCGAGAGCTACAACCCCGGCGACCGCGTCGCGCAAGTACTACAAGACCGGCGAGAACCTGAAGACGCGGTTCAACACCGAGACCGGCCAGGTCGATCTCTTCGCGCTCAAGACCGTCGTCGAGGACGTCACGACCGCCGCGACCGAGATCTCGCTGAATGAGGCGCGCGAGATGTACCGTGCGCTGTACGGCGACGAGGTCGCCAACAGCATCGAGCTCGGTGACGAGATGGAGTTCCCGAAGCCGACGGAGGTGCTCGGGCGCATCGCGGCGCAGACCGCCAAGCAGGTCATCTTCCAGAAAGTCCGTGAGGCGGAGCGCGAGAACGTGTATGCGGAGTTCAGCCAGCGCGTGGGCGAGGTGCAGAACGCGACCATCAAGCGCTTCGAGAACGGGGACATCGTCGTCGAGATCGGCCGGAACGAGGCCGTCATCCCGCGCAAGGAGCAGTCGCGGGCCGAGAGCTATAACCCCGGCGACCGCGTCCGCGCGGTCATCAAGGGCGTGAACCGCGGCGTCAAGGGCCCGCAGATCATGCTCTCGCGGACCGACCCGGCGCTCCTCATCAAGCTGTTCGAGCAGGAGGTGCCGGAGATCTACGACGGGACGGTGATGATCCGCGGCGCTGTGCGCGAGGCGGGCGATCGCGCCAAGGTCGCGGTCTTCTCGCGGGAGCGCGATGTGGATCCGGTCGGCGCGTGCGTCGGCATGAAGGGCACGCGCGTGCAGTCAATCATCCGCGAGCTGCGCGGCGAAAAGATCGACATCGTCGAGTGGTCGGAGGACGCGATCGCGTTCGTGACCAATGCGCTCTCCCCCGCCAAGGTGCAGCGCGTGTCAATCGTCGACGACAAAGAGCGCGTCATGGAGGTCGTCGTCGAGGACAAGCAGCTGTCGCTGGCGATCGGCAAGAAGGGCCAGAACGTCCGGCTCGCGGCGAAGCTGACCGGCTGGCGCATCGACATCAAGAGCGAGGAAGAGAAGCGCCGCGAGGTCGAGGCGCAGTTCGGCGAGCTCGAGGCCGGCGGCCCTGCCGCCGAGGCGGGCGACGCGGATGAGGCGGCAGGCCCCAACGAGGCCGCGGGCCGCGTGGATGCGGCCGACACCGTCGTGGACCAAGTGGCGCCCGTGGAGGGGCACGCTGACGCGCCGGTTCCGTATACTCTCGCTGGCATCGGGGAAAAGACGGTCCGCAAGCTGGTGGAAGCGGGCTTCGAGACGCAGGCTGCCGTGGCGGCCGCCACCGTGGAGCAGCTCTCGGAGGTCCCGGGTATCGGCGGCAAGACCGCCGAGAAGATTCTGTCGGCGGCTCGCGGGGAGTCGATCGAGTAATGCGCGAATGCGCGACCGTGGATCGCAGCACTCGTGCAGTCCGAGGTTCGTGCATATTCATCTGAGGCCATAGCTTGTCAACAGTCCGGATTTACAAGGTCGCGGAGCTGCTCGGGACGACGAGCCAGGAAGTGACGGCGCTGCTGAAGCGCGATCACGGGATCGAAGTCAAGAGCGCCTCGAGCACTATCGAGGAAGTTGTTGCCCGCCAGTTCGTGGATCGCCTGGCGAAGCAGCGCAACATCCAGCTGCCAACGGGTGACATTTTCGCCGAGGCCCTGGTGGTGAAGGGTAAGAAGAGCCCGGCACCGGCCAGGAAGGTCGAGCCGCCCAAGCCGACCGCGCCCGTGTTGCCGCCGCCACGCCTGGTCAAGACCGTCAAGCCGGCATCGCCGGCCGTGCCAGTCGCCGAGCCGGAGGCCCTGCCCGAGCCGGACGTGGCCGAGGCGGAGACGGCGGCCGAGCACGCTAGCGAAGCGGCGCCTGAAGCGCCACCCGTGCCAGTTGGCGAGACGGCATCACGGGCCGCCGCAACGGACGTCCCGGAAAAGGAGTCCGCGCCGGCATCGCCAGGAGCGGCTGACGCTCTGATCGCGTCGTCTCCTGAGCCGGCTGTGGCCGCCGTATCGCCCGCCGAAGCAGCCCGGGTTGCTGCCCCGCCCGCGGCAGCGCCACGACCTCCAGTACCGCCGGCCAAGTTCGGTCGCGTTGTGCCGCCGACGCTGAGGCTCCGAATCGAAGAGCAGCGTCCGAGCACGCCAACGCCACCGCTGCAGACGACACCGCCGCCGCGGGTCGCGCCGAAGCCGGCGCCCCGTGTCGATCGTCTCGATCGTCCGGGCACGCCCTCGCCGGCGCGACCGGCCAGCGTGGGGGCCGCCGGTCAGGTCGGAGTGCCTGGCGCGCGTCCCCCGTCCCCGTTCACGCGACCCGGCGGGCCGGTAGGGCCTGGGGGGCAGAGGCCGTCGTATCCTCCGCGTTCACAGGGCCCGGTGGGCGGGCCCCGGCCGCTGCCGTCGCCGCCCGTGCGCACACAGCAACCGGGCGGTCCGCCGCGTCCCGGGCAGGCCTATCCGCAACGGCCGGGGATGCCTTCGCGTCCGCCGTACGCCGGTCAACGGCCCGGCAGTCATCAGGGCCAGCGTCCGGCACCGGGACAGCGCCGCGAGCACACACCGCGCCCGGTGGCCCCTGCACTACCGGCCTCGCCGCCTCCCGTCAGCCGCACCATCACCCTGGCGGAGGGCATGACCGTCAAGGATCTGGCGGACAAGCTGGACCTCCGCGTGAAAGACGTGCTCGCGAAGCTGCTGATGAAGCGGATCGTGCTCACGATCAACACGACCCTGGATACGCAGACCGCGACGATGATCGCTCGCGAGTTCGGCGCGGATGTTCAGATGCGCAGCTTCGAGGAGGAGCTGTTGCGAGTGGACAACGGCGACGCCCGCCCGGAGGACGTCGTCACGCGCGCGCCGGTCGTCACCGTCATGGGCCACGTGGATCATGGCAAGACCAGCCTGCTTGACGCCATCCGCGAGGCGCGCGTTGCCGAGCGCGAAGCGGGCGGCATCACCCAGCACATCGGCGCGTACCACGTCACGATCAACGGCCGCAACATCGTCTTCCTCGACACGCCGGGCCACGAGGCGTTCACGCTGATGCGGGCCCGCGGCGCCAAGGTCACCGATATCGTCGTCCTCGTCGTCGCGGCCGACGATGGGGTGATGCCACAGACGCGGGAGGCAATCGACCATGCGAAGGCGGCGAACGTGCCGATCATCGTGGCGATCAACAAGATCGACAAACCGAATGCCAGCCCCGAGCGCGTCAAGCGCGAGCTGACGGAGCTCGACCTGATGCCCGAGGAATGGGGCGGCAAGACCGTGACGGTCGAGGTGTCCGCCAAGAAGAAGCAGAACATCGAGCTGCTGCTCGAGATGATTCTCCTGGTCTCCGAGATCGGCGAGCTGAAGGCGAACCCGAAGCGGAGCGCGACCGGCACCGTCCTCGAGGCCAAGCTGGACAAGGGGCGCGGCGCGGTCGCGACGGTGCTGGTGCAGGATGGCACGCTGACGGTCGGCGACACGTTCATCGCGGGGCCGATCGTCGGCCGCGTACGCGCGCTCATCGACGACCGCGGGCGTCCGACGAAGTCCGCGGGTCCATCGACGCCGGTCGAGGTCCTTGGGCTCGGCGGGCTGCCGCAGCCGGGTGATGTGTTCCAGGTCGCCGACGCGGCCAAGGCGCGGCAGATCGCGACGTTCCGCGAGGAGCAGGCGAAGACGCGCGCGCTCGGCACCAAGGGCGGGCGGCTCACGCTCGAGTCGTTGCAGGCGCAGATCTCCGAAGGCGGCATGAAGGAGCTGCCGATCATCATCAAGGCCGACGTGCAGGGATCCGCCGAGGTGCTCGCCGATTCACTGGCCAAGCTGTCGGACGAGAAGGTGAAGATCCGCATCATCCACGCCGGCGTCGGCGCGGTCAACGAGTCCGACGTGCTCCTGGCGTCGGCGTCCAACGCCATCATCATCGCGTTCAACGTGCGGCCGGATCGCAACGCCGAAGAGATCGCCACGCGGGAGCGCGTCGAGATCCGCCAGCATTCGGTCATCTACAACGTGACGGACGAGATGAAGAAGGCCATGACGGGGCTGCTCGAGCCGACCTTCAAGGAGGTCCGGATCGGCGTGGCGAGCGTCCGCGAAATCTTCAAGGTCCCGAAGTTCGGGACGATCGCTGGCTGCATGGTCACCGAGGGCCGCATCACGCGCGCCGGCGACACGCAGGCCCGCCTGCTGCGCGACAACGCGGTCGTCTACGAGGGCAAGATCGGATCGCTACGCCGCTTCAAGGACGACGTGAGCGAGGTCAAGTCCGGCTTCGAGTGCGGCATCGGGTTCGAGAAGTACAACGACATCAAGGTCGGCGACGTGATCGAAGTGTTCGCGATGGAGCGCGTCGCGGTCACCGCGTAGCCGGGAGAGATGTCGCAAGGCTCCAGACCGGACCGGGTGGCCGACCAGATTCGCGCGGAGCTCGGCCAGCTGCTCGCGCGTGAGGTCCACGACCCGGGCATCGGCTTCGTGACGATTACCCGCGTCCAGGTGAGCCCCGATATCCAGCAGGCGCGCGTGTATTACACCGCGCTCGGTGACACCGCGGCGCGCCGCGGCTCCGAGCGCGCGCTGCATCGCGCGCTGCCGTTCCTGCGCCGTCAGATCGGGTCCCGGCTGCGGCTGAAGCGCGTGCCCGAGCTCGCGTTCTTCTACGACGAATCGATTGCGGGTCAAGACCGCATCGAACAGCTCATCAAGGAAATCCACGCATCCGACCCACCCCCTGGCGACAATGACAACGACGAACGCTGACATCGCTCGAATCGCCGACGCCATCCGCGCGCGGCAGCGATTCGTGATCTCCTCGCACGCCCGGCCCGACGGCGACTCGATCGGGTCGTCGGTCGCGATGGCGTACGCGCTGCGCGCGATGGGCAAGGATGCGGTCGTCGTGCACTCCGACAGGGCGCCGGGGCCGCTCCTGCAGTTTCCAGGCGTGCCCGAGATCCGGATCGCGCCAGAGATACCGCAGGATCTCGTCGACTACGATGCCGCGATTGTGATGGAGTGCGGCGACCTGGCGCGCACGGGCGTCGACGGGCTGGATCGCTTCTTTGTGATCAACATCGACCATCACCCCGGCAACAGCGGGTACGGGCAGCTGCGCTGGTTCGATGCGACGGCCGCCGCCTGCGGCGAGATGGTGTTCGATCTGCTACGGGCGCTCGGCGCGCCGCTGACGCGCGACGTGGCGACCCACGTGTACCTCGCGATTCTCACCGACACCGGCTCGTTTCACTACTCGAGCATTTCGCCAAGGACATTCGAGATCTGCAGGGAGACGCTCGCCGCCGGGGTGGACCCGGTGCAGGTCGCCCGCGACGTCTACGACAGCAATAACATGGGCCGCTTGAAGCTGTTTGGCTCCGTTCTGAGCGCGATGCAGATCGATCCGACCGGCCGCGTGGCGATCGTTTACCTCGATCATGAGATGGCGCGATCGGCAGGCGGAACGTACGAGGACACCGAAGGGCTCATCAACCTGCCGTTGACCGTGAAGGAGATCCTGGCGGTGGTCTTCTTCAAGCAGATCGAAGGCGAGGAATACCGGGTCAGCATGCGCTCCAAGGGCGACATCGACATCGGGGGGATCGCCAAGGAATTCGCCGGCGGGGGGCACAAGAACGCGGCCGGTTGCACCGTGACGGGCGCGATTGACGCCCTGCAGAAGATGTTTGTCGAGAAAATCGAGGCCGCCATCGATGGACGGTCTGTTAGTCATCGATAAGCCCGCGGGGCCGACGTCGCACGACGTCGTGGCGCGCCTGAGGCGCGTGCTGCGGGAGCGGCGCATCGGGCACACCGGTACCCTGGACCCCGCCGCAACGGGCGTCCTTCCGCTCGTCATCGGCCGCGCCACGCGCCTTGCACGGTTCATGAGCGCGGCGGACAAATCCTACGACGCCATTGTGCAGCTGGGTGTCCGCACCGACACGGCGGATCTCGAGGGCAGGCCGATTGACGAACCCTACACCGGGCCGCTGCCGTCCCGCGACCGTGTCGACGCCGCGCTCGACCCGTTTCGCGGCAGCTTCCTCCAACAGCCCCCGGCGTTTTCAGCCAAGAAGATCGCCGGCCGGCGCAGCTACGCGCTCGCCCGCGCCGCGCGGGATCCGGCACGAGAGGCTGACACCGGAGGCGGCGCACCCCGGCCCGCGCCGGCGCGCGTGACGGCCCACGCCATTCAGCTGATCGCCATGGACGCCGACAAGGTGACGCTCAAGGTCGACTGCTCCGCTGGATTCTACGTTCGCGCTCTCGCTCACGACCTGGGAGAGCGCCTCGGGATTGGTGCCTGCCTCGTCGCGCTGCGGCGGACGCGAAGCGCCGACTTCACGCTCGACCAGGCAATCCCGCTGGACGCGGCCGAACGCGACGCCGCCGGCATCGCCGGCCGTGTCATCCCGATGAAGCGACTCTTGACGAGCCTGTCGGCGGTCGCGCTGACCGTGGACGGGCTCCGGCACGTGGCGCACGGCCGCGATGTCGGCCCTGGGGACTTCGAGGAGTTCGAGGAGTTCGATGCGGTCGAACCGGGAGGACTGCCGGTCGTCCAGGGGACAGGAGCCCCTGGAGTGGTCCAGGGGATAGGGACCCCTGGAGTGGTGACGCCGTCCTTTCTCCGCCTCCTCGATCCAACCGGCGAGCTCGTCGGCGTGGCCACGCCGTCGGGCGCCTCCGGGCTTTTGCATCCCGTCGTTGTTCTGATGTAACATGTTGATCTTGCTCGACTAAGGATTTTCTCGCGATACGGCGTCCCGGTGCCGGAAGGGCGTCTGGGGCGTTCGTGGAGGACATGACGCACGTGGCATTGAGTAAAGACCGCAAGACCGAGCTGATTGGCAGCTACCGCACGCACGACGGCGACACCGGGTCTCCCGAGGTCCAGGTAGCCATCCTGAGCGAACGCATCAACTACCTCACAGAGCACTTCAAGTCCCACGCGAAAGACCATCATTCGCGCCGGGGCCTGCTGATGCTCGTCGGCAAGCGACGCCGTCTGCTCGATTACCTCAAGGGCAAGGACGCCCAGCGCTATTCGGACCTGATCAGACGCCTCAACATCAGAAAGTAACGTCACGAACGCTCAACGTCCAGGTTCCACTCGGAAATTCGCGAGGCACTTCTCCGAGTGGGACTTCAGAGTTGAGACTTGAGAGCTTTGCACTTATGACCACGCGCGAAATCACCGTCGGCAACACGACACTCCATCTGGAAACCGGGAAGCTCGCCAAACAGGCCGGCGGCTCCGTCATCGTCAGGTACGGCGATTCGGTCGTCCTGGTGACGGCCTGCCGCTCCGCCTCGGCGCGAGAGGGGATCGACTTCCTGCCGCTGACGGTTGACTACCGCGAGTACACCTACGCCTCGGGACGCATCCCCGGCGGCTTCTTCAAGCGTGAGGGCAAGCCCGCAGAGAAAGAGGTGCTGACGAGCCGCGTCATCGACCGACCGATCCGTCCGCTCTTTCCGTCTGGCTGGCGGTACGAGTCGCAGATCATCGCCCTGGTCCTGTCTGCCGACCAGGAAAACGACACCGACGTTCTGGCGCTCACCGGCGCGTCTGCCGCCCTGGCCCTTTCGGACATTCCGCTCGAGAAGACAATCGCCGGCGTCCGCGTCGGGCTCGTCGACGGCCAGTTCGTGGTCAACCCGACATTCGAGCAGCGCAAGCAGGGCAAGCTCGATCTCGTCGTCGCCGGAAGCAGGGACGGCATCGTGATGGTCGAAGCCGGTGCGAAAGAAGTCAGCGAAGCGCAGGTCGTCCAGGCGCTCGAAACCGCGCACGCCGCCATCAAGCAGATCGTCGCCGGCATTGAGGAGCTCGCGCGCGAGGCAGGCAGGCCGAAAGTCCAGGTCCAGAAGAAGGAGATTGGCCACGACTTCTACCGCGAGGTGGAGGAAAAGGTGCTCGTCCCGCTCACCGAAGCGATGCGCATTCGCGGCAAGCTCGAGAACTACGATCGCGTGGACCAGGTGCTGGGCGAGCTGGTCGCGTCCCTTCCCGACGGCGAGGTTCAACGCAAGGTCGAGGCCAAGCAGATCTTCAAGGACCTCAAGGAAAAAGTGCTGCGCGACGAGGTCCTCGAGCACGGGCATCGCCTCGACGGCCGCCAGTTCGACGAGATCCGCCCTATCTGGATTGAAACGAGCGTGTTGCCGCGAACGCATGGCTCCGCGGTCTTCACTCGAGGCGAGACGCAGGCCCTCGTCACGTGCACGCTCGGCACCGCCGAGGACGCCCAGAAAATCGAGAGTTTCGAGGGCGAGCAGTGGAAGAGCTTCATGCTCCACTACAACTTTCCCCCCTTCTCGGTCGGTGAAGTCGCGTTCCTTCGCGGGCCGGGCCGCCGGGAGGTCGGACACGGGGCACTGGCCGAGCGCGCGCTCGCCCCGATGATCCCGGGCGAGGACAAGTTTCCTTACACCGTCCGCGTGGTCTCGGACATCCTCGAATCGAATGGGTCCTCGTCCATGGCGTCGGTCTGCGGCGGATCGCTCGCGATGATGGATGCCGGCGTGCCGCTCAAAGCGCCGGTCGCCGGCATCGCCATGGGTCTGGTCATGGACGAGAAGAGCGGCAAGTACGCCGTGCTCTCGGACATCGCCGGGGCGGAGGATCACTACGGCGACATGGACTTCAAGGTGGCCGGCACCGCCGAGGGCATCACGGCGCTGCAGATGGACATCAAGGTCTCGGGCATCACGACCGTCGTGATGCAGAAGGCTCTCGAACAGGCGCGCCAGGGCCGGATGCATATCCTGGGCAAGATGCGCGAGTCGCTCGGCGCGCCGCGCGACAGTATCTCGGCGCACGCCCCCCGCATCGTCACCATCCGCATCCCGGTCGACAAGATCCGCGACGTCATCGGACCCGGCGGCAAGATGATCCGGAGCATCATCGAGCGGACCGGCGTCAAGATTGACGTCGAGGACGACGGCCGCGTCAACGTCGCATCAGCGGACGAGACGTCGGCGCAGAAGGCCATCTCCATCATCCAGGAGCTGACCGCCACGCCGGAGTTGAACAAGACCTATCTGGGAAAGGTTCAGCGCATCACTGACTTCGGTGCGTTCGTGGAGATCATGCCCGGCACCGACGGCCTGCTGCACGTCTCCGAGATCGCCAATCACCGTGTGAAGGACGTTCGCGACGAGCTGAAGGAAGGCGAACAGCTGCTCGTCAAGGTGATCAACATCGACCCGACCGGCAAGATTCGCCTCAGTCGCAAGGCGCTCCTCCAGGAAGAAGCAGCCGCCAAGCCTCAGCCGTAGGGCCATGCGGGCCGAGCGCGCGCGGGTTTCGCAGCATGCGGCCGCGCTCACGCTCTTCGCGGCGCTCGCGCTCGGCTGGACGTGGCCGCTCGCCGCGCGCATCGGCGCTGCCATTCCTGGCGAGCCGGGAGACAACTACAGCTTCGTCTGGAACTTCTGGTGGATGCGCCGCGCCCTCGCCATTCCCGGCGTCGAATTCTTCCGGACCACCCATCTCTTTTATCCCTTCGGGACGACACTCGTCGATCATCCGCATACCGCGCTCCCGGCACTGATCGCAGCCACGATCCTCTCGCCCCTGTCGATCGTCACCACGCTCAACCTGCTGCTGATGGCCTTCGTGTTCGCGAACATGGCGTGCATGTACGCGCTGGCGTGGGACGCGACGCGTCATGCGCGAGCCGCGGTGCTCGCCGCGCTGATCTTCGGGCTGTCACCGTATCTCGCCGGGCATCTGCTGGGGCACTTTGATCTGGTCGCGGCCTGGGTCTTGCCGCTGTTCGCGCTGTTCCTCAGGCGGGCGCTTCGCGGCCGCTCGAACATCGCCGCCGCGTGCGCGGGCATAGTCGCCGCGATCGCGGCTTACACCACGTACTACTACGTCGTCTACCTGATGTTCTTCGCCGGTGCCTGTCTGTTGGCGTGGATGCGGCCGCTGTCGATCCGCTGGCGCGATCGATCGCACCCGGCGCCGCGGTGGATCGTGGCGCTCCTGGTCGGCGGGGTCGGACTGCTCGCGGCCGTGGCGGTGTCGATTGCTGCGACCGGCGGCACCACATTTCACCTCGGATCGCTCGTGGTATCGATGCGCACGCCACAGAACACGCTTTCGGCGATGTGGACGGTCTCCCTGATACTCGCGGCGGTCTGGTGGCGGCCCAGCGTCGCCGGTCGCGGCACTTGCCCCGGCGCCCGATGGAGAGGCCGCCGTGCGCTCGTGGTCGCGGGAATCACCGGCGGGATCTTCCTCGTCTGCGCCTCGCCGCTCCTGTGGCGCGCCGCGCAACTCGTCGAACGCGGCGAGTACGTGACGCAGCGCTACGTGTGGCGCAACGTCCCGCTGGGCGTCGACCTTGCGACGCCGTTCATCGGGCATCCGCGTCATCCACTGACCGGATCGTGGAGCCGGCGCGTATATGCATCGCTGGGGCTCGACGACATCGAGGCCGTCGGATGGCTGGGCATCGCCCCGGTGCTGATCCTTGCCGTGACGCGAACCGACCGGCCGGGACGTCCGGACGCCCGCATCTGGAGGACCAGCGCCGTCGTCTTTGGCGTCCTGGCTCTGGGGCCTCTGCTGACAGCGGGGGGATTCGACACCGGCCTCCGCCTGCCCGCCATCCTGCTTCGCTACGTGCCGTTCGTTGAAAACGCCCGCATGCCCGGCCGCGCCATGGCCGGTGTGTTCCTCGCGCTCGCCATGATCCTCGCCTGGCGCATCCGCTCGGCGCGAGGCATTCCTGGGAGTCCGGCTGGGCAGTGGTTCGCGATCGCACTCGTTGCCTTCGAGTACTGGGACGCACCCATTCCGCTGACCGTGCTCGATCGCCCGCAGGTCTACCAGGCGCTCGCGGCTGAACCCGACGGCGCGGTGTGTGAAGTTCCCTTCGGTATCGGTGACGGTCTCAGCACCGGCGTTGGATCGCAGGATCGGCGCGCGCTGTACGACGCAACGTTACATGAGCATCCACTCGTCGGCGGATACGTTGGCCGCATGCCAGCCGATGCCGCGAGGCGGTACGAGAAGACGCCGGTCGCGGGCGACCTGCTCCGCCTCTCGTCTGGCCGGCAGGCGGCCGGGCCGGCCGTCGTCGATGCGGCCGAATCGCCGTGCAGGTATTTCGTCGTACACCGCACCGCGAGCGAAGAGCTGAGAGGATACGTGGAGAAGCTGCCGGTCGAGATGATCGCGGAGGACGCCGAAGCGCGACTGTACCGTCTGAACCTGCGCTGAGCTCCAGGAGAATCGGGCTGAAGGCTCTGCAACGGCGTGGCGTGCAGTTGCCTCGCCCCAAAGCGATGAGAACGGGCCGAAGACTCATTGTCGCGTGCAGTTGCCTACGCCCTCGATTTCTGACGACCCTG
>DASZFS010000165.1:0-8155 GCA_035939575.1 Vicinamibacterales bacterium | reverse complement strand
ACGCGGTTCGACAGGAAGACTACGTAGCTCCTCGACTGGGGATCGATCCACAGTGACGTCCCGGTGAATCCGGTGTGTCCGTACGAGCCGACCGGAAACAAGTCTCCGCGGTTCGCGGAGTACGTCGAGTCGAGGTCCCATCCAAGGCCGCGGACGTCACGCATGGCGGCCGGCGTCGACGGCGACGTCATCCTCGCGATCGCAGCTGGCGACAGGATGCGCTGGCCGTCGAGTGCGCCGCCGCCCAGCAGCATCCGGCAGAACCGGGCCAGGTCGGCCGCCGTGCTGAAGAGGCCGGCGTGCCCGGCCACGCCGCCCATCCGGCGCGCAGTCGGGTCGTGCACGATGCCGCGCAGGAACGGCACGTCCGCCGCA
The DNA here is from genome assembly GCA_035939575.1 of Vicinamibacterales bacterium. Classification (GTDB taxonomy): domain Bacteria; phylum Acidobacteriota; class Vicinamibacteria; order Vicinamibacterales; family CAVVIG01; genus DATKHR01. Next base: position 7,780 of record DASZFS010000165.1, on the reverse strand, counting down.
TCGGGCCCGGCGCACGGCCACGCCCGTGCCCGGCAGCGCTCAGTAGGCGCGATCCGGCCGCGCAGCGGTTCCGGTGGCAGAAACATCGTGTCGCCCATCGAGAGCGGTCCGAAGATACGCCCGCGCGCGTACTGATCGAGGCGCTCCCCACTCACCAGCTGGACGATGCGGCCGAGCAGGAAGAAGTTGATGTCGCTGTAGACGAATCGCTCGTCGGGCGCGGCCACCGGCACCTCGTCGACTGCGCGGCGGATGGCCTCGTCCGCGCCATCGAACTCCGTCTGCAGCTCGAGATCGGGGCGCAGGCCCGAAGTGTGGGTCAGCAGCTGACGGATGGTGATGCCATCCTTGCCGTACCGGGCGAAATCGGGAATGTAGTGGGCAACGGTATCAGAAAGCCGGATATGGCCCTCCTCGACCAGCTGCATGACACTGGTGGTCGTGGCCACCACCTTGGTCAACGATGCGAGGTCGAAGATCGTATCGTCGGTCATGGATTCGGGCGAGGGCCTGATCGCCCGATGCCCGAACGCCTGGCGAAAGACAATCTCGTCACGGTGGCCGACCAGGACCACGGCACCGGGTAACTCGTGCCGATCGATGGCGGCCTCCACCAGCGGCGCAATTGAGGCAAATTTCGAGGTCGGCTGGGCGGACGGTTGAGCGGCCAGCAGAGCGCCGGCGAGCGCCGCAGCGGCGAGGCGTCGTTTCACGTGATTCAATATATACTGAGCGCAGTCAGAGACTTAGCACGCATAGCTTCGTTTTCGGAAGCTACCGAGGGGGGACTACGCATGCGTGATCGCTTTCATCTATTCCGCGGCTTGCTCGCCGCAATCGTCGTATTCGGGCTGACAGGCACGGCGGGGGCGCAAACCGGCCGCGTCGGAGGCCAGGTCAAGGACGACGCCGGACAGCCGATTAAAGGCGCGACGATTACCGCCGAGAATCCTGCTGCGTCGCCGAGCAGTTTTACCGCAACCACGGACGACAAAGGGCGGTTCTCCATCATCGGTCTCCGGACCGGCCAGTGGACGTTCACGGTGCAGGCACCGGGCTACGCTCCCGAAGGCGCGAAGCTGAACGTCCAGACGATCGGCGCGCCGAATCCGCCGCTCGTTGTCACGCTGCGAAAGGGCGGCGCCGCCGCACCAGCTGGGGCGCTCGGGGGCATGGCGGCCAAAGACCTCCAGGCGGAGCTGGGCGCGGCAGACGCGCTGTACAACGCGCAGAAATGGGACGAAGCGATTGCCGCGTATCGGGCGATCATGACGAAGGCACCGTCGCTCAGCGTCATAAACCTGCAAGTCGCCGCGGCCTACCGCAACAAGAAGGATTACGATTCCGCGCTGGGAGCGTACAACGAGCTGCTCAAGGCCGACCCGAACAACGACAAAGCGAAGATCGGCATCGGCATGACCAACCTGGAGAAGGGCGACCTCGAGGCCGCCGAGAGCACGCTCCAGTCAGCCTCTCAGAGCGTCAGCGCGACGCGCGAAGTCTTCTACAACCTCGGCGAAGTCGAGTTCGCCAAGGGCAAGTCGGACGACGCGGGCGCCGCGTATACCCGCGCGTCACAGATGGATCCGAAGTGGGGCAAACCGCTATTCGGGCTCGGCAAAGTTGCGCTGAACAAAGGCGATACCAAAGGCGCGATTGACTATTTCACGAAGGTCATCGAAGCTGATCCGACGTCTCCCGAGGCCGCACAGGCCAAGGCTGTCGTGGATCAACTGAAAAAGTAACGTGTCATGGCTGATGGTTGATGGCTTCGTCCATTGACCATCAGCCATCAGCCATTAGCATCAGCCATGCCTTGACGGTCCGTCGTGTCCCGTCCCCTCCGCTACACCTTCATCCTGGCTCTCGTCGCTCTCGCCGTCAGTCTGGCGGCGGCCGGCGGCTGGCGGTATGCGCGGGCCTCAGCGCCGGTCAGCGGCCCCATCATTGTCATCTCCATTGACACGCTGAGGGCCGACCACCTGCCGGCCTACGGCTACAAGAAGCTCAAGACGCCGGCCATCGACTCGCTCGCCGCCAATGGTGTCCTCTTCGAGCGGGCGTACTCGCATGCGCCCGAGACGCTCCCCGCGCACGCGGCGCTGCTCGCGGGACGACTCCCGTTCGAGACCGGCGTCAGGGGCAATGTGGGCTTCACGGTGAAGGCCGGCGAGCGGCTGCTGCCGCAGATGTTGCGGGATCGCGGCTTCGCCACTGGCGGCGTCGTCTCGGCCTACGTGCTCCGCAAGGAGACAGGCATCGCACAAGGCTTCGACTTCTTCGACGGTGACATGCCGACTTCCGCCGCCGACACCACGCCCGAGCAGGTACAGCGCGACGGCGCCGTGTCGGAATCGATCGCCGAAAAATGGCTCGATAGCGTCGGCACGTCGCGCGCGTTTCTTTTCCTGCACCTATACGAACCGCACAAGCCCTACGCGCCGCCCGACCGATTCGCCGCGTACGCGCCGTACGACGGTGAGATCGCTTACGCGGACGAGATCGTCGGCAGTCTGGTGAAGTACCTCAAGACCCACCAGCTGTACGACCGATCGACGATCGTCCTGCTCTCGGACCACGGTGAAGGCCTCGGCGACCACGGTGAGCAGGAACACGGCCTCTTCGTGTACGAGGAATCAGTCCATGTGCCGCTCATCGTCAAGCAGGAGGGCAATGTCGGGGCGGGCCGCCGGACCGGGGATCTCGTGCAGCTCATCGACCTGGTCCCGACGGTCCTCGACTTCGTCAAGGCGCCGATCCCCGGACAGCTTCGCGGGCGGTCGCTGAAGCCGCTCCTCGAGGGCACGGGCCACCTGGAAGCGACGCCTGTCTATTCGGAAGCGCTGTACGCGCGCTATCACTTCGGGTGGAGCGAGCTGACCGCGCTCACCGACGAGCGCTATCGCTACATCAAGGCGCCGAGAGAAGAGCTCTACGACCTGGAGCGCGACCCGCACGAGCGCGCGAACATCGCCGGGGAGCGATCGCAGGCGCAGGAAGCGATGCGAGGCGTCCTCGAACGGGTCACGGCGGGGGCCGCCATCCAGGCGCCGGCACCGGTATCCGCCGACGCCCGCGAGCGGCTTCAAGCGCTCGGGTATGTCGGCGCTCGAGCCGACGCGGGCACCGGCGATCTCTCGAGCGGCGAAGAGCTGCCAGACCCGAAGGACAAGCGCGAAATCCTCGAGCGCTACCGGCAGGCGGTCGATCTCGCCGCCGAGCGGCAGTGGGGAGCGGCGATCGGCGTGCTGCGACAGATTCTCCGCGAGGACGCCGAGATGGCCGACGTCTGGGCACAGCTGGCAGCGTTCGCGACGCGCGTCGATCGATTCGACCAGGTGCTCGACGCTTGCAAGCACTACATCGAGCTGAGGCCGTCCGAGCCACAGCCCCATCTGGCCGCGGCCGGGGCGCTGCTCAAGCTGCGAAAGTACGGCGACGCGCGCGAGCACGCCGAGCTGGCCGCCCAGACCGCCGGCGACAAAGACCCGCGGGCGCGCGCCTCGGCGCACGAGCTCCTCGCCCGCATCGCGCTGGCACAGCACGACCCGGAAACAGCGCGGGCAGAGGCCGGTCGCGCCGAGGAGGCAGATTCGACGATGCCGGTTGCGGCGTTCATAGAAGGGCGCATCCTGTACGATCAGGGCCGCTTCGGCGACGCGATGCTGTCGTTCGAGCAGGCAATCGCGGAGCTGAGGAATCCTGGTTCGCGGCCGGTGCCCGAGCTGTACTACTACGCTGGCGACACTCTGAGCCGCCTCGAGCGGTACCACGACGCGGAAGTGGCCTACAACGAGGAGCTGCGGCTTTTTCCTCTGAACACCCGCGCGCGCGGCGGGCTCGCAATGCTCTACCAGGCAACCGACCGTCCCGACGCGGCGCAGCAGGCGCTGCACGACATGCTCAGTCTGGCGCCGTCACCGGACGCGTATGCGCTCGCTGCGCGGATCTTCACGACGCTCGGCAACCGACAGGAAGCAGATGCCATCCGCGCCGAAGCGCGCCGTGCCTTCGCCGACACCGCCCGCGGCGCTACGCGCGGCGGGCGGCAATGACCGCCGGCGCCTGCTCGCGCCATTGATCGTCGTCGTCGTCGTCGCGGCGGGCTGCGTCAGCAGCGGCCGGCCAGCACTGCATCGAGGCGCGCTCGGTGGCTACAACGTGCTGTTGGTCACGATCGACACGCTGCGCGTCGATCGAGTCGGCGCGTACGGGAACCGCGCCGGCTTGACGCCAACGCTCGACCGCCTTGCCGCCAGCGGTGTCCGGTACGCTCACGCGTATTCGCACGTGCCGATGACGCTCCCAGCTCACACCTCGATCCTGACGGGCTTGACGCCGCCGCGAAGCGGCGTCCGGAACAACACGACGTTCAAGCTCGACGAACACGTGCCCACGCTGGCGACCTTTCTCAAGCGAGGCGGCTACCGCACGGGCGCGTTCATCGGCGCGTTCGTGCTCGACGCCCGATTTGGTCTCGCCCGTGACTTCGACGAGTACGACGACCGCTTGCCGCACACCGGCCAGGCGTCGTTTCATTTCGCGGAGCGCCGCGGCGCTGATGTCGTGAAGGCCGCGGGCGACTGGATAACAACCGCCACTCAGCCTACAGCCCTCAGCCATCAGCCATGGTTTGCCTGGGTCCACCTGTTCGACCCGCACGCTCCCTATGACGCTCCCGCCGAATACCGCGCCGGCCGAAGCCCGTACGACGCAGAGGTCGCCTATGCCGATGCGATGGTCGGCGCCCTGCTGACGCGGCTTGCCGCCGCCGGGCACATGGATCGCACCCTGGTCGTGGTGACCTCCGATCACGGTGAATCGCTCGGCGAGCATGGCGAGACGACTCACGGCTTGTTCGCGTACGATTCCACCGTTCGCGTGCCATTCGTCCTGAACGCGCCCGGGATCGGGCCTGCGGTCGTCGATCTGCCCGTCGCCCACACCGATATCGTGCCGACCATCCTGGATCTGACGGGCGCCGATGTACCGGGCGACCTTGATGGCCGATCGCTCGTGGGCGATACAGATAGCGGCCGCGCGTTGTATATCGAGGCGCTCGATGCGTCCCTGACCCGCGGATGGGCGCCGCTCACCGGCGTCGTTCAGAACGGGTGGAAATACATCGACCTGCCTGATGCAGAACTCTATGACCTCACCGCCGACGCCGGCGAACAGCGCAACCGCATGGGCGAGGACGCCGGCGGTCGAGTGGGTGCGCTGCGGCGCACGCTCGAGCAGTTCAGCGCGGGACGCGGCAGGGCGGCGCCGACAACTGCGCTCGACAGGCTCGACAAACACGACAGGCTCGACAGCCTCGATAGGGACGCCGCCGCACGGCTGCGCTCGCTCGGCTACGTTGGCGGATCGTCGGCTTCCAGAACGCCCCCGACGTTGGCGGATGACCCCAAACGCCTGGTGTCGCTGAATGAGCGCTTCAATTCCGCGCTGACCGACTTCGAGGAAGGCCGGCCATCCGAAGCGCTGGCGCTCTTGACGAGCGTCCTCGCCGCGCGCCCCGACTTCATGTCCGCTCGCACCAGCGCTGCGACGGTCCTCCTGAGCGTCGGACGAAGCCGCGATGCGGTGCAGATGTTGCGTGAAGCGCCGCCGGCGCAAGCCGAGTCGCCGGAAATACTGGGCAGGCTCGGTGCCGCGCTGAGGGACGCGGGCGACCTCCGCGGCGCGGCGACGACGCTCGACCAGGCCCGTCGTTCGGGCGATGGGAGCCCCGACCTTCTCCAGGACCTGGCGGTCGTTGACGCGGCGCTGGGCCGATCGGACGCCGCGCGGGCGCTCTTTGAGCAATTGACGAAGCAGAATCCAACGGCCGCGACTGCCTGGTACAACCTCGGGCTGTTCGAGCTGCAAAGCGGCCGTCCCACTGCGGCGGTCGACGCGCTGCGACACGCGGTCGACAGGGAGCCGACGTACGGCGACGCCTGGCACGCCTTGGGCGCAGCGCTGGCCAAGCAGGACCCGGCCGCCGCGATCGACGCGTGGCGGCGCGCCGAGCGGCTCCTTCCCCGCGACTACGACCTGCTCTTCAACCTCGGCATGCTCGCCGCTGGAAGCGGCACACCGTCGGACGCGATTCCGTATCTGCGGCGATTTGCGAACGAAGCGCCGCCGGAGCGCTACGCACGTGACATCGCTGCAGTGAAGCAGGCGCTGGCGCGCCTGGAGCGGGGCGCCCCGTGAGAACCCGGCTCATTGCTCTCGTCGCGCTCGTCGCACTGGTCGCGGGTCTGGCGGGCGCGGTCCTCTGGCGTTCTCGCAGGCAACAGTCGGCTGCCCAGCCTCTGGCGGCCGGGGCCCTCCGCGGCGGCAATGTCCTCCTCGTCACCATCGACACGCTCCGCGCCGACCGCGTGGGCGCGTACGGCAGCCCCCTCGGTTTGACGCCGGCGATCGATCGTCTGGCACGAGAGGGACTCCGGGCGGCGGCCGCGTATTCACACGTGCCGCTGACGCTGCCCTCGCACGCGACGATCATGACCGGGCTCTACCCATTCTCGAACGGCGTTCGCGACAACGGCACGTTTCGGCTTGATAACACACGGTCGACGCTCGCGAAGGCGTTGAAAGCCGCCGGCTACCGCACCGGCGCCTTCGTCGGCGCGTTCGTGCTCGACGCGCGCTTCGGCCTCAACGCGGGCTTCGACGTGTACGACGACCGGATGCTCGGCAACGGTGCAGACCTCGAGGTCGTTCAGCGTACCGCGGAGCAAGTACTGGCGCCGGCTGCCGACTGGATTCTGGGCGCTCAACCGCCCCCCAACCCCCAGCCCCCAGTCCCCTGGTTGGCATGGGTCCACCTCTACGACCCGCACGAACCTTACGCCCCTCCCGAGCCATACCGGTCGCGCTACGCGGCTGATCTGTACGCCGGCGAAATTGCCTACGCCGACGCGGCGCTGGGCGCGTTCCTCGATCGACTGAGCGCCGCAGGTGCGCTCGATCGCACGCTCGTCGTCGTCACGTCCGACCACGGCGAGTCGCTCGGCGAACATGGTGAGCGGACGCACGGTCTCTTCGCGTACGAGTCGACGCTGCGCGTCCCCCTTGTCTTCTGGTCTGCCGGAGCGCTGCGTCCAGGGACGTTCGAGGGCCCGGCCAGGCTCGTGGACATCATGCCCACGGTCCTCGATCTCGTTGGCGTGCAGACACCCGCGCCGACCGACGGCCGGAGCCTCCGCCCGTTCATCAGCGGCGAGCGGACCTTCGATCGCGCGCCCTCGTACTTCGAAGCCTTGAACGCCAACCTCACGCGAGGCTGGGCGCCGCTCAAGGGCGTAGTCGTCGATCGCCTCAAGCTGATCGACCTGCCGATCCCGGAGCTCTATGACCTATCCGTCGACCCGACGGAGGCAAAGAATATCTACGCGGCGCAGCCCGACCGCGCGCGCGTCCTGGAGTCGGCACTGGATCGGCTGGCCAGCGCGGGGACGCCGATCGCACCGACCGGCGTAGACGCCGACGCGGAGGCGCGTCTCCGCTCGCTCGGCTATGTGGTCGGCTCTTCGCCGAGGCCGGCACGCGCGTATACGGCTGCGGACGATCCAAAACGCCTCGTTCACCTGAACGCGGCGCTCGACGACGCCATGGCCGCCTGGTCGCGCGCGAGCCCGGGAGGCCCTGGGGACCCTGGGAGCAGCGCCGAGGCCATCAACATACTCCGGCGGGTCGTGCAGGAGCGGCCCGACTTGACCGTCGCGTACGATCGCCTGGCGTTCATGCTGCGCGCGACCGGGCGCATGCCAGAGGCTGTGGCCGTGCT
>DASZFS010000164.1:0-1931 GCA_035939575.1 Vicinamibacterales bacterium | reverse complement strand
ATCATCGCCGAGTCAGCCATCTTCACGATTTTCGTCGTGGCCTATCTGTTCTATCTCGGAAAGAGCGTGACTGGCCCGACGCCGCACGACGTGCTGGAGGTCCCGGTCTTCTACACCGTCTGCCTGCGCTCCAGCAGTCTGACGATTCATCTGGCGGCCACGCGTCTCGAACGCGACGCGCCGGGGTCCTTCATGGTGTGGTGGCTGATCACGATCGTGCTTGGCGGACTCTTCATGTACGGCACCGCGGCGGAATGGCGCCGATTGATCAGCGAGCACGGCCTGACGATCTCGACCAATCTCTTCGGCACCACGTATTTCTCGCTCGTCGGCCTGCACGCGTGTCACGTCACTGTCGGCCTGTTGATGCTGGCGATGGTGCTGGTGCTGGGCGTTGCGGGCAAGGTGCGCCGTGCGGAGTCAGCGCGGGTCGGCGTGCTCGCGTTGTATTGGCATTTCGTCGATATGGTGTGGGTTGTCGTATTCACCGTCGTCTACATCATTGGCCGCTGATCAGGAAAGCATGGCGAGAGAGATGACCACCATCGAAGTACCTGCACCAACGACATGGCCCCTCGTCCTGGCGACAGGCTTCACGCTGATCTTCGCCGGGCTGCTCCTGAGCGCGTCGGTAACCGCGCTCGGCGCGGTGCTGGCCCTTGCCGCGTGTGTGGGCTGGTTCCGCGAGGTGTTTCCACGCGATCACGAAGAAAGAGTGCCGGTCGTGCCAGAGGACCGCCAGGTCGCGACCGAGCGTCGCAGCGTCGAACGGCTTCCGCTCGCGCCCCAGCAGGTGCGCGCCTGGCTTCCTGTCCGGACCTATCCGATATCGGCAGGGCTGAAGGGCGGATGGGCCGGCAGCGTCGCGATGGCCGTCCTCGCGTGTGGCTACGGCCTGCTGAAGGTCGGAAGCATCTGGTATCCGATCAACCTGCTTGCGGCGGTCGTCTACGCGGAGTCGCTGAAACTCGGACCCGCAGAACTGAATGCGTTTCATCTCGACAGCTTCGCCGTCGCCGTGGGCGTGCACGCCCTCGTCGCGACGCTCGTAGGCGTGCTCTATGGGGCCATGTTGCCGATGTTCGCTCACCGGCCCATTCTCCTCGGCGGCTTGATTGCCCCGATGTTGTGGTCAGGACTGCTGTACCCGCTCATGGGCCTGCTCGATCCGCTGCTGGCGAGCCACATCGACTGGGTCTGGTTCGTGGCCTCGCAGATCGCCTTCGGCGTGGTCGCGGGCGCGGTCGTCCTTCAGCAGTCGTCGAGGCCGACGGTCGAGAACACGGCGTTCGCGCTGCGCGCGGGCATCGAAGCGCCCGGAACGATTCCTCCGCGAGGAGGCAGACAGTCGTGAGGCCGCTTCGATCCCTCTCGTGGTGGATGGCGCTCGTCGCTGTGCTGCTCGCCGCCTGCGGCGCGCCGCCCGGTCAGCCGCATCGCGGCTCTGAGCCGGTGGAGCCGGCCGACGTGTCTGATGTCCGCGCGCTGTATGCCGACAACTGCGCGGCCTGCCACGGCGTAGACGGACGGGGAGGCGCGGCGCCCGCGCTCGCCGATCCCGTCTATCTCGCGATCGTCGATGAGCGCGCGATGCGGTCGAATATCGCTTACGGCGTCCCCGGCACGCCGATGCCGGCGTTTGCCGTGCTCGCCGGCGGCACGCTGACCGCGAAGCAGATCGATCTGATCGTCAGCGCGATCCGAACCTGGGAACGATCGGACGACCTGGTCGGCATTCAACCTCCGCCGTACGTGCCGGCGTCGACCGCCGATCTCGGGCGGGGGAGCGCCGCGTACCGCAAGTACTGCGAGCGCTGTCACGGTCCGGACGGTGCGGGCAGTCCGCGGGGCAGCGGGATTACGAACGACTCGTTTCTCGCGCTGGTCAGCGACCAGAGGCTGCGGACGACCGTGATCGCCGGCCGGCGCGA
>DASZFS010000163.1:0-3605 GCA_035939575.1 Vicinamibacterales bacterium | reverse complement strand
CGCTTCGAGTCGGCCGAGGCGATGCGCAGCCGGCTCGAGTTTCGCGACCTGGTGATCGACGTCAACGAGCGAAGGACTTACAAGTCAGGCAAGGAGGTGGAGCTCACGCACACCGAGTTCGACCTCCTGACATTTCTCGCGAGCAACGCGGGAAAGGTGCTCAGCCGGGAGAAGATCCTGAACTCGATCTGGGGTTACGAATACCCGATCGAGACTCGTGTGATCGACGTGCACATCCGCAACCTGCGCCGGAAGATCGAAAGCCAGCCCTCGCGTCCTTATTACATCCTGGCCGTGCCGGGCATCGGCTACCGCTTCACCAACGCCCGCCCGGCCTGACGCCAAGTTCTGCCAGCGAATCCCGCACAAACTCGCGCTCGCCGATTCGTGGATGGGGGATCACGAGGCCCGGCTGGTCGAGCCGTGCCTCGCCGAACAAGAGGATATCGACGTCGATGACCCGCGGTCCCCAGCGCCTGGTTGGTTTGCGCCCGCCTTCCACCTCGACTTGCTTCGAAGCCCTCAGCAGTTGACGCGGCGTGCCCGGCCAGTCCACCTCGACGACCTGGTTCAGAAAGCGGGGTTGATCAACGATTCCCCACGGCTCGGTCTCGATGACTCGGCTTTGACGCAGGATGCGCGCCCCTTTTTGACGCAGCCGCCGGCGCGCGGCGCCCAGGTTTCGGGACCGCGAACCGAGGTTGGAGCCCAGCCCAAGGTAGGCGATCGTCACCGCATGCGGTCGGCGATCTGGACGACGCGCGTCATCTCGCGCACGTCGTGGACGCGGACGACGTCAGCTCCACGCAAGATTGCGGCGGTCACCGTGGCGGCTGTGCCTTCAAGGCGATCGCCGACGGGCAGGTCGAGCGCTTTGCCGATGAACGATTTCCGCGATGTCCCCATGAGAATTGGCTGACCTAGCTCGCGCAGCTCCTCCATACGGCGCATCACAACCCAGTTCTGTTCGGCGGTCTTGCCGAAACCGATACCCGGGTCGATGATGATTCGCTCGCGAGGCACTCCGGCGTCCAGCGCTCGATCGATCGACACGCGAAGAAAGCGCTTGATCTCGTCGATCAAGTCCCCCGCATAGTCGGTCCCGTCCTGGTTGTGCATGAGGACAAGCGCACAGCTGCTCGCCGAAGCGAGCGTGGCCAGGGCCGGCGAGCGGGTCAGGCCCCAGATGTCGTTGAGGATGGTCGCGCCGGCCGCGACCGCCGCCTCCGCGACCTCGAGCTTGTAGGTGTCAATCGAGATCGGAACGTCCGTCTCGCGCGCCAGTCGAGCGACCACGGCCTCTGTCCGCCCTATCTCCTCGGCAGCCGTGATGGGTTGGTGACCCGGGCGGGTCGATTCACCTCCGACGTCGAGCATGTCGGCGCCCTCGCTCACCATGCGGAGCCCTTGCGACACCGCCCGCTCCTCGTCGTCGCCGGTGCCGTCGCCGCTGAAGGAATCGGGCGTGACATTGATGATCCCCATGACATAGGTTCGCGAGCCCCACTCGAATCTGCGCCCACCTATGTCCGCGATCACGTGCCGATTATCCTTCGCGAATGAAGCTCCATGAGCTGACGCGCGGCGTGCCCGGGGCGACTGTCGAGGGCAACGGCGACGTCGAGATCACCGGGATCGCCTACGACTCGCGACGCGTCAAGCCGGGCGACCTTTTCGTCGCCGTCGAGGGCCTCAAGTCAGATGGCCATGCCTTTGTGTCCGATGCGCTCGCGAGGGGCGCGGCGGCTCTGGCCGTCGATCGGGACGTGACGATCCCGCCCGGCACGCCGCTCCTGCGCATGCCATCCACGCGGATCGGGCTCGCCGAGGTGGCGGCTGATTTCTACGGCAGGCCGTCGCGGAAGCTCAAGGTGGCCGGCATCACCGGCACTGATGGAAAGACGACGACGACCCACATGGCCGAGCACGTCCTCCAGGCGAGCGGTGTCGTGGCGGGCGCGATGAGCACCGTGTCGTTCACCGGCAGCGCCGGCGACGTGGACAACCTAAGCGGCCAGACCACGATGGAGGCGCCCGAGATCCAGGCGTGGCTCGCGCGCATGGCGGACGCGGGTGTCGAGTACGCAGTCGTCGAGACCACGTCGCACGCGCTCGTCCAGGAACGCGTCCGGGCGTGCGATTTCGACGTTGCGGCATTCACCAACGTGGGCCACGACCACCTCGACTATCACGCGAGCTGGGATGACTACCTCGAAGCCAAGGCGCGCCTCATCGACCTCACCTCGAGCGGTGCAGACAAGGGAATCGAAAAAACCGCCGTCTTGAATCGTGACGACGCCAGCTACGAGCGACTCTCCCGCCGCCCGATCGCGAGGCGTTGGACCTACGGCCTGACCACTGCGTCGGATCTGCATCCGCTCGATCTGAGCGTCACCGGTACCGGTTCGCGTTTTCGCATGAAGACCCCGCTCGGCGAAACCGACGTCACCCTGCACGTACCTGCCCGCTTCAATATCTACAACGCGCTTTGCGCGGCCGGGGTGTGCCTGGCGCTGGGTGTGCCGCTGGATTCCGTAGGCACAGGCCTTGCCGGCTTTGAAGGCGTGCGCGGGCGGCTCGAGCCGGTCGACGTCGGCCAGGACTTTCGCGTGTACATCGACTTCGCACACTCCGCAGGCGCGCTCGCCAGCGCACTTGCCGAGCTGCGTCCCTTCACCTCCGGCCGGCTGATCGTCGTGTTCGGGTCGACCGCGCGGTCAGACCACGACCGGCCCGGGATGGGGCGCGCGGCCGCGGATTTCGCCGATTTCTTCATCATCACAACCGACGATCCCGTCGACCAGGACCCGGTCGAGATCGCGCGGGACGTGCAGAGCGGCGCCGAAGGCAAGGCGCCGGGGCTCGACTACGAGATCGTGATCGACCGTCGCGCGGCTATTCGCCGCGCCATCGAGCTCGCGCGGCCGGGCGACTGCGTGCTCCTGGCCGGCAAAGGCCACGAGCGGTCGATGCTCATGGCATCCGGTTCGGAGCCGTGGGATGAGCGGGCCGAAGCCGAAGCGGCGATCAGGGATCGGCTGGCCATGCGCTAGGTTGGCCCTCAGCGGACCCGCCTCCGACCATCCGCACGATCTCGACCGTGTCGCCCTCTCCCAACATCGCCGCGTCGAATCCGGCTCGTTCGATGATCGCTCCGTTGTGCTCGACCGCGACCGCGCGCGGGTTGACGCCGAGCCGATCCAGGTAGTCGAGGAGTCGGGTCGGATGCTCGAGCTCTACCACTTTCCCGTTGATCTGCAGCGAGATCATTCGAAGAGTCTGATCGCCGCGTAACCGGCCGCCCCTGAAGCCAGGACCTCCGCCTCCCGTTGGACGGTCAGCCCGCCGATCGCAAGCACCGGGATGCGCACCGACCCGGCAACCTCCGCCAGGGCTGCCAGGCCGGCTGGAGCGATGCCCGGGTGGCTGGCGCTTTCCCAGACGGGACCAAAGATCAGGTAGTCGGCGCCGTCGTGCTCGGCCGCCTTTGCGCCGGCGGTCGAGTGCACCGAGCGTCCGATCAAGCGGCGGCCCACCAGCATCCGCGCTTCCGCCACGGAGATGTCGCTCTCGGGCAGATTCACCCCGGCCGCGTCACAGGCGAT
>DASZFS010000162.1:0-5448 GCA_035939575.1 Vicinamibacterales bacterium | reverse complement strand
GTGATCATGTGGTCAAAGGATCTGGGCCGGTCGCTGGACTCTCTCCAGTCGCGAAAGGACATCGACGGCACCCGGATCGCTTATCTCGGCATGAGCTTAGGTGGGGCCATTGGAGCAGACGTTCTTGCGGTCGAGAGCCGGATCAAGGCGGCGATCTTCTCATCGAGTGGGTTCTACCTTCGTTACGATCTGCCCGAGGTGGACGTGCTGAACTTCGCTCCCCACGTGAAAACGCCTGTATTGATGTTAAATGGTCGATACGATTACCAGTTCCCACTGGACGCGTCGACCCGGCCGCTCTTTCACTTTCTCGGACCGCCCGATCACGACAAGAAGCTCGTCGTGTACGAGACGGGCCACGGCGATCTGCCACATCGCGACGAAGTCCGCGAGACGCTCGACTGGCTCGACAAGTATCTTGGCCGGGTGCGGCATTAGACCGAGCACCAGGCTGCCGCCCGCGCCGCTTCGAGACGTGAACATCAAGACCAGTGTTGCTCGTGCACGATCACGAGCCCGACACCATCACGTGCCAACCGTTCAGCTGACAACAGTTCGGCGCCCGGCGGAAACGCTCGCGGGTGTTCTTGCCGCCGACAAAAACGCCCACAGGGATCGAAGAATTTCTCAGAAAATGGCGTCCCCAGCGGGATTCGAACCCGCGTTTTGGCCTTGAAAGGGCCACGTCCTAGGCCTCTGGACGATGGGGACGCGCGAGAGGAACTTACAACGTTAGCACGACTTACCGCGCCGGCGCAGGCGTCGCGAGCGGCTTCCCCTTCTCGACGATATACGTCGCCAGGAGCCGCGCCACACCGGCGCCGTTGTTCGTCGCGTTGTGGATCGTCCCGGCCGGGATCAGGAAGCTTTGACCGGCCCCCAACGTCACGGTCGGCTTGCCCTGCTGCTCGAGCGACACGGTCCCCTCGAGCACATACCCTATTTCCTCGCCGAAGTGCGTGTGGCGGCCTGGCGACGCCCCCGGCTGGAACTCCGCCACTGCGCTCACGACCTCGTGCCCGGGGACCGAGATGTCCGCCTGCTGCAGAACGATGCGCTTGAAGGGCGGCACCTGCGCAATGACGTTCCCCGGGTTTCCGGCGCCGCCCGCGCTCCCGATGATCCCCAGTGCTGCCAGGGTCAGAATTGCTCGTCTCACGATTCCCTCCTTATGTACTGTGGGGCAGCGGCGGCACGTATTGTGGCGCAGCTACGGCGTTGCCTTGGGCCGTTCGTTTCCCTGATGACACGTGAAGCACGTCACCTTTCCCAGCACTGACTCGTCGTCGGCCGGTTTGTAGTCCGGAAAGAACTGCTGATTGATACTCTTCGTCATCTCGAGCATCCGCCGCGCGGCCGCCTTGTGCGGGTTGTTCTCGCTCGCGAAGTTGCCGCGGACATGGCAGAAGCCACACGCGACACCGAGCGACGCCGTCATCTGCTGCATCTCGGCCTCGAAGCGGGGAACGGTGAGGCCGGTGAGCACTTTCACGCCCGGCGACTCCACCATCCCGATCGCCGGCTGCTGCGCAACGAGCGAGCCTGCGGTCCAGATCGTACTCAGAACAATAGCCAGCACCGGAACTGGACGCATGCTACTTCGCCGGAGGCGTCGGCGCGGGACGCATCTGCAGCAGCTCCTTGATTCCTCCGAGCGAGGCTAGCACGCCGCTCGCCTCGTACGGCAGGAACACCAGCTTGTCGGCGTCGTTGGCGATCGCGCCGAGCGCCTCGAGATACTTCTGCGCGATGAGGTACTGCGCGGGACTGTCGGCCGCGCCGAGCGCCTGCGAGATGGCCTGGATGGCCTGCGCCTCTGCCTGCGCGACGGCGAGGCGCGCCTGCGCCTGGCCCTGCGCGGCGAGAATCGCCGCTTCCTTGGCGCCTTCTGCCTGCACGATCTGCGACTGCTTCTGACCCTCGGCGCGCAGAATCGCCGACGACTTCTCGCCTTCGGCCGTGGTCACCACGGCGCGCCGCGTCCGCTCCGCCGTCATCTGCTTTTCCATCGTCAGGCGGATCTCTTCGGGCGGCGTGATGTTCTTCAGCTCGATGCGCATCACCTTCACGCCCCACTGCTGGGTGGCGGTGTCAAGGGCGGCGCGAAGCTGTGAGTTCGTCGTGTCGCGCGAGGCCAGTGTGTGGTCGAGGTCGAGCTGGCCGATGACGTTGCGCAGCGCCGAAAGCGTCAACTGCTCGAGGCCCCACCGCAGATTCTGGACCTCGTAGGTCGCGCGGACCGGATCCGCGATCAGGTAGTAGATGACCGCATCCACTTCCATCGTGACGTTGTCGCGCGTGATGACCGGCTGCGGCTCGATCTTGGTGATCTGCTCGCGCAGATCGATCGTGTCGCGCACCGAATCGAGGAACGGCACGATCGTATTCAGCCCCGCCTCCGCCGTGCGGTGGTACTTCCCGAGCCGCTCGATCAGCTTGACCTGCTTCTGCGGGACGATCTTGATCGATCGCATCAACACCACGAGCAGGACGAAGGCGATGCCGAGCAGGACGATGCCTGAGTTCATGCGGGCGTGACCTCCAGCACGATGCCGTCGGCGGCGACGACACGGATTTTGGTGCCGGCGGCAATCGCCCCGGCGCTGCGCGCGGCCCAGTCCTCGCCCCTGACGTTCACCCGGCCCGCCCCGATCGTCGGATCGATGTCGTGCGTGACGACCCCGTGGCGGCCGATGAGCGTGTCGGTGCGCGACGGCACGCCGCGCCCGCCGAGACGGCCCACCAGCGTGGAGCGAAGGGCCACGAGCGAGACCACCAGGACCACGACGAAAATCCCGATCTGCATCGGCGCCGGGAAACCAAGATAAGCGCCTGCTGCGGCGGCGATGGCGCCGGCGCTGACGAAGGCCGAGCCGAAATGGGGAATCGACACCTCGAGGATCGCGGCGACGAACGCGATCGCCAGCCAGGTGAACACGGCAATGTCAGAGCCCCAGAGGGACCAGATGACCGACAGCATCGGGATGGGCGCGAGGATTGTACCGCGCCGGCGGGCGCCCTGTGGTAAGTTTCGCGGCCACCCATGATCGATTGGCGCCGGCCGGTGGTGTTCACGCACCGCTGGCTGGGCATCACGCTCGGCCTCCTGTTCGCGATGTGGTTCGCGACGGGCATCATCATGATGTACGCGCGGATGCCGGAGCTCGGCGAGGCACGGCGCCTGGCGCATCTCGCGCCGCTCGATCTGTCCACCGCCGCCGTTCCGCTCGATGCGCTGGACACGCCGGGGCAGGGCGCGGCGATCGAGCGGGTGCGGATCGGGATGCTGCTCGGTCGGCCGGTTTACCGCGCGCGCGTGTCGGGATCGTGGTTCACGCGCTTCGCCGATACCGGCGAGCCGCTCCCCGGCATCAACGCCGCGCAGGCGATTGACGAAGCCCGGAGGTTCGCGCCCGAGCACGCCGGAACGATTCGGTACGACCGGCGTCTGACGGAGCCGGATCAGTGGACGCTGGAGATCCGCAGACAGCTCCCGCTCCATCGCGTGACGCTCGGCGACGCGGACGGCCGCGAGCTCTACCTGTCCGAGCGTACCGGCGAAGTGATCCTCGAAACGACGAGGCAGGCGCGACGACTCGCCTACGCGGGCGCCGTGCTCCACTGGCTGTACTTCACCCCGTTCAGACGGCACACCGCGGTGTGGAGTCAATCGATCATCTGGCTGTCAATCGCCGGGAGCGTCATGTGCACGCTTGGACTGGTCTGGGGCACTTACACCGGGGCCCGTTCGCCGTATCGCGGCTGGATGCGCTGGCATCACTACGCGGGACTCGCGTTCGGAGTCGTCAGCTTCACATGGATTTTCAGTGGCCTCCTGTCGATGAACCCGTTGGACTGGCAGGGGGCGACGACACCGACTGCCGCCGAGCGCGGCGCATTTTCCGGTGGGCCGTTACGACTACATGAAGTTGCGCTGGAGAGCCTGCGCTCGCTGATGCTGTCGAAGGAAGTGGAGATCGTGCAGTTCCGTGGCCAGCCGCGACTCCTCGTCGATGGCCGTGCGCCCCATTCGATTGGGCGCGAGCTGCTGCTGACGGCGGCGCGCGACGCGGTGCCAGGGGCGACCGTTCAGGACGCCGCGTGGCTGGATGCCTATGATTCGTACTACTACGATCGCAATCGCGAGCAGCCCCTTCCGGTGTTGAGGGTGCGGTTTGCCGATCCTCGAGGCACGTGGTTGTACATCGACCCGAACAGTGGCAGTATTCTTCGCAAAGAGGAGCGGCTGAGCCGCTTGAACCGGTGGCTCTACCACGGCCTCCACAGTCTCGATTTTCCGTTTCTTTACGGCCGCCGCCCGTTGTGGGATATTGTCGTCATCTCGTTGAGCCTGGGTGGGATCGCGTCTGTCGTGACCGCAGCGATGCCGGCGTGGCGCCGATTGCGACGACATGCCCGGCGTCTGTATAGTTGACCGGTACTCGGTGGCTGGTAGCTGGTTGCTGGCTAAGTGTTGGGAGGGAGCGTCGATGCGCACAGGCGTCCGAGACGTGTTGATTGCCACGATGGCGGCGGCTGGCGGGGCGCTCATCGCCACGGCCGCCTTACCCGTCCTCGAAGGCCAGGCACCTGCGGCGTATCGGGCGCCGCGCCTGGCCGACGGTAAACCGGATCTGAACGGCATCTGGCAAGCGCTGAACGAAGCCAACTACGACCTCGAGGCGCACATGGCGCGGCCGGCAATGGCGCTGCGTGCAGGCCCGTACGGTCCCGTACCCGCCGCGCCCGTGCTCGCGCTCGGCGCCGTCGGCTCGGTTCCACCGGGTCTCGGCGTCGTCGAGGGAGGCGAGATTCCGTACCTCCCCGACGCCGCAAAGAAGAAGAAGGACAACCAGGACCACTGGCTCGAGCGCGATCCCGAGATCAAGTGTTATCTCCCGGGCGTGCCCCGCGCGACCTACATGCCGCATCCGTTCCAGATTCTTCAGAGCACGAAATCCATCTTCGTCGCGTACCAATACGCGGGCGCAACGCGAGACATCCTGCTGAAGGACCCTGGGCCGGCACCGATTGACTCCTGGATGGGACAGTCGGTCGCGCGCTGGGAAGGTGACACGCTGATCGTGGACGTGACCGGGATGAACGATCAGAGCTGGCTCGATCGGGCCGGCGACTTCCACAGCGACGCACTGCACGTCGTCGAGCGCTACACGCGGACCGCGCCCGATGTCCTCTCGTACGAGGCGACGATTGAAGACAAGAACGTCTTCTCGCGGCCGTGGAAGATCGCCATGCCGCTTCACCGGCGCATGGAGAAGAACGCTCAGCTCATGGACTTCAAGTGCGTGGAATTCGTCGAAGAGCTGATGTACGGCCAGTGGCGGAAGAAGCCGCTGGGGAGCTAGCGGGTCGATGCAGATACGAACATTGGTGCTCGGGCTCGGTCTCGCCTGCGCCACGGCCGTTGGGGCAGCCGCGCAGATGAAG
>DASZFS010000161.1:0-6834 GCA_035939575.1 Vicinamibacterales bacterium | reverse complement strand
CGAGTCTTCAGCCCGTTTGTGGATGGCTTCTAGCGGGTAACGACGACCGTCAGCTCTTCGTCAGCGACGAGCGCGCCGTCGTCCGCGCGACAGCGCAGGACGTACGTACCGGGCTGCTCGAATGTGACGTTCACCCAGGTCTTGCCGTCCGGCGGCAGCGGCGGGGCGGACCAGAGCGGCGCCCACGGCGAGTTCGCGCCCGCACGGGTGTCCTCCCATGGCTTGATCTGCGGCGGATCGAACGTCACCTTGCCGGCGCCGCGGTAGACGAACCACGACACGTGGAGGCCGAGGTTCTTTCCAACCGTGATCCGCGTGGGTGGCGACATCGCGGGATTCCGCGGAGGCGTGGCGGCCGCCCCTGCGTTCTGCGCTGCGGCGCGCGCCTGCGCAGCCGCGACGCGCGACAGGTCCCGCGGCTTGGGAATGCCGTCGTCCTTGACCTCGACGCCGAGGGTGACAGGCTGTCCCACGGTGACCGTGCGGCTCTTGATCTCATCCAGGCGGAGCGACGGTGGCTTGTTGCCGCGGACCTCGGGACTGCTTGTGCCGGCGCCGAGTGCGCCGGTTTCCGATGCCTTGACCACATCGTCCACGATGTAGTCAGGGCGCAGCGAGGCGTACGCCTTCTCAGTCTTGCCGTGCGTCGTCAGAGTCCAGATGAGCTCGTCCTTCTCGGCGAAGCCATCAGGCACGCGGACCCTGAACACGAACCGGTTCCGGCGCGGCAGGAAATGCGTCGGCTGACCCCGATCGGCGTCGCCGATGTTGAAGCCGTTGTCGGGACCGACCGGCACGTCGATCTCTTCTTCCCAGTTCCGGTTCATGTACCCGAACAGGAAGTAGCGGCCTCCGTCCTGCCCCTGCTCCCACCCCTCGTACGCCGGCGCAACGTTCTGCCCCTTGGTGTAGGTCAGCGACTGGGCATCCAGTACCCGAACCGCCCGGGCGCCCAGTACGATCGCGAGAACGCCACCTGCCGCGACGATCAGCGCGACGCGCCGGTTCACTGCTGCGGGCCTCCCGACGCCGTCACCTTGGCGGGCGCGGGCGTCACCAGGCACAGCGGACACCCGATTACGACGTCGTTCTTGGTGAGGTGGAGGTGCTCACGGCGCTTCGCCATCTCTTCCTGGAACTGATCGTCGGTCAACGCCACGCGAATCCCGAGGTCGATGAACATGTTCGCCACCGATCGATTGCCCGATCCCTGCCAGTTGCGCGGATCCGGAACGTTCTTGTTCGACGGCGAGTTGTCCATGTACCCGATGATGTGCAGGATCGTGCCCTTCGGCAGCAGCGGGGCGGAGTCGTCCGTGTAGTCGTAGCCGCGGACCCAGTTGTGGTCATAGCCCACGCAGTTCAGCGTCTGGATGTTGTAGCCCCAGATTGCCTCGAGGCACATGCGCGCGCCCGGTGCATGGAGGTGCGGCTCGAACGAAATGATCTTGGTGTTCTGCTGCAGCACGGTATAGGCGTGGAGCTGCTGGTTGGCCTCCATCGCTTTGATGTCGATGTCGACACCGTTGCCCAGGCCGAAGACCGCGCGTTTGTACGTGGGCTGGTAGCCCAGCGGCTGGAACTTGAATCCGATCTCGAGGTGCGCGTGCGTATCGCGGCCGTTCGAATGGAGGTGCACGGAGTCGGACACGATGCTCGAGCCCGCCTTCAGCAGCCGCGCCGACTTCGGGTCGAAGAAGTCGGCGTTGCGTCCCACCTCGTGAACGGGCCAGTTGACGCTCTCCTCGTCGTTGAAGATCGCCAGCGGATCCGGTGTGCGATCCGAATTCGCATCGACCACCTGGGTCCGCCAGATCATGTGATGGAAGACAAACCGGCCGCCGACCGTGGCCCGTCCGCTGCCTGCGTGAGAGTCGACGTCGTTGACTTCCTTGATCTCGAGGGCCGCTACATACCGATCCTCGGTGAGCCCCGTCGGGATGCTCGGAATCTCGCCCCACCAATCGGGCGCGTCGCCCTTCACGAGGACGTCTTTGGTCTTGATGACCAGGTCTGGCGCGCCGATCGCCCACACCGAGTTGTCCGCCCACTGGCGAGGGGGCGGCATGTCGGCAGGATTCCCGCGCGGCGCTCCGGCGTCCACCCACTTGGCGATCCGCGCCACCTCGTCATCGCTCAGCGAGGGGTCGTTGTGAAACTGCTGAATGCCGATGTTCTTCTCGACGTACCACGGCGGCATCACGCCCGCGCGCGGGCCGAGGCCCGTCTTCACCTTGATCGACCGCGCCCAGGGGCGCACGTCCTCGTAGGTGACAAGCGACATGGGCGCGACGCCGTCGGGCCGGTGGCAGTTCTGACAGCTCCGCTGCAGGATGGGCGCAACGTCGCGGCTGAACGTCACTTCACCGGCGCCCGCGGCCGCCTGCTGCGCGCGCGCAACAGGTGGCGCCACGACGCCAACGACCCCCGCCAGGAACCAGGCAACGCCGACCGTGACCTTCCAGCCGATTCTGTTTCCCAGCCGCATCACACTCTCCTTCTCGAGGGGACACACGTCCACCTGCGCAATTTTACGCCCAATCTGGCCGCGAAGGCGAGCGGCTTGTCATGAAGCTCACCTGGTCCCTTTGCCGCGCCGCGATGGGAAGCGTTCGAAGACGGAACTGTGATCAGTCAATGAAACAACGGTGAAACCCGCGGAATATCCCGCTGCTGGCTTCCAGGCTGTGAAACTCTTGTTGTGAAAGGGGCGTAGGGTTAGGAGATGGAGGTTCGCGCCGCAATTCCCTGGGTGACCCTCGGCTGGTCGACGTTCGCCGCGTTCGCCGTCGGCGCGCGCGCCCAAGCGACGCAGCCGCCGGCGGCCACAGCACCGGCGCGATGCCGCGTCGTGGGACGCGTCAGAAGTGGCGAGTCCCTGCTTCCCGGTGCGTCGGTCGTCGTGCGCGTCGGCGAGGCCATTCGCGTCGCCACGTCGACCGATGTCGATGGCACGTACACCATCCTGTTCGCGCCGGACGCGACGTATCGTTTATCGGTAGACCTCATCGGGTTCACCGGCGCCGCGCGCGACCTGACCCTCAGCGCGCCGCCCTGCGATCAAACGCTCGACTTCCAGCTCGCACTGGCCCCCCGTCAAGCGGCAGCCCCCGTTACCCTATCAGCACCATCAGCATCGCCAGCACCTTCGGCCTCGTCAGCACCTTCAGCCTCGTCAGCACCGTCAGCCACACCGCCAGCCGCGTCCGCACCTTCCACCGGTGGAGGTGGCCGGGGACAGACTCGACAGCCTTCGCAACGTTTTCAAGCACTGAACGTTCAGTCGGACGCGGCGGGAGCTGCCGCGCTCGAAGCCGCGCCACCGGATTCAGAGGAAGTGACGCGGCTTCTGCCGCCGGGATTCTCGGCACAGACGGCGCAGGCCGATGCGATTGCGATCACGGGAAGCGGCAACGCCGCCAGTCTCGATCGCGGCCAGATGGGCGGCCGGCTGCAGGCGATCAACGCCGGGCAGTTCGATCCGGCGACCGGACAATTCGCGCCAGGCTTCGGACCTCAGGACGGCGGCGGTCCAGGCGCATTCGGTGGCGGGCGCGGCGGACCGTTCGGGCCGGGCGGCGGCCCGGGGGGCCCTGGGGGCAACGGCGGCCGCGGGGGATTCGCCCTCGGTGGCCGCGGCGGCCGAGGCCAGGCACCCTACAGCGGGTCGGCGACATACACCTTCGGCGGATCCGCGCTCAACAGCCCGCCCTATCAATTGCGCTCCACTGTGCCAACCACGCAACCGCAGTTCGCGCAGAACAACTTCGGCGGCACGTTCGGCGGTCCGTTGAAGATTCCGGGACTCTACGCGAATACGAAGCGCCGGACCAGCTTTCAGGTCAACTACAGCGGCAGCGAAGCGAACAACGTCTTCGATCAGTACGCGACGGTGCCGACCGACGCGATGCGCAGCGGTGATTTCTCGTCGAGCTCGATCCCGCTCGTCGATCCGGCGACGGGGCAGGCATTTCCCAACAATCAGATTCCAGCCAACCGCATCAGCTCGACGGCGTCGGCACTGCTCCCGTACATTCCGGCGCCCAATCTATCGGGCGCGACGCGGAACTACCACGTCTCGACCACCGCTCATTCCTCGTCAGAGGCGGTCAGTCTCCGATTGATTGAAAATCTCTCGCCCACTGTGGCGCAAAATGGGCGTGGTGGGGCGGGAGCCCGAGGCGGTGGTGGCGGTTTCGGGGGCGGGGGTTTTGGCGGCGGCGGCCAGGGCGGTGGGCGATTCGGCGGCGGGCGCGGCACGAACATCACCCTCACCGGACAGCTCCAGTACCGGCGCAATGAGACAGAGGCGCTGAACGTCTTCCCCAATCTGGGTGGCACCACGGTCAACACTTCGATTGCCGCCCCGATCTCCCTGAACGTCGTCCGCGGCCGGTCGATCCAGATCTTCAACGTCAACGTCGCCCATACCAGCGCCGTGAGCGGCAACGCGTTCGCCAACGCCGACAACGTGGCGGGGCTGGCGGGCATCCAGTACCCGGGAACAGCAGCGACCGATCCGCTCAACTGGGGCGTCCCGAATCTTGTGTTCTCCGGCTTCACCGGCGTCAGGGGCGCGTCCGCGACTCAGCGAACGGATAATCGCGTCACGACCGGTTATACGTGGGTGCACCCGACCCAGCACCATCGCTTGAGGGCGGGAGGAGATGTGCGCCTCGATTCGTCGGTTGCGGACATCAATCAAAACGCGCGCGGGACATTCACCTTCACCGGACTCTATTCGTCCGGCGGAACGCAGCTGCCCGGCGCCACGGGTGCTGATTTCGCCGACTTCCTGCTCGGGCTGCCGCAACAGGCCACGCTGCAGGTCGGTGGCACCAGTCGCCTGCGCCAGCGGGCCTTCGACGCGTACTTCGAGGACAACTGGCAGAAGAGCGCGAAGCTCACGTTCAACCTCGGCCTGCGCTACGAGCTCGCGAGACCGTACGTCGAGGTCAACGGTCACATGGCGAATCTCGACGCCGCCTCCGATCTCTCGGCCGTGTCGCCGGTCTTGCCCGGCGCGATCGGACCCTACACCGGAGCGTTTCCGGCCGGCCTGCTGAACACAGACGTCAACAACCTGGGCCCGCGCCTCGGCTTCGCGTACCGCATGCGCCCGAGCACGATCCTGCGCGGGGGGTACAGCATCACGTACAACAGCGGCACGTACGCGTCGATCGCGCGCGAGCTCGTCGCCCAACCGCCATTCGCCGACACCACAACGGTCACGGGAACCGGCGACGCGCCGCTGACCCTGGCTGAGGCGCTGCTCACGCCGACCGACGCTACGACGAACAACTGGGGCGTCGACAAGGACTACGCGCTCGGAACGATTCAGACGTGGAACGCGATGCTCTTGCACAACCTGACGCAGAACTGGGTCGTGCAAGGGGGCTACACAGGCGTGAAAGGCACGAATCTGGACATCCTGCGCGCACCAGCCCTGGGCCCCGGTGGCGCGCTCATCGCCGGCGCGCAGCCGTTTATCTGGGAATCCTCTGGCGGGCATTCGATCATGAACGCCGGGACCGTTCAGATCCAGCGGCGTCTCGCCGATGGCTACTCGGGCGCCGTCTCCTATACGCTGGCGCGCGCCATGGACAACGCGTCCTCGCTCGGCGCCGGCGGGGCCGTCGTGGCGCAGAACGACAAGGACCTCGAGGCCGAGTACGCGCGGTCGAGCTTCGATCGACGACACCAGGTCTCGGGCAATATCTACTTCGAGCTGCCCTGGGGCCCGAATCGCCGCTGGCTCCGAAACGGCGGCGTGATCGCGGGGTTGTTCGGCGAATGGGCGGCGCAGTTCACCCTGACGGTCCAGTCCGGTACGCCGTTGACGGCCCGCGTGCTCGGCGCCGCGACAGATCTTCTTCGAGGCGTCAACGGGTCGCTGCGCGCCAACTACAACGGTGCCCCGATCGCGCTCACGGACCCGACCGTCGACGAGTTCTTCAACATCACGGCGTTCTCGCCCCCCGCGCCGGGCCAGTTTGGCGACTCGCAGCGCAATATGATCACCGGCCCAGGCGCGCACCAGCTGAACGGCCTGTTCCAGCGCGATCTTCGCATCGGCGGCAATCGCTCCCTGACGCTCCAGGTCAACGCCCTCAACCTGCTCAACTCGGTCCAATGGGCGGCCGTCGACACCAACGTCAACTCCCCGACGTTCGGGCAGGTGCTCTCCGCCAGGCCCATGCGGGTGGTCACCGTAACTGCGCGGTTGAGGTTTTGATCATGGGCCGCCGACACGGGTCCGTTCTTCTGCATCGAGCCGTCTGGGGTCTGACCCCGCTGTTCCTCGCCAGCGCCACGCTGATCGGTCAGCAGCCGACACAGCCCGCACCTGTCTTCAAGAGCGGCGTCAACCTCGTCCTCGTCGACGTCGTCGTCCGCGACCGGAGCGGTGCGATCGTCAGGGGGCTGACGGTTGACGACTTCGAGCTCCTCGAGGACGGCGCACGCCAGCCGGTCCTGTCGTTTGCGTTCGAGGACATCAAGCCGGGTGCCGCCATGGTTGAGAATGCCACCGCGCTCGCGGCCGCCTCCGGCGCGCGCGCCGTGGCAACGCTGCCGCCGCCGACGGCGACTGCCCCGCCCGCGGCCGCGCCGGCCAACGATCTTCCCTCGCACCCGCTCACCTCCGAAGAGGTCGCCGGGCACCGGCTGCTCACGCTCGTGTTCGACACCAGTTCGATGGAGCCCGACGATGTCCAGAAGGCGATTGATGGCGCCTTGAAGTGGGTGGACGAGCAGATGACGTCGGCCGACCTGGTCGCGGTGGCGTCCATCAATACCAGCCTGCAGGTGCTGACGGACTTCACGAGCAGCAAG